>NZYO01000015.1 GCA_002702235.1 Gammaproteobacteria bacterium
AAAAAATTTTTTTTACTTGGACTTTCAATCTCACTTTTATGAATTTGATTATTTTTATTGGTTGAAGATTTAAGACTTATTGATATCTTTTCAGCTAATTTTTTAATTTCTTCGAACTTTAGCGAGCCAACTATGACGATTTTTGCGTTTTGTCTTGTAATATAGCTATTATAGAAATTCATTACATCTTTTCTACTTATTCTTTCGATTGATGAAACATAACCTTCATTTGGATTAGCATAAGGATGCTTACCATATAGTGATTTGTAGAAAAGATTAATTGATACGTCACTTGGATCTGTTGCTCCTTCTTTTATAAATGAAATAAGTTGATTTTTTTGGATTTCAAATTGTTCTTTGGGAAAGTTTGCACTGCTTAAAATTTCAGCGAAAATTTTGACTGAATTTTTAAAATAATTCTCTTGAGTTAAAGATCTCAGAGAAATTATAGATTTATCTTTATATGAGCTAGCACTAAAGATTGCTCCATTAGATTCAAGTTCGTAAGATATCTCGTCATATTTTTTATTTTTCGTTCCCTCGTTTATTAGCCCATGAGTAAGGTTTGAAAGTCCATTTAGCTTATTATCTTTATTTGATCCTGCATCAAATATAACCTGGATGTCTACCATGGGAATGGTGCTTGAATTTACATAAAAGACCTCGACTTTATTTTTGGTCAGGAATTTTTTAATTTCCATATTTGCTTCAGCTTTACTTATCATAAAAATTAAAATAAAAAAAGAAAAAATTATGAACTTATATAATTTTTTATTTATTAACATAAGCTACAGTTTTATTAGTAGGAACAAAGTATTTCTTAGCTACCGACATAATATCTTGGCTTGTGACTGAGCCAACATAGTCAGTAAATTTTTTTATAATGTCTATACTGCCAACAGTAGTCGAGGTCATACCATATACGTAAGCTTGATAAAAAAGTGAATCTTGTTGGTAAACTTCATATGCTATGACTTGAGCTAGGATCTTATCCAAATCTCTTTTCGTTACCATACTTTTTTTGTATGAGTAGAGAATGCTTTCAATTTCTTTTTCAAGATTCTTTAAATTTATACCTGATACTGGGCTTGCGTCTACTAGAAATAAACTATCGTTTCGCGCAAATAGTGAGTAGCTTGAATCTACCGCATATGCTACTTTTTTTTGTCGTATTAATTCTTTACTTAATCTTGAATTATCACCGTAACTCAATATCGAGCTTAATACATAAAGTGCAAAACAATCTTTATAGTTCATATCCGACGAGGCAAGGCTTGGGACTTTATAACCAAATATTAAATAAGGTTGCTTTCCATCTATTTTTAGATCTGCCAATTTAGTTCCAAATTGCTTTGGTTCCTTTTTATCTTTTCTTACAGGTAATTGCATTGTTTTGATTGGTCCATAATATTTTTTAACTAATTGAAGTGTTTTTTTTATGTCTACGTCTCCAACAATGACTACAGTGGCATTATTTGGTGAGTACCACCTGTCATACCAAACTTGAAGATCCTCAACTTCCATAGTCTCTAAATCTTCCATCCAACCTATTACAGGATTATGATAAGGGTTGTTTACAAAAGCTGTTGCATGAAGTTTTTCATAGGCGATTGCTTCGGATTGATCATCTGTTCTTAACCTTCTTTCTTCTTTAATAACCTCAATTTCCTTAAGAAAATCAGATTTTTTAAGTTGTAGGTTTTTCATTCTGTCAGATTCCATTTTGATTACATCTTCAAGAAATGATTTTGGAACTGTTTGATAATATGCTGTGTAATCTCTACTTGTAAATGCATTTTCACTTCCACCAAATTTTTCAACTTGATCTGAAAATTTTGAGCCTGGAAATTTTTCTGTTCCCTTAAACATCATATGCTCTAAAGCATGAGATATTCCAGTAATTCCGTTTTGTTCGTCCCCAGAACCAATTTTGTACCACAAATGAGATGTAACTACAGGGGCACGAGAATCCTTTTTAATTACCACTTTTAAACCATTATCAAGAGTTGTGTTCATAGTTTCTGCATAGCTTAAAGTTGAAATAAAAAAGATAAAAAAAATTTTAAATAACGCATTTAATCTTGTTAACATAAAGGTTTCTTAAACAATTTCGTAAACATTATAATATTAAAATGCTTGAACTTTTAAACATTTACAAAAATTATACTCAAGAAAGTAATATATTACAAAATATCAATTTTGAAATAAAAAAAGAAAGCTGTGTGCAAATATTTGGAATTTCAGGATCTGGTATAACCTCATTATTTAAAATATTAACCTTAAATGAAAAGGCTTCGAAAGGATCTATAATTGTTGATGGAAAAAATGTAAATCGAAAAAGTAGATCTGAAAAGCTTAAATTTATAAGAGAAACTGGAATAATATCAGAAGATACAGTTATTCTTGAGGATCTAACAGTTATGGAAAATATTGAAATACCTCTAAGAATAAAGGGAGAGTCTTCTAAAATTTCTCAGGCAAAAGTTAGCGAGATACTCAAAATCCTTAAATTAGAACATAAAAAAAATTCTAAGGGGTATGAATTATCCAGAAGTGAGAAAAGGTTAGTATACATTGGCCGTTGCATCATTAAAAATCCCAAAATTCTAATTGCAGACAATATTTTTAGTCAAATTGATTCAAACCAAAAAGAAATCATAGAAAAATTAATTAACATTTTGGTAGAGATAAAGACAACTATTGTTCTTCTTACGAATGAAAAGCTAATAGAAAACCATAGTTTTTTAAATTTTGATATTAAAGATTTAAGAAGTGACTAAAATGAATACTACAAAAAATTATAATAAATTACTATTTAATTTAAAAAAGCTAAAAAGATATTTTTTTTATAATAAAAGTTATCTTTTCATAAGTATTTCTTATATATCTATTTCTTTTTTCTTATTCATTTTTCTTAATTTTGCTTCAAGAAACGTTCATACAATGTGGCATTATTTTTATGAGAATACTCAGATGATAATTTTTTTAAAAGCAGATGCTAATTTAAATGAATTAAACGACCTTAAGGGAAAAATAAATAAAGATAATATAAGTATCAAAATAGTTTCAAAAGAAGAAGCTATCAAAATCGTAAGTGATAAAAACAATAATTTTACATATAATTTTCCAGATCTTCCTTTTAGTAATATATTAATTTTAAAATCAAATAATTCTTTTAGCTCATCAATTATTAATTTGGTAAGTCAATCAAATATTGTAGAAAGTCATGTTATTAAAAATCGCGAAAATGTATCTATTCAATATATTAGGGAGATAGGTGAAATTTTATATTACTTATTCAGTCTTTTTACTTTGTTGCTTATTTTTTTCTCAATAAGGAATTTTGTAAAAGGCTTTTATATGAGATTTTCTAAAGAGCTTAAATTATATATGCAAGAAGGCGAATCAATTACCTTATTGAGGGTTTTAAATTATATTTTTTTTACAATAATTTTATCTTTTAGCCTAATTGTTAGTTTTTATTCGACAAACATATTATCAGAATTTATCATTGCCAACGTGAATAAATATACGGAAAACTTTTTATTTCCTCTGGTATTGAAAGAGGTATCAGAAACTACTGTCTTTCTTACTTTTCTAATTGGTTTGTTATCTTTAATAATAAATAGCTATAAAATTGCCTCAAAAATATACAATTTCCCTAAAATTTAATATTGTAAGTTATTGATTATATTAAGTTAATTTGTAATATTGATTTTTATTAGCACTCTTCTATAATGAGTGCTAAATTATGAATATGAAATATAACAATTTTGAAATGGCAATATCACCTGCTTCATCTGGAGAAGCATATTATTCTTATGTCATGTCTTTACCTGTTTTAACAAAAGAAGAAGAAAAAGAGTTAGCTCAAGATCTATTGGATAATAACAACCTTGATTCTGCAAAAAAATTAATTATGCATAATTTGAGGTTTGTTATTTATATAGCTAAGGGTTATTCAGGCTATGGATTAAATGTTAATGACTTAGTTCAAGAAGGTAATATTGGCTTAATGAAAGCTGTCAAAAAGTTTGATCCTTCCAAAAACGTGAGATTGATAACCTTTGCAGTCCATTGGATAAAATCAGAAATAAATGAATTTGTAATAAAAAATTGGAAAATAGTTAAAGTAGCAACAACAAAAGCACAGAGAAAACTTTTTTTTAATTTAAGATCTAAGAAAAAGTCTAGTACTTGGCTAAACAATGACGAAGCGAAATCAATCGCATTAGATCTCGGCGTATCTGAAAAAGATGTAAAAGAGATGGAGTCAAGGTTATCAAATTATGATTTAGCTGTAGAATCTGAATCTGATGACGAAAATAGTTTTGGGCCAATTGATTATTTAGAAAGTAGCGAACTTCAACCGGATGCAGTTATCGAATTAGAGGACAAAACAAAGTACTATGAAGCTCTTAAACTTGCTTTAAGTAATCTTGATGATAGAAGTAAAGAAATAATTTCAACAAGGTGGTTAACTGATAATAAATCCACTTTGGCTGAACTCTCTGAAAAGTATGGTATTTCCCAGGAAAGGGTAAGACAAATAGAATCAGAATCAATTAAAGCTCTTAAAAAATATATCAAAGTATAACTAGTAGATTTAAATATCTGTCAGCTATCATAAATCCAAATAATGCCGATAAGTAAATTATTGAATAATTAAATATTTTAAAAGATAAATTATTGCTTTTTGAAATTTGCATTGAAATTGTCAAATACAAAAAAAATAGATTTAATACGATTGAACCAAATAAATAGAATTTTCCTGAAAAACCAATTAAAAAAGGTAGAAAAGAGCATACACTCATCATTAATGTGTATAAGGTTATATGAATTCTAGTGAAATTATCTCCATGAGTTACTGGTAGCATAGGAATTTTAGCAGCGGCATATTCATCTTTTTTTGCAAGAGCCAATGCCCAAAAATGGGGAGGTGTCCACATAAATATAATTAGAAACATAATAACAGCCATGTAATCGACAGAGCCAGTAATAGCAGTCCAACCTAATAACGGTGGTGTTGCACCAGCTGCCCCACCAATCACGATATTTTGTGGAGTAGCTCTCTTTAAATACATAGTATATATAAATGCGTAACCGACCAATGAAGCAAAAGTAAGATAAGCAGTTAATTGATTAACATAAAAGAATAATGTTACAAATCCAATAAATCCAATCACAATTGAGTAAACTATCACATTTATTTCTTTGAGCTCACCCGAGGGTAAAGGCCTTTTTTTAGTTCTATCCATAATACGGTCGACTTTTTGGTCAACTAATTGATTAATAGCGCCAGCTGAGAAAGCCATTAATGCAATTCCTAAGTTAGCAATAATAAGAAGTAAAAAATTAATATTAAGAGGATTTGCTAAAAGCATACCTATTAAAGATGTAAAAATCATTAAAAGAACTACCCTAGGCTTTGATATTTCAATATATGGCTTTATTGAGGATATATACGACATTTTAATGTTTAATTAAAGATCTGCTATAACAATAATTTAATACATACGCTAATGTTATTAAACTTATGAGTAATAATGACGCATTTCCAGTGTGAGCAACTGCTATCTCAATTGGCAAACTATAAACAACATTCATTATACCAAGCGCTATTTGAGCTATTAGAAGTAAGAAAATTGTAATACTTAAATATTTTATAAAATCATTTTTAATTAATCTATTTACGTATATTAGTGAGAAAACTAAAACACAAAAAGTTACTAAAGCCCAAACACGATGAGTAAAGTGTATAGCAACTCTTGAATATGAATCTAAAACCCCAAACTCATAATTTTGATCAGTAAAGTCAACAGAAAATCCACTAATGAAATCCATTTTTGGCCACCATTGAGTATTGCACTTCGGAAAATCTACGCAAGCAAGAGCAGCATAGTTTGTACTTGTCCAACCGCCTAGAATTATTTGAATAACTAAAAATAGAAGAGAAACATAAACTATATTTCTTGCATACTTAAAATACTTAAAATCTAAATTTATATTTAAAAATACGTGGTTACTAAATATATATGATTTGTGTTTGATAAAAATAAGCCATATTAGTGAAAATATTGATAAGCCGCCAACAAGATGAAGGGAAACAATAAGGGGTTGAAGTTGTTCAGATACAGTTAGTAAACCTAAAAAAGCCTGAAGTAAAACTAACAATCCAGTAAACATTGATATTTTTTTTAAATTTTTATAATCGTATTTATAAATAATATAAACGAAGGCCAGAATTACTAGACCGAATATACCTGCAAGATATCGATGTATCATCTCTTTCCATGCTTTTCCAATATCAACTTGAGAGCCCTTAAAAAGCTGTTCAGCCTCAGTAATTTCGCTTGCTGTCTCTGGAACACCTAATAAAATTCCATAACAACCAGGCCAATCTGGGCATCCTAAACCAGCATCCGAAAGTCTTACATAAGCGCCAAAAGTTATAATTGTAAAAACTAAAACTAGCATTATATAAAGTATGTTGTTTATACTCATAATTTCTTTATCCTATTTGCGATATTTTAAGAACTTTTTTTAAATCTTTTCTAAGTCCTTTAAAATTTAAATTTTCTTTATTGTAAAACATAAATATATTTCCAAGCGGATCGGAAATATACAAAGTTCCGTTATTTAAAAGTTCATTGTCTAGTAACTTGGGGTCAATGAGCTTATTAATATTTTTGTAATCAGCCTTAATTAGATCTTCAATATCATCATTTTTTTGATCAGTAATTACAATGTTCATAACCCTTGAACTATCTTGGTTAAGACTAATCCTAGTTTGTCTAATGAGATGTAATATTTCACTACATGTTTTATCACATTTGTTTCCTCTGACTACAAAAATTAGTGACCATTTTTTGTTACTAAATGTTTTTAAAGTTTTTTCGCTTGTTGAGTTTTTATGAATATTTATCATACTTTCAAGTAATTCGCCATTAGTGCTTGGTGGTGCAATTGGAAGGCTATCTCTATATATATACATTAATGTAGCAAAAATTAATGGTCCGATGAAAGACAATATGATTAAAATAAAATATATCCTAGATTTAATTTTTGCAGAATAATCTATATTGATATTCACTGTTTTCTTCCCCTAAAAAATAGGATTAAATATATGACTAAGAATATACCTGCCAAACCAAACCATTGAGCAGAGTATCCTAAATGCTTTTCATGAGTCATATTAACTATCTTAAAATTGTTTTTAAAATTACTAATATTTGAGCTCGCAACAAGAGTTAAATCGTAAATCAAATTGTAATTTTTGAATATATCGCTAATCTGTTCAAAATCAATATATTGAATTAGTCTAGGCCAGAATTCATTAATGTCCATATCGCCTATATGGTAGGGTTCTTCCATCAAATACAAAAATCCATCGATTTCTTTGATATTCAAAATATTGTTTCGAGTTAATAGATCTGCATATCTCTTACTAATATTTTTTCTATTTGTATCAAAGTCAACCCATCCTAAATTTACCAAAATAACATTTTTTGTATTTTTAATTAAAAAGGGTACATAGACATTGAAACCTACTTTTTTATCATGAAATTTGTTGTCTAATAAAAAAAATTTTTCAAAAAAATTTCCTTTCAGNCTNACATTTCTATAATTAAGAAATTCTTTTTCTGAAGATTTGATGTCTTCAATAAAGATTGGTGATATNGATTTTCTTGAATCAAATTCAGATATAATGTTCTCTTTTTCCTTAGCTCTTTCAAGTTGCCAAATACCTAAGTAAGTAAAAAGAGATATACAAAATAGAAAAAAGATGCTAGAAAGTAAATTAATTTTCATAAACTGTATAAATCTATATTGTTAAAATTTATTGTCATATCCCTTTTTATTTTAATACTAATAAGCTTATTTGGCTCAATGTTTTTTTTAATAAAGGATAAAGGTCAAAAGAGAAGGGTTGTGAATACACTCTTTATAAGGATTNTATTATCAATAATTTTATTTATAATACTTATAATCTTATATCAAATGGGCTACATAGAGCCTAATTCATTATAATCTTATTTATTACAACCAATAAACGAATATAAATAAACCCAGCCAAACGACATCGACGAANTGCCAGTACCAAGCGACCGCTTCAAATGCAAAGTGATTTGCTGGCTTAAAATGACCTACTATGCATCTACCTAATATTACACATAACATTAAAGTTCCAACAGTTACATGAAATCCATGAAAGCCAGTGAGCATAAAAAAAGTAGAACCATATATCCCACTTCCTAAATTCAAATTCAAATCTTTAAAGGCNTGACCATATTCTACTCCTTGAAAGTACATAAATATTGCACCTAATAGAACAGTTAAGGCTAAGCCAATAATTAACTGGTATCTATTTGATTCTTTAAGCGCATGATGAGCCCAAGTGATTGTTAAACCACTTGTTAATAGAATAGCTGTATTTAAGGCTGGTAAACCCCATGGTCCCATGTATTTAAATTCGCCGCCTATTTCNCCAGGGCCATTGGCATTTTCTGGCCAAATTGCTTCATAACCTGGCCATAAGTAAGTATTAGTTGGCAGACCAGTTCCTTCACCCCCAAGCCAAGGTAGCGAATAAGCTCTTACATAATATAAAGCNCCAAAAAATGCAGCAAAGAACATTACTTCTGAGAAAATAAACCATATCATTCCCCATCTAAATGACTTATCAACTTGTTCATCATATATACCGCTCTCAGATTCTTTGATAACAACTGAAAACCAGCCAACCATCATAAAAATAACAATCGCTAAACCAACAAATAATATTTCTACCCCTAAGTCGCCACCATTGAACAAGTTTGCTGCACCAACCATTGCAGTACATATACCGATGGTTCCAACCATTGGCCACTTACTTCCATGCGGAACATAATAACTAGATTCAGACATTTTTATCCCCAATTAATTTATTTTATTAATCTTTTTTTTATTTGCCACATTGTCAATTTTATANAAAGTATAAGACAATGTTAAAGTTTTTATATCATTTGGTATATTTGGATCAATGCTAAAGTAAACCGGTAATTTTAAAACTTCTCCAGGCATAATTTTTTGCTGTTCAAAACAAAAACATTCTATTTTTTTTAAATATTTCGATGCAATATTAGGTGAGACACTTGGAACTGCCTGACCTACAACAATATTTTCTGATATGTTTTCAAAATAGTAATATGTACTATGAATTTTACCTTTAGTAACATTTATTTGAAACTCATCAGCTTTAAAATTTACGTTAGTCCCCTCNCCNGAGTTTGAAACAAACTGTATCTTNACAGTTGAGGAATCTANACTAGTATTAATATTANTATTAACTTCAGTTTTTAATTTTAGGTTACTAGTATTGCCATTCAAACCGGTAAGATCGCAAACTATCGAATANATAGGGACTAAAAGAAAGGAAAAGCCAAACATCAAGANAGAAATAAAAAACAGCTTTTTTATAGTGCTTTTACCTTTATTCATTTTGCCGCCATTACTAGATAAAAACTTACGTAGAAAACGATAGCTAATAGNGCAAGCAATGAAGCTGTTAGTCTAATTTTACCTTGTGTTTTCATAAATAAATAACTTTTATTTGACAACCGGTGGCTCACTGAAAGAGTGATAAGGTGGTGGTGATGATAATGTCCACTCCAGACCTTCAGCTCCTTCCCAAACCTGGTNGGTTGCTTTCTCTCCGCTTTTTAAACACTTAAATAATATATATACAAATATTAGTTGTGATAGCCCAAACCCAAAAGCACCTATACTAGCTATCGCATTATAATCAGCAAACTGTAAAGAGTAATCTGGTATTCTTCTTGGCATGCCGGCAAGACCAACAAAATGCATAGGGAAGAAAGTTAAATTTACAAAAATCGTAGAAAGCCAAAAATGAGTCTTACCTAAAAACTCTGAATAATAATGTCCTGTCCATTTAGGAAGCCAATAATATACGGCTGCCATAATAGCAAATATAGATCCAGGAACTAATACGTAGTGAAAATGAGCAACTACGAAATAAGTATCATGGTATTGGAAATCAGCTGGGGTAATGGCCAACATAAGTCCTGAGAAACCTCCAATTGTAAACATCACNATAAAACCTATNGCAAAAAGCATAGGGGTTTCAAAAGTCATTGCTCCCTTCCACATTGTACTTACCCAGTTAAAAACTTTAACACCTGTAGGCACAGCTATAAGCATCGTTGCGAACATAAAAAATAATTCTCCACCCAAAGGCATGCCGACTGTAAACATNTGATGTGCCCAAACAATGAAAGATAAAAATGCTATAGATGCTGTAGCATAAACCATAGAGCTATAACCAAATAAAGGCTTTCTTGAAAAGGTTGGGATGATCGATGAAACTACACCAAATGATGGAAGAATTAAAATATATACTTCAGGGTGCCCAAAGAACCAAAAAATATGTTGGAACATAACGGGGTCGCCACCTCCGGCAGCATTAAAGAAGCTTGTTCCAAAGTATTTATCNGTCAATAACATTGTTACGCCACCAGCAAGTACAGGCATGACTGCNATTANTAGAAAAGCTGTTATTAACCAAGTCCAAACAAATAAAGGCATTTTCATTAATGTCATTCCAGGAGCTCTCATGTTTAATATTGTTGCAACNACGTTAATTGCGCCCATTATTGATGATAAACCCATAAAGTGAATGGCAAAAATAAGAAANGGAAATGCGTTACCAGTTTGCAGACTTANTGGAGGATAAAGAGTCCAGCCGCCTGCTGGAGCACCACCATCCATAAACAAAGTTGAGAGCAACATTGAAAATGCAAAAGGTAATATCCAAAAACTCATGTTATTCATTCTTGGAAGAGCCATATCAGGACCTCCGACCATGATTGGTATTAACCAATTTGCAAGTCCTGTAAAAGCGGGCATAACGACACCAAATATCATNACCAAGGCATGCATTGTTGTCATTGAATTAAAAAATTGAGGATCTACAAATTGTAAACCAGGTTGNAATAATTCTGACCTTATAACCAAAGCCATTAAACCACCAATAAAAAACATTATCAGTGAAAACCAAAGATATAGAGTTCCTATGTCTTTATGGTTTGTTGTAGTTATCCATCTCATTATNCCTGATGGATGATCGTCATGGTGTTCATTAACTACTGAGCTCATAACTTTAATCTCCTTTATTTATTAGCTAGGTTTGATTCAATTTTCTGACTAGCTATCCATTCGTCAAATTTATTNTCGCTAACGGCTTCAACCACAATAGGCATAAACCCATGNTGTCTTCCGCATAATTCTGCACATCTACCTCTATAAACGCCTGGCTCTAAAACAACAGTAGATAATTCATTTATGAAACCTGGAATAGCATCTTTTTTTAAAGCTAAATCAGGAACCCACCAAGCATGAAGAACATCATTTGANGTTACTAAAAATCTTACTTTTTTATTTGTTGGAATAATTANGCGATTATCAACTTCTTGNAGATAATTTAGGTTCTTTTGCTTTTTATTATAAATTTCATCNTAAGGTGTACTTAATTTACTATAGAAGCTTACACCTGAATCAAGATATTCATATTTCCATAACCACTGGTAACCCGTAACCTTTATTGTGATATCAGAGTCAGTATGATCATACATCTTGATTAATGTCTTTGTAGCAGGGATTGCCATCAAAATCAAAATTGCAAACGGAACTACAGTCCAAATAAACTCTAATTTTGTACTTTCATGAAATGTAGCTGGTTTCACNCCGCGTGATTTTCTATGCATTAAGATTGACCAAAACATTGCACCAAAAACAACTACACCAATGCCAACGCAAATCCANANGATNAACATATGAAGATTATAAATCTCATTACTAATTTCAGACACGCCTTTTGGCATGTTTAGGGTGTCCCATCCTGCAAAAGCTGAACTCATAAAGAGTAATAAGGATGAAATNGTTAAAAAGATTTTATATTTAATTTCCATATGGAATTTTTCCTTTAAGTAATTTTGCCAATTTCAATCTTTCATCGTCATTAAGTAAAGCTCCAATTTCAGTTTGCTTTCCGTGAGACCTTAAAAAAAGCTTATGTGGATGACCCTTATGGCATGGTTTATCTAAAACTACCCTTGTCCAATATCTTTCCATATTATATTCTTTTTTACCCCTATGAAACCTACTCAAAATAGATACTTTGCTGTCTGTTATTGAAATTATTTCATATTGTTTCCTTTTTAAATAACAATATGAGAGAGCTAAAGCTAAAAAAAGCATCTCAAATCCTGTGAAAGGCATTATAATCCAGATACCGTTTAATGCAAAGAATATAGCTATAATAAAGGAAACACTAAATATNAGTATGAAAAAAACTTTGAGCCCGCCAGCTGAGATTGATTGGTTAGGCTTTATTATAAATCTGTCAAAGTTNTTGTTTGAGTATTCTATCATTTTNTCCCCANNNGTATTNTACACCAATAGGCATATTAATGAAGTGTACAGAGGTTAATTATAGGGTTTTCCATGCATGCCCATAAATAACTTCATAAGTGAGAGGGTAAGTCGTTTGTGGTCCTTTTAACTCTTCATACGATTTGTACATATTTTGCATTTTACCTTTAGAAGTTAGCCCTAGNCCCCTTTCTCTTTGCATTAAAAACGATCCTATATTTTTTAAATCCAATTGAATTTGTCGAACACTATCATATTGAATAACTATTTTTTCAGAATCCATAACAGGGTCTTTAAGCCCTACTTTGTATAGTAAATCACCAAGGTTATGCATATCAAAAAATTCATTTACATGCTGATTTGAATCAACCATGGCCCAAGCATCTTTATATTCCTTTAACGTACCTTTGCCAAATGTTGAAAATAATAAGAGCCCGGATGGCTTTAAAATTCTAAAAATCTCTTGAATAGTTTGACCAATATTATAGTTCCAATGTAAAGCCGATGCAGAAAAGACAAGATCAAAAGAGTCGTCTTTAAAGGGCAGGCTTGTAAAATCACCACAAACTTTATAAAAATTTTCAGACTGAATTATAGATTTATTGAGCGAAAGAATTGATTTGTCATACATATTAACTTTAGCATTTGGAAATATATCCATGAATGGTCTAGAACTCAAACCAATTCCTGCACCAATATCAATAATCTGTTCTGGAATAAAGTTAATCAAAGAGGTTCTTTCTATAAGCCTACTTATAATTTCTTTTTGAACTATTGCTGATTCAATATAGCTATCTGGATTAAAAATCATATAAAATTACAAATAATGTTTAAATACAAAATTCACAAATTACATTTAAGATACCATATAACTTATCACATTATGAAAAAATCAAACTTACCGCAAACTAAAACATATAAACCCATACCTGCATCCGGAAGTGTGGATTGGGTG
This sequence comes from Gammaproteobacteria bacterium, assembly GCA_002702235.1. Classification (GTDB taxonomy): domain Bacteria; phylum Pseudomonadota; class Gammaproteobacteria; order Poriferisulfidales. Next base: position 13,388 of record NZYO01000015.1, read on the forward strand.
ATTTGGGCTGCCTGGGCAGATAGAGTGACTTTTGAGGATATTTATAAAGAGACTGGACTTCATGAAAAAGATGTCATTAAATTAATGCGTAAAAATCTTAAAAAGACATCATTTAAATTATGGAGAAAGAGAGTGCATACCAAAAGTATTAAAAATAGGAAAAAATTTTTACACGAAAGAAAGAAATTAAATCGCTTTCAAAAAATTATCTAAAACATCTATAAACTCTTTATTCTTGTTAACAAAAAGAGCATGTGAGCCTCCCTTAATAATCTTTTTGTCAAATTGACTAATTATTTTATTCGAATAAAAGTCATTACATAAATTATCATCATCTCCATATATAAAGATACATTTATTTTTCCTAATCTCAAAATTGATAAAATCTTTTTTTATAAAAGCTAATGATTCTTTAACTTCATGTGAATAATTTTTTTCAAGGCTATATGCTGTATTAATAAATTGCTTAACAAAGTTTATGTTTTTTTTACCAATACACATTATATAAAATTTCTTTATTGTGTTTAAAAAATCTTTATTAAGATCATCATATAAATTTTCTACTTCTTTTTTTGTAAAACCGCAACCTAGTTCGGAGAAGTTATCAAAACTTGGCAAAAAAGAGACGTAAACTATAGGTAATTTTTTTGAAATTTTTGATAATGCATTGGCAAAATAACAACCCATCGACCAACCAACAATACAGTCTAGATCTGGGTGCTTATTTGCTATTGAATTTGCTATTGAATGAATATTTGTTCCACTTTCTCTTGCTTCTGCATATATATTTAAAGGATGCATTTGACTACCATAAATAGAATTTTCTATGACATTGTTCCATATTGATGAATTAAATCCCCATCCGTGAATAAGTATAATTTTTTTATATTTTTTATTCATTTAACTTTATAATGCAGTATATTTTTGGAAACTAAAAGGTAAACTTGATAGAAAAATACACAGTTTTATTAGCCTTATGCTTAATTGGGTATCTCATTGGCTCAATTAATGGTTCAATCATTTTTTCCAAGGTCTTTGGATATGATGACCCTAGAACCTTTGGTTCTAAAAACCCTGGTGCTACAAACTTACTTAGGACTGGGAACAGAAAACTTGCATCATTTTCTTTAATTTTTGATATGTTGAAGGGAATTATCGTTGTATTTTTTGCAGGATTTTTAGAATTAAGCAATTTTGAGATTACAGTTATATGTATGTCCTGCGTCTTGGGGCATATATTTCCTATCTTTTATAAATTTAAAGGGGGGAAAGGGGTGGCGACTGGTTTAGGATCGCTATTAGCTTTCGATATAGTCTTAGGATCTATTTGCATTATAACTTGGCTAACAATGCTGAAAATATATGGGTTTTCATCATTGGCTGCTATTGTAACCTTCTTTTTATTACCTCTTCATGTATTTTTTACTTATAATAGCTTTAAAGTAACAGTAATAATAGTTATGATGTCAGCCATAATAATATGGCGTCATAAAGATAATATTCAAAATCTTGTAAACAAAACTGAATCGAAAATTGGAAAGAAATAATTCTAATACAAATAGCAAAGTTTTAGCTAACGCTATCAGAGCACTTTCAATAGACGCTGTTCAAGCTGCAAATTCTGGACACCCAGGAATGCCAATGGGTATGGCAGATATAGCTGAGGTATTATGGAGGGATTTTTTAAATCATAACCCTGCTAATCCTTATTGGTTTAATAGAGATAGATTTGTGCTATCAAACGGTCATGGATCAATGCTCTTATATAGTATTTTGCACTTGTCTGGATATAAATTAGGCATAGAAGATCTAAAAAATTTTAGACAATTACATTCAAAAACTCCTGGGCATCCAGAACTTGACCTTGATTGTGGTATTGAAACCACTACTGGGCCCCTAGGTCAAGGTATTGCTAATGCTATTGGAATGGCAATATCTGAAAAAGTTTTATCAAATCAATTCAATACTAAAGAACATAAAATTGTTGATCACTACACCTATGTATTTACTGGCGATGGTTGTCTTATGGAAGGCATCTCACACGAAGTATGTTCTCTTGCAGGCACCTTAAAGCTTAATAAGTTAATCGTTTTTTATGATGATAATGGCATATCGATTGATGGGAGTGTAGATGGTTGGTTTACCGATAATACACCAATGAGGTTTAACTCATATGGTTGGGAAGTTATCTCAAATGTTGACGGTCATAATAGAGAGCATATTTCAAATGCTATAGAAAAAGCAAAGAAATGTGATAAGCCTGTTCTAATTTGTTGTAAAACTAAAATAGGTTTTGGCTCACCAAATAAAGAAGGAAAAGAAAGTTCTCACGGTGCTCCGTTAGGCGAAGATGAAGTTAAAAAAACAAAAGAAAATTTAAATTGGCGTTACCCTTCATTTGAAATTCCAAATGATATTTATGATGCGTGGAATGCTGAGAATTTTGGTAACGAACTTGAAAAAAAATGGAATGAAATTTTTCAAAGTTATGAAAAACAAAATCCTGAAAAAGCAAAAGAATTTTTAAGAAGAGTTAATAAAGAAGAGCCAGGCGGATTTCAAAAATTGAGTAATGAAATTGTCAAAGAGGTTAACGACAAATCAGAAAGTCTTGCAACCCGAAAATCTTCACAAAATGCTTTAAATTTATTTGCACCGTTATTTCCAGAATTAATTGGGGGTTCAGCAGATTTATCAGCCTCAAATCTTACTCAGCATTCAAATTCAAAAGATATTTTAAATAATCAAGATGGTAATTATATTAATTATGGGGTGAGAGAATTTGGTATGTCTGCAATTATGAATGGCATTAGTTTGCATGGGGGCTTTATTCCATATGGAGGTACCTTCCTAACATTTTCAGATTATTCTAAAAATGCTATAAGGATGTCATGCCTGATGAATTTAAAAAATATTTTTGTTTTTACACATGATTCAATTGGTTTAGGTGAAGATGGTCCAACTCATCAGGCCATAGAGCATATTAACTCCTTGAGAGAAATTCCTAAAAATACAGTTATTAGGCCATGCGATTCGTTAGAAACTTCTTTAGCTTGGAAACATGCGCTTTCAAAGGATGCTGGGACCACTTGTCTAATACTTTCAAGACAAACATGTGAATTTATTCCAAGAAATAGTGAGCAAATTGCTGGCATAAGTAGAGGTGGTTACGTAATACTAGATGATAGTAATTTTGAAGTTATAATTATTGCTACAGGAAGTGAAATGGGAATAGCGTACGAAGCTTCGAAAAAACTTATTGAAGATGGAGTAAAAATTAGATTAGTATCTATGCCCTCTTCTAGTATTTTTGATTCTCAAGACGAAGATTATAAAAATTCTGTTATACCAAAAGATTTTCATAAAATCGTTACTGTTGAAGCAGGGTCACCAAATTTTTGGTTTAAATACACCAAAGCAGTTGGTATTCCAATTGGTATAAATACTTTTGGCGAGTCTGCTCCAGGGAACTCTTTATTAGAATTTTTTGGTTTCACCTCACAAAATATTATAAATAATGTAAAAAAGATACTTGGTTGAATTTGAAATTATAAATTAAGGAAAATACATATGGCTATAAATGTTGCAATTAATGGGTTCGGAAGAATTGGAAGAAGTATTTTAAGAGCATTATATGAGTCTAACAATAAAGAAATAAAAATTGTTGCTATTAATGATGTAGGAGATATTAAGGTCAGCGCTCTTTTAATAAAATACGATTCTGTACATGGTTTTTTTGATAAATCTGTAGAGTCCAATGAAAACGAATTAATTATAGAGGGAGACAAAATCCCTATTTATTCTGACAGAGATCCAACTCATCTTGATTGGGCGAAACATAATGTTGATGTTGTTTACGAATGCACTGGAAAATTTACTAAAAAAGAAGATGCTAAAGTACATATTGAAGTGGGTGGGGCAAAAAAAGTTATCATTTCTGCGCCAGGACAAAATGCTGACTCTACAATTGTTTATGGTGTAAATGAAGATTCAATAGGTTCAGATGACAAAATAATCTCAAATGCATCATGTACAACTAATTGTATTGCTCCAGTTTTAAAAGTTCTAAATGAATCAATTGGAATTGATTGTGGTTTTTTAACTACCGTTCACTCTTTTACAAATGATCAGAGACTCACAGACTCAAATCATAAAGACCCAAGAAGAGCCAGATCTGCAACCGAATCCATGATTCCGACCAAGACTGGAGCAGCAATTGCTGTAGGTGACGTAATTCCAGACTTAAAAGGAAAGCTTGATGGTTATGCTATAAGAATTCCTATTATAAATGTTTCAGTTGCAGATTTAGTTTTAAATGTAAAAAAGGATACATCAGTAGAAGAAGTAAATAATATTATTAAAACTGCGTGTACAAATGAAATGAAAAATATAATTGACTATAACGAATTACCTTTAGTGTCAAAAGATTTTAATCACCGAGCAGCATCAGGTGTATTTGACTCAACACTTACTAAAGTAATTGATAAGAGACTTGTAAAGATTTTCACTTGGTATGATAACGAATGGGGTTTTTCTAATCGTATGCTTGATACCACATTAGTCTTTATGAAGAAATAAAATGCTTCAAATCAAACAAATCAGTGATTTTGAGTTAGAAAATAAAAATATAATCATAAGAGAAGATTTAAATGTACCATTGAAAAATGGAAAAATAACGAGTTTTGAAAGAATAGATGCATGCATACCATCAATTAAGAAAATTTTAAACCAAGGCGCAAATGTTAGTATTTTGTCACATTTAGGTAGGCCAATAGAAGGTATTTATGACAAAAAATACTCTTTAGAAATAATAATAAAAGCTTTAGAAGAAAGAGTGGGAGAGGAAGTTTCTTTTAACAAAAATTTTTTTCAAGATTTTCAAATAGATTTTAAAAATAAATTAACGCTATGCGAAAATGTACGTTTTATACCTGGAGAAAAAAAAGGAAGTAAGGATATNGCCAATAAAATATCNACTAATTGTGATTTGTTTATAATGGATGCATTTGGCGTATCACATAGAAAGCATATGTCATGTTACACATTAGCTCAAACTTCAAAAGCAGCATGCGCTGGACCACTTTTAATTAATGAAATAGANAGTATNAAAAAAGCCGTTTCTAATGCAGAAAACCCAGTAGTGGCGATAATTGGTGGAGCAAAAGTNTCCTCCAAGCTAGGAGTAATTAAATCTCTTTTAGATAAAGTAGATGTTTTAATTTTAGGAGGTGGAATAGCCAACACTTTTTTGTCATCAACTGGTCATAAAGTTGGAAAATCTTTATGGGAACCTGAGCTCGTTAATAAATGTAATGAAATAATTAAAATTGCAGATAGTAAAAAAGTTTTTATACCTTTGCCTGAAGATGTAGTTTGNTTGAATGATTCACAAATTTTAAAAAAAGCCATAAATGAAATTAACAATGATGATATAATTAAAGATGTAGGAGAAAAAACAATAAAAAAATATAAAGAGGTAATCGAAACTGCAAAAACTATTATTTGGAATGGACCTATAGGCGTTTTTGAAGAGAAAGAATTTCAAAATGGTACAGAGAATGTCTGTCGCTCGGTTACAAATTCAAAAGCTTATTCACTTGTTGGCGGAGGAGATACAATAGCTGCCGTGGAAAGTTTTGATAATCTGAGTAAAATTAGTTATGTTTCAACTGGAGGCGGGGCTTTTTTAAACTTTATAGAAAACGATGACTTGCCTGTTCTGAAATTATTAAAAAAATAAGAAATGACTGAAGTAAACACCCATACATATCGACAAACTAAAATTATAGCTACTATTGGCCCGTCAACAGATTCTGAAGATTCTATTAGAGGATTAATAAAAGCAGGGGTAGATGTAATGAGACTTAATTTTTCTCACTCTGATAAAAAAACTCACATAAAAAGATGTAAGCTAGCTCGTGATATTTCGTCTCAGATGAAATACCACGTTGGAATAATGGGCGACTTGCAAGGGCCCAAAATAAGAATTGGTAAATTTAAAGAATCAAGTGTAATGCTTGAAAATGGTAAGAAATTTATTATNGATTCNAGCCATGATATTGAAGCAGGGGATAAAGATATAGTTGGAACAGATTATGTTGAACTCGTAAAAGACATTACTTCAAAAGATTCTTTACTTCTTGATGATGGAAGAATTGAGTTAAAAGTAAAAAGTATAAAAGGCTCGCAAATTGTAACTGAAGTTGTAAATGGTGGGTTACTATATGATTGTAAAGGTATAAATAAAAAGGGAGGGGGTCTGTCAGCGCCGGCAATAGGCGAAAAAGATTTTGAGGATATAAAGTTAGCAGCTGAAATTGGAGTTGATTACTTAGCAGTATCTTTCACAAAAACAAAAGAAGATATTATTCAAGCAAGAAAATTACTTAAGGAAGCAGGAGGAAATGGATCAATTGTTGCAAAAATTGAGCGATCTGAGGCTATTACTAATATTGATGAAATTATTGATGAAGCAGATGCAATAATGATTGCGAGAGGAGATTTAGGAGTTGAAATTGGAGATGCTCAATTACCTGCTGTTCAAAAAGAATTAATCACTAAAGCTAGATCAAAGAATAAGGTTGTAATTATTGCAACTCAAATGATGGAGTCAATGATCACTAATTCAATTCCGACAAGAGCTGAGGTTTTTGATGTTGCAAACGCAGTTCTTGATGGCACAGATGCAGTNATGTTATCAAGTGAAACTGCAATGGGAGATCACCCTGTTCAAGCTGTTGAAGCGATGGGTAGAATATGCGAAGGTTCCGAAATAGAGAATTCTGCTTTTCTCATAAATGATATTCAGAAAAAATCATGNNTGCGAACAGATGAAGCTATTGCTTTAGCATGTATGCAAACTGCAGAAAATATTAAAGCCCAGGCCATTGCTGCACTAACTGAGTCAGGAAAAACTGCTTTATGGATGTCTAGAGTTAATCACACTATTCCAATTTTTGCTTTAACTACCCATATTGATACCTTAAGAAAAGTAACTTTATATAGAGGGGTATATCCTGCTCATCTCAAAACAATAAATACTAATCATGCCCAAGTTAATAAGGATGCAATTAACGTATTAACAAATCTTGGTGTTGCAAAAGATAATGATTTAGTAATAATTACAAAAGGGGATTTGGCTGGAATACAAGGTGGTACAAATGCTATGAAAATTGTAAAAGTAGGTCATTTAGTGGAGTCNTAAAATGAATAAAACAGATNTAAAAGAAACAGCAANAAACNTAGTTAGTNATTCAAAAGGGATACTTGCTATGGACGANAGTTTTCCAACTATTAAAAAAAGATTTGAGAAACTTAATATTGAAGATACAGAGAAAAANCGACAAATNTATAGAGATCTNCTTGTTACAGCNCCTGATTTAAATAAATANATCTCAGGAGCAATACTTTTTGACGAGACTATTANACAACANACTCTCAGTGGACAATCTTTTCCAGATTTTTTAAATAGTATAAATATTATTCCTGGTATAAAAGTTGACGCAGGTGCAAAGCCTTTTTCTTGTCATCCAGGAGAGAAAATTACTGAGGGTCTGGATGGACTTGATTCAAGAATGAAAAATTATTATAGCTTAGGCGCTAGGTTCGCAAAGTGGAGAGCTGTGATAAATATCTCTGAAGAAAATAATTTACCTTCTGATGCATCACTAATTGCAAATGCAAATGCTTTAGCAAGATATGCAAGTATTTGCCAAGAAAATAATATAGTTCCAATTGTTGAGCCTGAAGTTTTAATGGATGGAGATCATCCAATTGAACTTACTTTAGAAAAAACNTCTAAAACGTTATCAATTGTTTTTGATCATTTAAACTTTTTAGATGTATATCTTGAAGGTATTATTTTAAAACCAAGCATGGTTATTGAAGGTGTTAATTGTCCAAAAAAAAATGACTCCAAAATGATTGCATCTTCAACTATAAAATGTCTTTCAGAAAATGTACCTCAAGATGTTCCAGGTATAGCATTTTTGTCTGGTGGACAATCTGATGATGATGCAACTAATAATTTGAATGAGATGAATATTCAGTCCCAAGATAATAATTGGAAATTAACTTTTTCTTATGGGAGAGCCCTTCAACAAGCTGCCATGACATTCTGGAGTGGNAAAGATGAAAATATTGAGAGTGCAAAAAAAATAGTTATGGAACGAGCAAAGGTTAATAGCCTCGCAGCAGCAGGAAAATTAAGTTAAAATCTCATCCCAATCAGAAAGATCTCTTGAAATTCTTGGGGAACCTTGCTGAGAATCCCATAAAAAATATCCTGATCTTTTNTCAAATACCGCTAGTGCAGCTGCTTCNGGTGACTCAAAAGTAAGAGTTGGCATTTTATTTATCCAAAGATCCCACTCTCCATGAGGTTCCGATTGTATTTCAAACTTTGCGATCTGTGTATTTAAAATATATTTTTTCATGATTAAATTTTTAATAAATACCATCTATTTCAATCAGTAAGTTTTTCCTGCATAGTTCTGATTCAATTATAATAAATTTATCTTTATATTTATCGTAAAACCTTCTCATAAGTTTTGAACCCAAAGTATTTGATGATAAATATATTTTAACATTACTTAAGTCTTCTTCCTTAATATCATAATTTTTAATGAGAGATTTGAGATTTTTACATATCTGCTCATATTGGAGCTCAATATTTCCATGGTGCTTTGTTTCATGACCTTCAATACTCGCNGTACCTGAAACAAAAATTTTTTCTTCTTTATCAATGATAATAGCTCTAGAAAATAATGGATGTGTGGACACATAACCACTAGGATATTTNTATGGTGCTGTTTGGTTCNCATTCTTAACTTCAATTATTTTTTTGGGAGTTGCAATAAAATAGATAACTAAGTTGGTATTTTTTATACTCACTGCAGTTGAAGCTGGATAGCAATCTGAAATTCCATTTTTAGCATATACTTTTTTTCTTACCTCACACATTGAATCNTAATTATTTTTTCCATTGCTTTGCTTCTTTAAAAAATGTGGTATGTAGTGCCATATTTTTGCAATATTAAAATTTATTTCTCCAGTGAATTTAAATATTTCATCATAAAAGTAGTAAAGTTGATCTTCAAAATTATTATTTTTTAAATTTGTTATAAAGCAACCAAACATATAATCTTTGGTACTTTTGATATAAAAATCTTTAAAAGAATTATCATNCACCTCTGAGGTTGTTTGCCATATTTCAAATTTATTTGGTCCAGTTGCGTCTAAACCAGAAAATAAAANATCATTTGTTAACTGAGTGTTGTTTCCCTCATGACAAATAACTGCTAATTTTTTAAGTTCTGAAGGTACTTTATCTGTGTAAAATAGTTGTAGTGACACTGCTAGCCCTTTTTTGTTAAAATGTTAATATTAAATGATATANTACGATGGATATAATAATTAAATATTACCAAGGTTTTTTTACTTTTTCATTATTTGAATATTTACTTTTATCTTTAATTTTTACCCATATTACTATTATTTCTGTAACTCTGTATTTACACAGATGTATGGCCCACAAATCAATTGAGATTAATAATTCCTTATCTGTACTGTTTAGAGTATGGCTATGGACTTCAACTGGTATGTCTACAAAACAGTGGGTTGGAGTTCATAGAAAACATCATGCTCATTGCGAAAAGGAAAATGACCCACATAGTCCAGCAGTACATGGGCTTTTCAAAGTCCTATTTTCGGGAGCAGATTTATATAGNACTGCAACAAAAAATAAATCTGAGATTGAAAAATACACACAAGATATCAAAAATGATAAATTAGAGATTTTTATAGAGAAGAATCAAAATATTGGAATTATTCTTTTTTTAACACTNCTTATTGTATTTTTTGGGATTCCAGGAATTATCATTTGGTCAATTCAAATGATGTGGATTCCTTTTTTTGCTGCCGGAGTAATAAATGGACTCGCTCATCAAAAAGGTTATAGAAATTTTGATACGGCAGATTACTCACATAATTTATGTAGCTTAGGTGTAATCATCGGAGGGGAAGAAATGCATAATAATCATCATGCATGCCCTACTTCAGCTAAATTTTCAAATAAGTGGTGGGAATTTGATATAGGCTGGCTTTACATAAGATTATTTTCGTATTTGAAATTAATTAAGATAAAAAAAAATATGCCTAAACTTATTTTTTCAAAAAATTTTGAAAATAATTCAAAAGATATATTTTGCAACCAAATTGTTATATCCACTAGATATATTAAAGATGTATTCTTACCAATCTTTCGCTATGAGTGTAAGACAGGCTGTGATATACAGCTTAAAAAATTTAAAAAAGAAATTAAAAAATTTATTAAAAATGAAAATTTATTCAAAAAAAATGACTTAATCAAAATAGAAAATTTATTTGAAAGGAATAAAAATCTCAAAAAAGTTTATTTCTTCAAAAAAAGTCTTNTNTCGTTATGGAGTTTGAAATTTCAGACTTATGAATGTTTTATGGTAGAATTAAATAAATGGTGTGAGCAAGCCGAGACTTCTGGTTTAAAAGCTCTTGAAGCCTTTGCGCTTGATTTAAAAAAAATAAAAATAGTTCACTAAATGGAGATCTTATGAAACGAATATTTTTTTCACTTTTTTTCTCGATGTTTATTTTACAAGGATGCTCAACGGTTAGCGATGTTTANGACTGGGCTTTTGAGGATGAAGAAGAGGTAAGCACAGAAATTATTAATCAAAATCAAACTCAATACGAGTATGTCACTGTNAANATAAAAGATAAAATTGCAGTCAAAGTTGCTGACCCTCTAGGGCCAAGAGCTACTGGTATCGGTTGTGCGATGTGGAAAAGCAAATCAGGAGAATCTGGAAGGTGTTGNTGGAACTCAAAGGGCCAATGTTTTTGTCCTTGCCCTGAGTAATTTATTTTATTTTTGATTCTTTATAGATTACGTGTTTACGAANAACCGGGTCAAATTTTTTAATTTCCATCTTATCAGGCATAGTTTTTTTATTTTTTGTTGCTGTATAAAAATGGCCGGTTTTTGCTGATGAAACTAATTTTATTTTTTCTCTCATATCTTATTATTTTCCAAGTTTTTTTAAAACAGCTTCGATCCCAAGCTTTTCGATGGTCTTTAAACCCTTCTTAGAAACATTTAATNTTACCCATTTATTTTCTTTTTCAAGCCAAAATCTATGAGAGTGTATATTGGGATCAAATCTTCTCTTTGTTTTATTATGGGCATGGGAAACGTTATTTCCTGATAAAGGCTTTACTCCAGTAACATCACAAACTTTAGACATTTTNACGCTCCAAAAAAAAGAATATTAATTATACAAAAATAAAGCATACATACAACCTAATATTTTATATAATTTTTGGCATGGATAAGATATTTCTAAGNAATTTAAAGGTAAAAACAAGAATAGGCATTTTCGAATGGGAAAAAGCTGTAGATCAAATGATTAATATAAATCTTATTTTGTACCTAGATATCAAAAAATCAGCAAAATCCAAAAAAATAGAAGATTCAGTAAACTATAAATCTATATCTAAAAGAATTATATCTCTTGCAGAAAACAATAAATTTGAATTAGTAGAATCAATGATCGAAAATATGGCCGAAATTATTCTTAATGAATATAATATTCAACAAATCACAATATCAATATCTAAGCCAGGAGCAATTAGGGGATCAGATGATGTTGGAATCGAAATTACTAGGCCTTGAACTATAGACCCAAGGATCTTCCACCATCAACATTAATAACTTGCCCAGTNATATAAACACCTTTTGATTGTAAATAAAAACACAAGTTAGCAATATCAGAAACATCCCCTTGCCTTTTTAATGCTGTACTGTCAATAATTTCTTGATGCGTATTTTCATACTCTTTAACCTCAGGCCATAAAATTGGGCCAGGAGAAACTCCGTTCACTCTTATTTCAGGTCCAAGCTCTATAGCTAAGGATCTTGTAAGCATATTCAACCCAGATTTTGCTATAGAGTAAATTGGGAAATCTTTTANAGGTTTTAGTGAATGGATGTCAACTATATTGATAATACTTCCATTATTATCTTTCAATTCTTTATAAAAAAGCTGTGAGAGAAAAAAAGGACATTTTAGATTTATATTAATAAGATCGTCCCAATTATCTTCATTTGAATCTATAAAATTGGTTGGGTANAANGTGGATGCATTATTTATTAGAACATTTATCTTTTTCCAATCGTCACCNAGTTGATCTTTAAAGTTCTCATACTCATGAAAATTTCCAAGATCAAATTGAATTGGGAAACACGAATTTTCTCTTTTTTTATTTAGCTCCTCTGCAAGAAAAAGTGCATCTTTTGAGGACATATTATAATGAAGGACTATGTTATAGCCTTCTTCATGGAATTTGCGAGCAATTCCATTTCCAATCCTTTTACTAGCACCAGTAACAAGAGCAACTTTACAATTTACTTCAGATTTTGCCATAGTATTATATTAGTTAATANTTATTATATATACATTTTAAAGTCTTTACTGTGAATCTTTACGAAAAAATCGAAACAAAAATTAAACAAGAAAATTATCTAACATTCGATAAATATATGGAAATGGCGTTATATGAGCCAGATTATGGCTATTACGATAATCCACAAACTTCCCTAGATCCTAATAATTGTGACTTTATTACATCTCCTGAATTAACGCGTTTATTCGGAGCAAGTATTTATAATTTTTTTTTAAAAATTTTGAAAAACCATAGTTATCGAAATTTTACTGAATTTGGGGCAGGAAGTGGAAAATTAGCTTATGATATTTTATGTGAAGATTTAGACAATAATTATATTACTAATTATTATATTGTTGAGAAAAGTAAAAAATTAATTAATGACCAAAAAAGAAATTTATCAAATTTACCTGGAAGTATTTATAAAAAAGTCAAGTGGGTAAAAGATGCTTCAGATATAAGTAGCTCTTTTTTTTTAGCGAATGAAGTATTTGACGCAATGCCTGTAAAAATTTTTAAAGTTATAAACAATAACTATTTTGAAAAAGTTATCAGGATAAATAATAATACTTTGATTTATGACTTTATAAAAGCTAAAACCAGTTTTATACAAGAAATTGAAAAAATTCAGAAAAATATTGGTTTAAGTTTTCCAAACAATTACGAGTCAGAAATAAGTTTTAAAAGTGAAGAATTTATTGTAAAAAATTTCAAAAATAAAAAAGATTTTATTTTTTTAATTATTGATTATGGTTACGGTCAAAATGAGTATTATCACATTCAGAAGAAACAAGGAAACATTCAGTATTATTACAAGAAAAATAAAGTTATTGATTGTCTTGCTTTTTCGGGGAATGTAGATATTTCTTGTAACGTAGATTTTTCACAAATATATAAAATTTTTAATAATCTTAATCATAATCTTGTCTCGTATACAACCCAAAAAGATTTTTTAATATATTGTGATATTTTAAAGCAAGCTGACCAAATCTGTGATGAACTCAAAAGAAACTCTGTTCTAAAAACACTTTTATTTCCAACTGATATGGGAGAAACTTTCAAAATCATGTTGGTATCAAATAAAACATTTAGAAATAGTTTTGACATTAATGATATAAGACATAAATTATGATTGACACTTATCAACTTTTAATTCTTTCTATGGTGCAAGGTATTACAGAATTTTTACCTATTTCAAGCTCTGCACATTTAATTATTATTCCTGAAGTATTAAGTTGGCAACTACAACCAATGTATTTTGACGTTTTCATGCACTTTGGATCTTTACTAGCTATTTTAGTTTATATTTTCCTTAATAAAGAAATTAAAAAAATAGAATCTTTTGAAATTAATAATTTTGAAAATATAAAAAAAATTATTGTTGCCGTTATTCCAGTTTTACTAATTGGATACTCATTCCATGAAATAATTGAAAGTTATTTAAGGAATTTGAACGTCATTATAGCTTCAACAATTATAATTGCAGTTTTGATAATAGTTTACGATATTAAAAGTAAAAAAAAACATTTAACATCTGATCTAACTTATAAAGATGCTGTAATTATAGGACTTTTCCAGATTTTAGCGTTAATACCAGGAGCATCAAGATCAGGAGTAGTTATATTAGGTGCATTAATTTTAGGATATAAAAAGCAATCGTCATTATATATATCTTACTTACTATCAGTTCCAGTAATTATAGCTGCCACATCATACGAATCTTTTATGATAATAAATGATAAAGTTATACAGCCAACATTATATTTTGACTTGATTGTTGTGACTATTGGATCTTTTTTATCATCATACTTTACAATTGTACTTCTGATGAAATTTATACAGAAAATTAGCTTTTTACCTTTTATGATCTATAGAATAGTCCTTGGAATATTTCTTTTAGTGTTTTTTGTCTAAAATTTCTTCAATTTTTTTCATGTAAAAGTTAGAGAATATTTTTTTTATCTCGCTAACATTTTCGTCATTAATTTTTGGCCTATCTTTTGATGAGAGAATATTTTTTAAAATTGACATAAATAACATTAAATTATTAACTTGATTGTTATATTTATAAGAAATTAATAAACTTATATTTTTAAGAAAATTTTCAATTCGATTAATTTTTCGGATACCATCGGTTTCTAAAATAAAATTTAAAATTTCTTCCTTATTAGAAAAATCTATTGATAGGTATTTAGGCGCATATTCTGTGAAAAAAAAGTGAGAATCAAGTACCTTTTTTGGAAAACCAAAAATCTCAATAAAATCTATTGGTAATTCTAAAAAAACTAGTTTACTTTCAACAGAGATATCTTTATTTTTTGTAAAGTTTAATTTCGATTCAATTTCTTTTAAATTTAAATTACTTTCTAAAATTTTATCCTGAAACCCTATTTCACAGATTGTCTTAAAAAAACCGTATGGATATTCATATGACATTGCTTTGTTTAACTCCATCCAAAGTCGCTCGTTAGACAACTCCAATATTTCTCCAGAATTAACTACATCTTTCATAAGATTTATAGTGCTTGGGTCTATTTTGAAGCCTAGTGGAGCAAGTTTTGAGTAAAATCTTCCAACACGCAATACCCTTAAGGGGTCTTCTACAAAAGCCTCTGAAACATGTCTTATTATTTTATTCTTAAGATCTTGTATTCCATTAAATGGATCTATTAGGTTACCATTCTTATCCTCGGCAATTGCATTAATTGTTAAATCTCTTCTTTTAAGATCATCCTCAAGTGAGATATTTTTGTTAGTTTCAAAAATAAAATTTTTATGGCCAACACCAGTTTTTATTTCTGTTCTGGCCAAAGCATATTCTTCACTTGTCTTTGGATGAAGAAAGACTGGGAATTTCTTCCCAACTTGTTTAAACCCCTCGCTCAACATTTCTTTCTGGGATGAGCCAACTACAACGTAATCTTTTTCATTTATTTGAAGATTTAAAATTCTATCTCTAATTGCCCCACCTACTAAATATATCTCCATAATTTTTACAAGTATTGTTTGATTACGGATTCAAGCTCTGTTTTAAACTTCAGTCCAGATTCAGAAATACTATCAACTAAACATGAGTTAAAATTATCAATGGAGAAAGGCTTACCCGGTAAAAACTCCATCATAACTGCCTGAAATTTAGATAATGCATTGTTTAAAGGAATGACCCTTGTAGAATAACCTTTCACATCAATTACAATTTTTACAATTTCTTCTAATGTATAAATTTTTGGCCCGCAAATATCAATTTTTTTATTGAAACTTGAAACATCATCTATAGAATCCTTCATAAAATTGACAAGATCTCCTACATAAACAGGGGCGAACCTTGTCTGTGCACATGCTAGTGGGAAAACAAAAGGGATAAATTTTAATAAATCTGAGAATCTGTTAATAAAACTATCTTCGGTACCAAAAATTACAGAAGGTCTAAATGATGTTACATCTGCAAAACGCTCACCATAAGTATGAAGAAAACTTTCAGCTTCCCCTTTCGTTCTGAGATAATGACTTGAACCACCCGGGTCTGCATTAAGAGCACTCATATGAAGTATTCTTTTTATGCGATTTTGTTTACAAACATTTAAAATGATTCTCGCAATTTTAGAATGTGCTAAGTAAAAGCCTTTTCCTCTAAAACCTTTTTCGTTAAGGATACCAATTAAGTTTATTAAAACATCATGAGATTTTGAAACTTCTAGCATTCTTTTTTCATTGTAAACATCTTCCTGAATGAGTTTGAGGTTTGGATATATCGCTAAATCTTTATTTTTATCAAAGTCTCTCGTGATAACTGTAATGGTGTAATTCTCTTTAGAAAGAGCGCTAATTAAACTCCTCCCAACAAATCCTGTTCCTCCAAGAATACATATCTTCACTTATAATCTCCTAAAATGATCCATTAAATACAATTGTTTATTTAGACATGCCTTTCCAATATAATAAAATTTATAATAAAAACAAGGTTCTAAAAATTAAAATGAATTTTAGTAATTATATCAAATTATGTACATTAGCGCTTTTTATTACTATGGGGATTTCCCGTGCAGACGCAAGTAATGAAAGCATTTTTTATGACTCTTACAAATTAATCAATGAAGGTAAGTTCGAAGAAGCCGAAAAGGTTCTTTCAAATCTACAAAAATTATTACCAAATAATATTGAGATTTTTAATAATTTAGCAGTTATAGAAGCAGAAAAAGGTAATATTGAAGAAGCTATAAAAATTCTTACAAAATCATTATCACTCAATCAAAATTTAAATACTATTTATTCAAACCTAACTAATTTATACGCTTATAGGGCAAATATTCTTTATGAGCAGGCTTTAGATATTGATAATGAACAAAAACCATTGAATCTTATAGCGGTAGATAATCTTTCAAAAGTTAAGAAAACAGTTGTAGAAAATAAAGGCATAACATCTCAAAACAAAAAAGAAGTTAGTCAAAGCATTACTCTTGCAGAAATTACAGATTTTACAAACAAATGGGCAGCCGCGTGGCAGTCAAAAAATATTCCTGAATATCTTAATTTATATAAAGAAGGATATTATACAAACAATATTAAAAGTAATTCTGAATGGAAAAAAGATAGAGAGAAGAAAATTAAAAATAAAGATAAAATTGTAATTAATTTGTCAAACTTTAAAGAAATCTTTTCCTCATCTCATTCATTTCTTGTTGCATTTACTCAATCATACGAATCAAGTAAGTTTAAAGATACTGTGATAAAACACTTACTAATCACAAAAATTAATAATGAACTTAAAATATCAGGTGAATTTGTTATAAGATAATAATGAGACTTTTATTAATTCTTCCAATAATTTTCTATACGCATTTGCTTAAAGCAGAAAATGAAAATCCTTTTGATGAAGCGGAAAGCCGACTATTAGAGATTATTGATTTTCAAAGAAATGGNGCTATTGATGAAGCTTTACAGCGCGCCGAAATACTTTTAGAGGAATATCCTAATTTTAAACTAGGTAAGTTTGTTTACTCAGAGCTATTAACAGCTAAAGCGCAATCAAAAAATTTCATAAACAAAGTTGATCAAAGTAATGAAAAATTAGCATTATTGAAAAAAGAAGCATCTGCAAGATTAAATTTTAAATCTGAATACAAAAATAATAATTTAATTCCGAAGTCCATAATTAATATTTCTAAAAAAAGTGACTATTTACTTATAGTTGAATTATCTAAATCTCGTTTGTATTTAGTTAAAAATGATAACCCTCCCCGGGTAGTGAATGACTTTTATGTGTCAATAGGTAAAGAAGGATATAGTAAATTTGCATCTGGAGACAATAAAACACCAACTGGCATATATACTGTTAAGACTTTTTACCATGATAATGATTTGCCTGAGCTCTATGGTAATGGGGCATTTCCTATTAACTATCCAAATTCCTGGGATAAAAGGAATAATAAAACAGGGTATGGTATTTGGATACATGGAGTACCAAGAGATACATACAGCAGACCCCCATTAGCAAGTGAGGGTTGTGTTGTTACAAGTAATAAAACACTTTTAAAATTAAAAGAATTTATACACTTAGGGGAAACAAAAATTATATTAACTGAAGAAATTAATTGGGTAACAAAAAAAGAATGGAAAGAAAATAATGCTTTCTTTCAAAATGTCATACAAAACTGGAAAATGAGTTGGGAAAGCTTAGATCCATACAAATATATTGCTCAACATTCAGTTGATTTTAAAAGTAAACAACATGACTTTGAAAAAAGGGTCTCTCATATTTTAAGGATTACAAAAGATAAAGAATTTATTGATTTAAAGTTAAGGGACATTAATATATTTTTTTATCCAAATAAAAAAGATTTAGTTTTCTATGAGTTTAAACAAGATTATAAAAGTAATAACTTTTCAAGTACTACTAGGAAGGGCTTATTTTGGAAAAAAGAGGAGGATGTTTGGAGAATCATCCACGAAGGTAGTTAAAAAGCTTTAAAAATTGGGAGAAAAATGTATAATTTCATTTTTTAAGTTTAAAATAATTCGATGTCTGATAATTTAATTGAAATCACTGATCAAAATTTTGACGAGCAGGTTCTAAAATCGCCAATACCTATTTTGGTAGATTTTTGGGCTGAATGGTGCGGCCCATGTAAAATGATAACTCCAATTCTAGAAGAGATTGCNGTGGAATTAAAAGGTGAGGTCTGTATTGGCAAGATGAATGTAGATGAAAATTCTCAAATTCCTGGTTCTTTGGGTATCAGGGGAATACCAACTTTGATTTTGTATTCAAATGGAGAGGTTAAGACCACGCAAGTAGGTGCATTATCAAAAAGCGACCTAATAAATTTAATTAAATCAAATATATAAAAAATAGTAGACTAAAATATAAAATAATGATAAATTTTATTAATCACTTAAGATTTATCTTTCTTACGACATCATTAACCAAATATCTTTTTCACAACAACCACTTTTTATGAATTTAACAGAATTAAAAAAGAAATCACCAGCTGATTTAATAAGCATGGCAACTGAAATGGGAATAGAAAATATTGCTCGCTCTAGAAAGCAAGAAGTTATATTTTCTATTTTGAAGACGCATGCAAAAAGTGGTGAAGACATATTTGGTGATGGTATCTTAGAAATACTCCAAGACGGCTTCGGCTTTTTAAGATCTGCTGATAGTTCTTATTTAGCTGGACCAGATGATATATATGTTTCCCCAAGTCAAATTAGAAAATTTGGTTTAAGAACAGGTGATACAGTGTCTGGGAAAATAAGGCCTCCAAAAGATACTGAAAGATACTTCGCTATGTTGAAAGTTGATCAAATTAATTTTGAGTCACCTGAAAATGCAAGAGGAAAAGTTCTTTTTGAAAATCTTACTCCATTGCATGCAGATAAAAGAATTAAATTAGAAAGAGGCAATGGAACACGAGAAGATATAACTGCAAGAATCATAGATGTTTGTTCTCCCATTGGAAATGGACAAAGAGGCCTTGTAGTTTCACCACCTAAAGCTGGTAAAACAATTATGCTTCAAAATATTGCTCAAAGCATAACTTCAAATTACCCGGATTGTCACCTAATAGTATTACTAATTGATGAAAGGCCAGAAGAAGTGACCGAGATGGCGAGAATGGTTGACGGTGAAGTTGTTTCATCAACTTTTGACGAGCCTGCTACACGGCATGTCCAAGTTGCAGAAATGGTTATTGAAAAAGCTAAAAGATTAGTCGAGCATAAAAAAGATGTAGTAATACTTCTTGACTCCATCACAAGGCTTGCAAGAGCATATAATACTGTTGCTCCTGCCTCAGGAAAGGTTCTTACAGGTGGCGTTGATGCAAACGCTCTTCACAGGCCTAAAAGATTTTTTGGAGCAGCAAGGAATATTGAAGAAGGTGGTTCTCTAACGATTTTAGCGACAGCTCTAGTGGAAACTGGATCAAAAATGGATGAGGTGATTTTTGAAGAATTTAAGGGTACTGGAAATAGTGAAATTCACTTAGATAGAAGAATTTCTGAAAAAAGAGTTTTTCCAGCTATAAATATAAATAAATCTGGTACAAGAAGGGAAGAATTACTTACTACTCCTGAAGAGCTCCAAAAGATGTGGGTACTTCGTAAATTTATTCATCCAATGGATGAAATTGAAGCTGTTGAATTTTTGCTAGATAAACTTCAAACTACTAAAACTAATGATGAATTTTTTGAATCTATGAAAAGATAAATTTTTTTTCTATTTCTTTTTTTGCAATATCTTTTCTGTAAACCATACCATCCCAATTAATTTCACCCACTCTAGCATACGCATTCCTTACTGATTCTTCTAGATCATTTCCTAGAGCAGTAATACTTAAGACTCTTCCACCATTTGTAACAGTGTTTGTTCCATCAAATACAGTTCCACTGTGAAATATCTTTGTATTATTGTTGTCTGTTCCTGTGTCATTAATTACTATATTTTTTTTATACTTAAGTGGATAACCATCAGATGCGAGTACAACTGTACATGCATGTGACTTTTTCCAAATAATTTTTATTTTTTGTGAGTTTACATCAAGAGATTTGTTTAATAATTTGAATAAATCACAATCGAGTCTCATTAAAATTGATTGTGCTTCAGGATCACCCAGTCGACAATTATACTCTAAAACAAATGGGTTACCTTCTTTATCAATCATTAATCCTGCATATAGAAATCCAGTATATTCAATACCCATTTTAGCTAGCCCATCTACTGTTGGTTTTATAATATTATCAATAACTTTTTTTTCCATTTTATCGTCTATGAGGTTTGTAGGTGAATATGCACCCATACCACCGGTATTTAAACCAAGATCTCCATCTAGTAATTTTTTATGATCTTTCGAAGATGTAAGAGGAATTATTTGCTTGTTCTTTGCTACAATGCACATAAAGCTTGCTTCTTCACCTTTTAAAAAATCTTCAATTATGATCTTTTCTGCTGCAATACCGTTGTAGCCAGTTGATAAAAGGTTTTTTGCTATTTTCAAGCATTCATCTTTTTCTTCAACAATAAAAACGCCCTTGCCAGCTGCTAAATTATCAACTTTAATTACAATTGGCATTACTTGGCTATCTATATGTTCTTTTAAACCAACAGTACTATTAAAAGTTTTATAATGAGCAGTAGGTATATTGTTGTTAGAAAAAAAGTCTTTACAAAACTCTTTAGAGCCTTCAAGCATAGCTGAATTTTTATTTGGTCCAAATATTTTTATTCCATATTCTTCAAAAATATCGACAATACCATTAACCAAAGGTTCTTCTGGCCCTACTACTACCAACTCAACATTATTTTGAATAGCAAAATTTAGATAGTCTTTATTTTGATAATTTTTTGAATTTACAATTGTTACTTTTTTTTCTTTTGAGATTCCGTAATTTCCTGGCAAAACAAAAATATTATCAACATCATCAGATTGTGATATTTTCCATGTAAGAGCATGTTCTCTTCCACCTGCACCTAAAATCATTACATTCATAATTTAGTGATTGAAATGTCTTATTCCAGTAAAAATTAAAATTATATTATGTTCATTAGCAGCTTCAATAACCTCATCATCATTTTTTGATCCTCCAGGATGAATAATTGCTGTTACTTTTTCTTCAGCAGCTTTGTCTACATTATCCCTAAAAGGGAAAAAAGCATCACTAGCCATTATTGAATTTTTCAAGGAGTATCCAAAATTTTTAGCTTTATTTATGGCTATATTTGTTGAATCAATTCTACTTGGTTGGCCAGCTCCAATACCAAGTGTAGATTTATTTTTTGCGAAAACAATTGCATTAGATTTAACATGTTTACAAACTTTCCAAGTGAAAAAAATGTCTTCTAAAATATCATCATTAGGTTTTATTTTGGATACAACTCTATAATCATTTATTCCAATAATACTATTACACTCTTGAATTAGAAATTTATCATCTAGTAGTTTCATATCATATTTATATAGAGAAGAATTATTATCTTCAATAGAGTATTTTATAATTCTTACGTTAGGTTTTTTTTTCGCTTCTTTAATAGCGTCCTCAGTAAATTCAGGAGCAAGGATGATTTCAACAAATTGATTACTGTATATCTCTGTAATTAAATCCTTCTCAACAGTATTGTTTAAAGCTATGACACCACCAAATGCTGAGGTAGGATCGGTCAAGTAGCTATTTTTATAGGCATTTATTAGAGACTTATTTGATGAGATGCCACATGGATTTGCATGTTTAATTATTACACATGTAGGCTCATTAAAATCTTTTATACATTTAAGCGCAGTATAGCTATCAACATAATTATTATAGGAAATTTCTTTACCAAGCAAAAGCTTTAAGGAGTCCTTTTGATGATTATTAATTGAGTATATGGATGCATTTTGGTGAGGGTTTTCTCCATATCTAAGACTTTTACTAATTTGTAAGTTCAAATTAATTCTCTCCGGCATAGTATCAGGATTTTTACTTTGGTTAAGGTAGTTTGAAATTTGAGTATCATATTCAGTAACTTTTTGAAAAGCTTTAATTGCAAATTCCTTTCTTAGTGCAAGTGGAAATTCATCTTTCTCTTGATCGTAACTAATAGTAGCTCTTTCAAAGTCAGAACTAGAAGTTATTATCGTTGTTTCAAGGAAATTTTTAGCTGCTGCTCTTACAAGTGTTGGTCCTCCTATATCTATATTTTCAATTGCTTCTTCATAAGAGTGTTTACGATTCACAACCTCTGAAAATGGGTAAAAATTTGCAACAACTAGGTTAATTCTTTTAATATTAAGATTTTCTAATACAGCTTGGTCTTTGTTACGTGCTAAAATTCCTGCATGTAAGTTGGGGTGCAGGGTTTTTACTCTTCCATCTAGGATTTCTTGAAACTTAGTAATTTCTGAAACATCAATTACTTCAATATTATTTTCTCTTAAAAATTTTGCTGTTCCACCTGTAGATATAATTTTATATCCTATGGACGATAAAAAAGATGCAAACTTTTCTAAATTAGATTTGTCGGAAACACTTATTAAACAATATTTTTCTTTCAATTTATTTTTTCTTGAACGTGATTTTATATTTACTTAATTTAGACCTCAATGTGCCTCTGTTTATGCCTAGTAATTCTGAAGCTTTCAACTGATTACCTTTACAAATTTTTAAAGCTTCGGATATAATAATTTGATCAATCTCACTTAAGATAAAATAATAACTTTTGGAGTTTTTATAATCTTTAATTTTTAAAAAATAATTTTTTACTATCTTTTCTAATATCTCTTTATTTTTATTATTGTTATTTGACATTATATACTTTATTACTGTCTATAAATTTAATTTTTTCTCTAAATAATGGATGTTTACACCACCTTTACGAAACTCATTATCTGTCAAAAGAGATTTATGCAAATTTACATTAGTCTCAATACCATCTACGACAATTTCACCTAATGCATTAAGCATTCTTCTTATAGCTGCATCACGGTTATTTCCATAAGATATTAGCTTCCCAATCATAGAATCATAAAATGGGGGCACATAATATCCATTGTATATATGCGTATCCATCCTCACACCTGGCCCACCTGGAGCATGAAAAGTGTTAATTTTCCCAGGAGAAGGTGTAAAGTTATTTGGATTTTCAGCATTTATTCTACATTCTATTGCATGGCCTCTAAGCTCAACTTCTTCTTGCTTATATCCTAACTCTTTTCCAGATGCTATAAGAAGCTGTTGCCTCACAATATCGATTCCAGTAATCATTTCAGTTACTGGATGTTCAACTTGAATTCTCGTATTCATTTCGATGAAATAAAATTCATTATCTTGATATAGAAATTCAAAAGTTCCTGCTCCAATGTAACCAATTTCTTTTGAAGCATTAATAATTTTATTCATCATTTTCTCTCTAAGCTCTTGAGATAAACCTGGCGCAGGGGCTTCCTCAATTACCTTTTGGTGTTTCCTTTGCATTGAACAATCTCTCTCACCCAAACAAATTGCATTACCAAATTGATCAGCTAATACTTGGAACTCTATGTGTCTTGGGTTTTCTAAAAATTTCTCCATGAAAACTTCATTACTTCCAAATGCTAACTCGGCTTCATTTTTTGTTATTTCGATACTTTCAATTAAATGTTTTTCATCTTTTACAACTCGCATTCCTCTTCCGCCACCACCATGAGCTGCTTTAATTAATACCGGGTAACCAATACTTTCTGCAAGTTTCTTATTCTTATTTGAATCATCATCAAGAGCATCTGCTGAACCAGGTATTCCAGTAATGCCAGCTTTATTCATTGCAGCTTTTGCTTTGATCTTATCCCCCATAATTCTAATAGTCTCTGCTTTAGGGCCAACAAAAATAAAGTTTGATTTGGTTACTTGTTCAGCAAAACTTGCATTTTCCGACAAAAATCCAAAACCGGGATGTACTGCATCAGCATCGGTAATCTCAGCCGCGCTAATGATAGAAGCAGAATTAAGATAACTTTGTTTTGAGTCAGGTGGGCCAATACAAACAGACTCGTCTGCAAGCCTCACATGTAAAAGGTCTCTATCTACCGTTGAGTGAACTGCCACTGTTTTTATATTGAGATCTTTGCATGCACGCAGTATTCTGAGTGCAATTTCTCCTCTATTTGCAATTAACAATTTATTAATCATTCTTCAATTATGTATAGCACTTGCTCAAACTCAACGGGTTGTGCATTATCAACCATTATTTTTTTAATTTTTCCAGATTTATCTGATTCAATCTGATTTAGCATTTTCATTGCTTCAATGATACATAGAACATCACCTTTTTTAACCGTATCTCCCTCAGACACAAAAGGCTTAGCGCCTGGTGAAGGTGCTTCATAAAAAGTTCCAACCATTGGGGACTTTATTTCATGACCTACCTCTGATACTGAGGAGGGTGCAGATTCCTGCCCAATATTCTTTTGCGGCGCACTACTTACATTATCAACATTACTTTGAATAACTGGATTACTTTGTATCACAGGATTACTTTGAACTCCTGCTTTACTAACCCTTACAGATTCTTCTCCTTCTTTAATTTCTATTTCGGTAAGACTTGAGTCCTCCAACATTTCCATCAATTTTTTTACTTTTCTAATATCCATAATTATTTTTTATATTTGTTAACTGCAGACATAAGTGCCAAAGAATAGCCATAAACACCGTGTCCAGTGATTACTCCCTCAGCTATGTCCGATAAATAAGATTTTTTTCTAAATTCCTCTCTAGAGAAAATATTCGAAATATGAACTTCAAAGAAAGGGATGTTTACTCCCAATAAAGCATCTCTTAAAGCGATACTTGTATGAGTAAAAGCACCTGGATTAAAAATTATAAGATCAATATTTTCTTTTTGGGCTTTGTGTATCGATGAGATCAGATCTGATTCCGAATTTTTTTGGTCGTGAAATAATGATATTTCATGCTGATTAGCTATATCTTCCAAGCTTTTAGCGATATCGTCTAAAGTCTCATAACCATATATCTCAGGCTCACGTTTACCTAAAAGATTCAAATTGGGACCATTTAAAACAAGTATTTTCATTAAAATTCTTCTAATTTCTTAAAATTTCTGAAAAAATCGAGAAAATCAAAGTTACCAGAAAAATATCAATAAATCAATTAATTCTTTAAAAAATTCTAAAAACCTAAAAATAGATAAAAAGTTCTTTTAATTTCTTCTAATTTCTGTAAAATTCTTTGAATTCCTTTAAAATAAAAAAAGGTAAGCCCAATAGAAAAAATTATGAAGCCATTAGTTATCACTATTAAATTCATTAAAAATTTTAAGATGGTTTAGAAAATCCTCGGTGCCCATGTATCCTTGCACATTAAATTCATGCATAACACCAAAATCTGANGTACCAAACATATATGATGGAGGGCCAATAATTTTTAAATAATTTAATATTTCCTGATCATTCTTATTATTTTCTGTAACATCTATTTTAATTAAATGTATTTTGTTAAGGGCTTCTATGACCTGTTTATTTTTAAAAGTGGTAGCCTCCATTCTTTTGCACTCTAGACACCAATCAGCATAAACATCCACCATAATGAAATTTACATTAGGATTATGTATTTCTGCTTTTAATTCATTCAGATTTTCAACTTTTTGAAAATCTAATTCAGAGCTAATTTTAGATGGATAAAAATTATATACCCTATCAAGTAAAATGAGTGCTGCTAAAATAAGTAATACGCCAAAGAAGTAGTTTATGTATTTCATCCAATTACCAGTCTTTGGAATGATTCTTCCTATAAAAGCACTATAAATTACCAAAGGTATNCTCATGCCAATNGAAAGCATTAATAGAAGAATTGGTGGAGACCATGGATTGATATTTGTTGTAGTAATATATATGAAAATCCCAGCTAAAGGTGGGCCTATGCATGGACCAACAATTAATGCTGATAAAGCACCCATCATGAATATTCCAAATGAGTTTTCTGTATTTAATTTTGAACTTATTTTATTGGACCAGTTTTGGACCATACTAGGCATTTGAAAATTAAAAACACCAAACATCGATAGTGACAGTAATACCAAAATTATTGAAAAAACTATTAGAATAACTGGATCCTGAAATATAAATTGAATATTAATAGATTGTTTATATACACTCAGAAGTATTCCTATCAATAGATAAACAAGACAAAGACCAGATACGTATTGTAATGAGATTTTAATTGACTCTTTAGAGCCTCGCTTTCTATCTTTTAATAAAATTCCTGATAAAATCGGAACCATTGGTAAGACACAAGGAGTAAAAGCGAGTAATATTCCGAAACCCAAAAATAAGATTGAGGTTATAAGTATATTTTTACTTAAAATTTGCTCAGCTATTTCCATTTGTTGAGATTTAAATGAATTTTGAGAACTTGTGTCAATCAATTTGTTTTTTAAATTAATTTCGAAATTGTTTGGCGGGTAGCAAAGGCCTTTTTTTGCACATCCCTGATATTCTAAAAAAAACTGACTTGGAATACTTTCTTTTAAAAAAATAATATTTATATAAGTACTTTCATCGAAGACTTCTTGTCTTCCAAAAAATTCATCTTCGACAATTTTTGGACTAAGAAATTCAAGTTTATATGCACTCCTCTCAATACCTTTTAGTTTGAATTTATTCTTATATAAATAGTAACCGTTAGAAATAGAAATATTAACTTTGGTTACCTGTTTCGAAGATTGTTCGAGGGAAAATTGAAATGCTTCTTTTACATTGAGAAATTTTTGGCTCTGTGGGCTAAATAAATCACTTGCACTTAATGTATTTACCCATAAAAATAAAATCGAAAAAAAAATTTTTATAATCATAATTAATAAATAAGTTTTATTAACTCTCCTAACTTCGGTTCACCGGTTGGAAAATAATTATTTAGAACTCTCAATCTATTTTCTGCATGTGTGGAGTAAGGGCTATCTGGCGCAAAAGATTTAAATGTTTCATTTTTTTTGACTTTATGTATTTTAATTCTTCTTGGTTCCCCTAAGGACTTTTCATTGGACTTCAGCTTTCTAATACTCTCTGCGCACTTTTTAAAAATTGATTCGTATTTGTTAAAGTTATCCTCATCTTTTGTAGTTGCGACTATTTGAAATGCTTCTTTTTCGTTTATATAAAATATAAATATTCTGCAATCATGCGATTGCCCAAAAGGAGTATTCATTTTTACCTTTGCTGAATAACCCTCAAAATCAGGTGAAATTACTTTATATCCATCTTGTACTTCGTTTTCAAAGAGTCTATTTATTAATTCTTTAGCAGAAACTCTTCGGTTCAAATCTCGCATTGTTAATTCAATTAAAGTTTCTCTATTTTTTGTTGTGGAAATAACTCTGTCAGGTAAATTTTCTATTTTCCAATCATCTGGGAACTTAATTGTGAAATCTAAAGCGGTATGATAAAAACTTGAACCTCTTGCGGAACCCTCTCCTTCTCCAGGACCAACTGGCAACCCAGTAATTAATTCAAAATATCTTTCTTTCCTATCGTCAATCTTTTTAAGAAAGTTATTATCTCTTACGGTGGAAATAATACCTTGGAGTCTTTTGTCATTATCAGGATGTGTTGAGAAAAGGCCGTGGTAAGCGTAAGGTTCTCTATTCTCCTCTTCCGCCAAAATCTTATCAAACTCTTGTTGATTTTTAAGTACTCCAATAACTTTTAGCAAATTATTTGGGTCATATCCTAAATTTGCCATATATTCTGCCCCAACCCTATCAGCTTCTAATTCATTTTCCCTTCCATATCCTCTTAAAAGCGCAAGTCCAGCTATATTAGCAAGATCCATAAGCTGTCTGTTGCCCAAAACTGCACCAAGTATTGTTGTGACAATGCCGGAAACTTGCTGCTTAGCGTGTTGTCTTACGCCATGACGTGCAGTAATGTGTCCTAGTTCATGACCTAATACACCTGCTAATTCAGCTTCATTCCCAAGAAAAGCTAACATTCCTCTTGTTACGTAGCAATAGCCTCCAGGAATTGCAAAAGCGTTGACTTGTGGGGTGTCAAGAAGGGTAAAGTGATAAATTAGTTCTTTTCTATGAGATATTGCCCCAAGTTTCTCACCTATCTCAGTAATATATTGGTCTAATCTCGGGTGATTGTAAGCCTTGTAAGACCCCATGAGTTGCTTATGAAGATTTCTACCTAATTCAGTTTCCTCATCTTCAGACATAAATGCTAAATCCTGCTCTCCAGTCACAGGGTTAACCGCACAAGATGAGGTAACACCAACGGCTGAAACAATGGACGCTTTTAGAAAGTTTCTTCTATTCACTTAAAATTAACCTATTAAAATACTTATCTTAAATTATAAGATAGAAGTAATGAATATGCATATTATTTAAACTAGGATTTTTTATATCTTTTCTTAAATTTGTCGACTTGACCAGCGGTATCAACAATTTTTTGCTTTCCGGTATAAAATGGATGGCACATACTGCATACATCTATACTTAAGTCAGAAGAACCTAAGGTAGATCTTGTCATAAAACTATTACCGCAACTACAGGTAACTTTTACTTCATTATATTTTGGATGTATGTTTTGCTTCATAATATTATTTGTAGTATGAAAAAATTGATAATATACAATATAGAGAGATAATCAAGGTAATTCTATAATATTAACATCTTCTAATATTGTACTTACATATACATATAGAATTTTATTGAAAACTTTTTTCCATAAATATATGTTTTTTTTATCCTTTTTTATTATCCACAGAAACTGTGGATAAATCTGTGTAAAAAACTATATTTGCCCTCAAATTTTACTAAACATATTACAATCTTATTAAATTGTATGATTTTCATACAATTTAATAAAATATTGATTTTATTATATTTTTTAGCTTATTAAAAAGGGATTTGACCTTTTTTCTTATTATTTAACTAATAATTCTATGCTTTATTTATTATTTCCTATTCTGTGTATAAATCACATTAATAAATAATTAAATACTTCTAATTTATGCACTTTTTACGTGAGTTTTAATAAAAATTTCGAATTTTTTAAGTGCAATCGCCCTATGACTGATCTCATTTTTTATNTCTTGATCTAATTCAGCAGAAGTACATCCATACTCNTCAAGATAGAAGATTGGATCATACCCAAATCCATTTGTTCCTTTGGCATTAAATGTGATTTTACCTTCCCAAATTGCATGAAATACAGCAGGTTTTTNTAAATAATGCTTATCNACGTAAGAAATAACACACTGATATCTTGCAAGCTTACTTTNAGAGTCACTATTTTTTAAATTTNTGAGTAACAATTTGTTATTTTCTTCATCATCAGATGGCTCTCCAGCATATCTTGCAGAAAATATACCTGGCTCCCCATTTAAAGCATCCACTTCTATACCAGAGTCATCTGCGATGGTTGGGAGATTAGTTTGCATATATGCGTTTTTAGATTTAATAATAGAGTTTTCTTCAAAGGAAACACCTGTTTCTGGAACTTCTTTTACCCCAAGCTCGGTTTGAGTGATTAGCTCAATATCCAAAGGTTCTAAAATTCTTTTAAACTCTTTTATCTTATTTTTATTTGAAGAAGCTAAAACAATTTTCATTTTTTAAATATCAAAAAAGCTTATTTTGTTCTTCTATTAATGTTACAACCCCTTCTTCTGCAAGATTTAACATTTGATTAAATTCTTCTCTCGAGAAAAAGTTTTTTTCTGCGGTTCCTTGAACTTCAACAAGTTCATGCTGCGCATTCATAACAAAATTTACGTCAGCCTCTGCGTTAGAGTCTTCTTCATAATCTAAATCAAGAATAATATTGCTTTGATATTTACCAACAGAAACTGACGCAACATTTGATTTAATAATACTTTCCATATCTTTTTCCCCATAATGTTTAATAAGAGCATCTTTTAAAGCTACAAATCCTCCGGTAATAGATGCTGTTCGCGTACCCCCATCAGCCTGTATAACATCACAATCAATAGTGACAGTTACATCTGTCATTTTTTCTAAAAATACGCTTGCTCTAAGAGACCTTCCGATTAATCTTTGAATTTCCATAGTTCTTCCAGATTGCCTATTTTTTGATTCACGCATCATTCTTTCGTTTGTTGATCTAGGTAACATACCATATTCTGCTGTAACCCATCCAGAGCCCGTTCCTTTAAGAAATCTTGGTGTTTTTTCTTCTAAAGTCGCATTACAAATAACTTTTGTGTTACCGAACTCCACAAGAACAGAGCCTTCAGGATGTTTAATATAGTCCTTTGTGAATTTAATTTTTCTAATTTCATTGTTTTGCCTATTACTTGGCCTCATTTTTCTGCTTCCTAATAAATAAGTTGATTATTTATTTAAATTATGAAGAATACAACTAGAATTATCAATTATTGAGGAAATAAAATGGATATTCTTGTAATAACAACTGGCGGAACGTTTGATAAAGTATATTTTGATGCTAAAAGTGATTATCAGGTTGGCGAACCATATGTTGGTAATTTATTAGAAGAGGGTAATGTTACTTTAAATTACGAAATATTATCTATCTTAAAGAAAGATAGTTTAGATATTAAAGAAGAAGACAGAATATTAATTAAAGATAAAGTAAGTTCAGCAACTCAAGATAAAATAGTTATAATTCATGGGACTGATACCATGATTGATACCGCTAAAGTTTTAGAAGGAATTAACAAAACAATAGTCTTAACTGGTTCCATGCAACCTGCCAGATTCAAGAATTCGGATGCTACTTTTAACGTTGGTTTTGCCTTAGGCTCAGCTCTCAGCTTAAGTCATGGCGTTTACATTGCAATGTCAGGAAGGATCTTCTCTCCAAAAGATGTTAAAAAAAATATTGATCTAGGAAGATTTGAAAATAATTCTTGAAATTTTTTTAATTATCCTCATATATAAAACATAGACACAACTTAGGAGGTGTTATGTTTTTAAATTCTTTTAATGATAGTTTTTACGATTTAGATAATTTTTTTTCACACAAAACTATGAGAAATAATTATTATTTTAAAGATGTTGGAGGTGAATTTATATTTGAATATGAAGTACCTGGACTTTCAAAAGAAGATATTCAGGTGTCATCTGAAAATAATTATATCAATATTGTTGTGAACGATAAAAGACATGGTGAGGAAAAATATGAATATTCATTTAAGATTCCTAACTTTGTTGAAACACGTTTGATTAAGGCAGATCTATCTAACGGATTACTTAAAATTAATATGCCGAAAAGAGANAGTATTAAAAAACAGATAATCGATATAAATAACTAAATTTGCTAT
The DNA here is from genome assembly GCA_002702235.1 of Gammaproteobacteria bacterium. Taxonomy (GTDB): domain Bacteria; phylum Pseudomonadota; class Gammaproteobacteria; order Poriferisulfidales. Next base: position 45,143 of record NZYO01000015.1, read on the forward strand.
ACTCGGTGGTGANGTTTCACCACCAATTTTTTTTATGAGATTAAGACATTTAATACTTTTTTTTATTCTCTTTATTCAGCCAGTATTTGCCCATGACTCCGCGCAAGGAATACCTTCTCTTGCACCAATGCTTGAAAAAGTTACGCCAGCAGTTGTAAATATTTATACAATTAATCAAGTGAGGCAAAATAATTCTAGCCTTTTTGAGGATCGCTTTTTAAAAGAATTTTTTAATTCTCCAGGAAGTAAAGCTAATAAAAAAAATAGAGCTGGATTAGGTTCTGGAGTNATAATAGATAGCTCCAAAGGTTTAATTATTACTAATAACCATGTGATCGCTAAAGCAACAGATATAAAAGTTAAGCTAATGGATGGCAGNGAGTTTAAAGCTGAAATTGTTGGCACCGATCCTGCGACTGATATTGCTATAATAAAGATTAANGCAAAAAAACTTAAATCTTTAAAAATTGCAAATTCTAATGATCTGAGAGTTGGAGATTTTGTAGTAGCAATTGGGAATCCTTTCGGAATTGGCCAAACGGTTACGTCAGGAATTATTAGTGCTCTAGGAAGAAGTGGGCTTGGCATAGAGGCATATGAGGATTTTATTCAAACAGATGCATCTATAAACCCTGGAAATTCAGGAGGTGCGCTAGTCAACCTGCGCGGCGAGTTAATAGGAATAAATACTGCAATAATTGGTTCGGGAGGACGAAATCCTGGGAGCATTGGAATTGGACTCGCTATTCCAACAAATTTAGCGATAAATATTTCAGAACAAATTTTAAAATTTGGAAAAGTTAAAAGGGGCATCTTAGGTGTTTCTGCTCAAGATTTAACACCCAATCTTGCTAAAGCATTTGGATTAACAGTTAGATCAGGAGTTTTAATTACTGAAATTAGAAAAAACTCATCGGCAAGTAAGGCAGGGTTAAAAACAGGTGATGTTATTACGGCCGTGGATGGTAAAAAGGTTAACAAAGCAAATGACCTTAGGAATATTATTGGTCTTACTCCTGTAGGACAATCTCTTAAATTTACTGTTCTGAGAAATAAAAAAACAGAATTTGTAAAAATTGAAATTTCTGAAAATAAAGAACTTGCTAACTTAAAAATTAATCCAAGGCTTGAGGGCATATCTTTTAAAGAAATAAAAAAAGGTATGAGGGAATATGGAATTATCGAGGGTTTAATAGTTTCAACTATTAATAAAAATAGTATTGCGTTTAGGAATGGAATAAGAAAAAATGACATAATTCTTTCAATAAATAACATTGCAGTTAAATCAATAAAAGATGTCCANGAATTATCTAGAAAAAATAAAGATCAAATTGTATTAAATGTAAGACGAGGAAATAGAAGCGCTTTTATTCTTCTGAGATAAATTTAACCACCAGTTATAGTTGGGAAAAATGCTATTTCGTCTCCATCTTCTACTAACATTTCCATTTTATGATGTGTAAAGTTTTTAGCAGCATAAATTGGATATGAAAATTTGCCCAAGTCCAAATAATCATATAGATCTCTTATAGATTTTCCGCTCTCAAAATCTAAAAGCTCTTCAGTCTTTTGCAGATCTTCAGACAACCTTGCTAAGTAAATAATTTTTATTTTAATCATACTTGGAATGGTATTCTCACTTTGTTAAGCTATCATGTATTATGAATAAAAAATTTACACACTTCAACCAAGATGGTGAAGCACATATGGTGAGTATAAAAGACAAGGAAGATACAAACCGTATAGCAATTGCGTCGGGATCAATTACTATGAGTGTTGAAACTATAAAAATGATCAAAATGGGCTCTCATAAAAAAGGAGATGTAATTAATGTTGCAAGAATTGCAGCTATAATGGCAGTAAAAAATACGCCTTCCATTATCCCCTTATGTCATAACATTAATGTTACTTCTGTTGATATAGATTTTGAGATACAAGAGAGTGCTTGTGAAGTAAACTGCATAGCAAAAATTGAAACTTTTGGAAAAACTGGTGCTGAAATTGAAGCTATCCACGGCGTATCAACTGGTCTAATAACTATATATGATATGTGTAAATCAGTTGACAGAAGTATGATAATTAACAAAATTAAATTAGATTTCAAAGAAGGTGGTAAGTCAGGAAAATGGGAAAGGTAGGTTTAATCTCTTTATTCTTGCTATTAAATACTTATATCTCTCCTTTATATAGTGCTAACAACCCTAGTGTAACTTTTACAAAAGAAAATGATGGCACACATACTTTTTTAATAGATTTTAAATTTTCTTATCATGGAAATATTGATAATGCCTTAAAAAAACTTACAAATTTCGAAAATCTAAAAGATCTTAATCCCACAATTAAAGATAGCTACGTTGAAAAATCATCACTTGATGTGTATTTTGTAAGATCTAAGTTTAGAGACTGTGTCCTTTTTATTTGTAGAAATATATCAATGCTCGAAAAAGTAACTTATTCATGTAGTACTTCTATTAAATGTAAAATATATAGTGCAGTTGTGTCTGAAGATAATAATGATATTAAATCAGGAAAAACATCATGGGATTTATTTTATCTTGATAATAAAACGGAAATTACATATTCATCAAAGATCAATATTTTTATAGAAGCTCCGGATTTCTTGGGTGAAAAATTTATAGTAAATTCTTT
>NZYO01000016.1 GCA_002702235.1 Gammaproteobacteria bacterium
GCGTTCTTAACTTCTTTTCTTGAACCCGGCATACTCATTTCATCTCTACGGTAAACACAAGTTACACTTTTTGCACCTTGTCTAATTGCTGTTCTGTTGCAGTCCATAGCGGTATCTCCACCACCAAGTATGACTACGTTTTTACCTTTCATGTCAATGATTTTAGAATCTATTTCTAAAACACCGTTCACATTAGAAATTAAATAAGGTAAGGCTTTATGAACGTTTGGAAGATCTTCGCCAGGAAAGCCACCTTCGAGAGGTGTGTATGTTCCTAAGCCCAAAAATACTGCATCGTAATCGTTTAAGATTTGATCAAAAGCAATATCTTTTCCAATCTCAGTATTTAATTTAAATTCAACTCCCATTTTTTCAAAAATGTTTTTCCTTTTTTCAACAATATCTTTATCAAGTTTAAATGGTGGAATCCCAAAAGTTAAAAGGCCGCCAATTCTTGAATACTTATCAAAGACGGTGGCTTTCACTCCGTTTCTGGTTAGAATATCGGCACAGGCAAGACCAGCAGGGCCAGCTCCAATAACAGCTACTCTCTTATCGGTTTGAACCACGTCAGACAAGTCAGGTTGCCATCCAAGCTTAAGTGCTTCATCAGTTATATATTTTTCAATTGATCCAATAGTGACCGCACCGAAACCATCTTGCAAGGTACAAGCACCTTCGCACAATCTATCTTGGGGGCAAATCCTTCCACATATTTCAGGTAAAGAATTTGTCTTGTGAGACATTTCTGCTGCTTCAAGAATTTTTCCGTCTTTTATTAAGTCCAACCAAGTTGGAATATAATTATGCACTGGGCATTTCCATTCGCAATAGGGGTTACCACAATTAAGACATCTTGCTGCCTGTTCAGCGGCTTTGTCTTCAGAGTAATTAGAGTAAATTTCTTTGTAATTTTTTACTCTGACAGCAGGCACCTCTTCCTTAGGCTCCATACGTTCAACTTCTAAAAATTGCATGTGATTTTTCATGATTTTATTATTACATAATTTTCTAATGCAGGCACCTCTATAGCACACTCTATAAAGGTTTTGTTTGAATTAGGAAATTTTAAGACAACAGTTTTTTGGTGATTTGACTGGCTAGTCCCATATCGATGGGTTTATCGGAGAAAGCCTTGAGCTCTTTCATAACCATACCCATTTGATTCATACCGCTAATATTATTGTCGTCAATAATTTTTTGAATGAGCTCGGTAGTTTCTTGTTCGGACATACTTTCAGGAAGATAATTCTTAACTACAGATAATTCAAACTCTTCTTTTGAAGCAAGATCGTCTCGTCCAGCATTTGAATATTGAGATATAGAGTCTTGGTATTTTTTAGCCATTTTTTGTAACACATCGGTGACATCTTTATCGGTGACATCCTCTCGGGTTTCAATTTCTTTATCCTTTATGGCAGATAAAATTAAACGAATTGCCCCAAGTGTGTTTTTATCTCCACTTTTCATGGCAGATTTCATGGCATCTGTGATTTGTGCTTTAAGATCTGAACTCATAGGTTGGCCTATGTAGGTTAGTACAACTTAATACGTCTTCCGTTTGCAGTTCTGTTTGGTCTTTTGGATACTCTTTTAACTGCTGCAGCAGCTTTACGTTTGCGAACTGAGGTAGGTTTTTCGTAAAATTCTCTTTTTCTAATTTCGGTTAGGATGCCAGCTTTTTCACATGCACGTCTGAATCTTCTGATAGCAATATCAAATGGTTCATTTTCTTTTACTTTTATACTTGGCATACTACTCCTAACTATTTAGTGATTTGGACGATTATACAGATAACCTTTAAAAAAGCAAAAAGCGTGTAATGAGAATACTTGGAATTGAAACCTCATGTGATGAAACTGGAATTGCTGTTTATGATAGCGAAAAAGGCTTATTAGCAAATGAGTTGTTTAGCCAAATTAAGCTTCATCAGCAATATGGTGGCGTGGTTCCTGAGCTTGCTTCAAGAGAGCATATAAAATGGACTAACCCTTTATTGGAGTCAGCTCTTCAAAACTCAAATACAACGCTTGATGATATTGATCTGATCGCTTACACCGCAGGACCAGGTTTAAAAGGCTGTCTATTGGTTGGCACTACATTCGCAAGGTCACTTGCTTATTCCCTAGATAAACCATCCCTTTCAGTAAATCATATTGAAGCTCATCTTTTAGCTCCAATGATGGAAGCCCCAGAGCTGCGTTTCCCATTTTTNGGATTATTAATTTCCGGAGGACACACCATGATGGTGCACGCCAAAGAAATTGGTAATTATGAATTACTTGGCACTACTTTAGATGATGCAGTAGGTGAAGCTTTTGATAAAACTGCAAAGTTAATGGGCTTGCCATACCCCGGTGGTCCTGAAATTGAATCATTGGCAAAAAAAGGAATCACNGGAAAGTTTNATTTTCCAAGGCCATTAAAAAATAAAAAAAATTGTGACTTTAGNTTCAGNGGANTGAAAACTNANATTCTGCAAACTTGGAACAAGGCAGAACAGACGGATCAAATAAAAGCTGACATAGCACTTGAACTTCAACATACCGTTGTTGATTGTTTACAATCGAGACTTCAAAACGCTATTGAGCAAACTAAGGCAACAAGTGTTGTTGTGTCTGGTGGGGTAACGGCTAATCAGTTTATACGAACTAGTTTAGAAGATTTTGGAAGTAAAGCAGGTCTTGCCATTTATTACCCAAGTAAAAACTTTTGTACTGATAATGGAGCCATGATTGCTTACGCTGGTTATCTGAAACATGCCGCCAATCAGATCTGTGATTTAGAAGGTGAGGTTAGAGCCCGTTGGCCATTGTCTGAAATTTTCTAATTCTTATTTAATTTCAGGAGCGCAACAAACCCCTGTTTCCTCGTTTGGGGATTCGTTAAAGAACGAAGCGTCTTCCATTGTATGATAAGTCTCCCAAGGCAAACCGCTTGGATCTTGAAGCCAACTTTTGTCCGACACAGCATAACAACAAGTAGTTTCTCCTTCGTTAAAAGTCTCGAGGTTTGAACTCTTAATACGCTTGCGGATGATAGCCATTTCTTCTTCAGTCTCTGCTTGTAGACCTAAATGATCCACTCCAGGTTTTGTGCCTCGCTCAGAAATAGCAAGATTTATTTTAGGATCTTCAAGTTCCCATTTTGCGTAATCCTTTTTTTGCTTGGATGGTTTGCTTCCAAATAATGAGTTGTAAAACTTAATTGATTTCTCTAAATTATCAACTGAAACATGAATATGCATTTTTGCCATTTCTTTTCCCTTTTTTGTATGTTGTCTCTTAAGTTAATTCTTTATCGTTTCATTTCAATGACAATTTATAACAAACTTAATCTTTTTTTCATCTGTATTTAATCTTATTTCAATTGACTTCTACTTAGCACGAGAGTATCTTTTGATTATGTACGTAATCAAAAATAAAACAAATCACGGGGGAAAAAGAAAAGGTGCGGGGCGCAAAAGCCTTTACGGAAAGCCTACTAAGGCCATTCGTGTGCCAATTGATATGGTAGAAAGTATTCAAACCTTAATGACTGGAGTCAGTTATAAACTTCCTTTATTTAGCTCCAAAGTCGCAGCCGGCTTTCCTTCGCCAGCAGACGATCATATGGATACCAAGCTAGATTTAAATGAACATTTAGTCAAACATCCTGCTGCTACCTTTTTTGTGCGTGTGACTGGTGATTCTATGATTAATGCAGGCATTCATGATGGGGATCTGTTAGTGGTTGATCGTAGCCTTGAACCTAAAATTGGCAAGGTGGTTATTGCTGCGGTCAGGGGCGAGCTTACTGTGAAACGTTACGCACGTTCAAATGGAAAAGTATTTTTAATGCCAGAGAATGAGAATTATCAACCTATCACTATTAACGAAGAAGAAGACATTCACATTTGGGGTGTTGTTACTAATGTAATTCACCAGGTATAAATCATGGTGACGTATGAATCCCAATCCCGCATTTTCTCTTTAGTCGACTGCAACAACTTTTACTGCTCGTGTGAACGAGTCTTTAACCCGGCACTTGAAAAAAAACCAGTCGCTGTCTTATCAAATAATGATGGATGTATTGTTGCGCGTTCCAATGAACTCAAATCATTGGGTATTCCTATGGGAGCACCAGTACATCAATATGAAAAAATGTTAGAGAAAAAAAATGCAGTGATCTTATCCTCCAACTATCAATTGTATGGAGATATGTCGCATCGAGTCATGGAGACCCTAAAACAATTTTCTCCTGCAATGGAGATCTACTCCATCGATGAAGCTTTCCTTAGGTTGGACAGTTTTCGGCAAAAAGATTTAGAAGCTTATGCAATACAAATGAAACAAACCGTTAAACAGTGGACTGGAATTCCAGTGTCCATTGGGATTGCGCCTACTAAAACGCTTGCGAAGGTTGCGAACCATATGGCGAAAAAACACACGCAATCTGGTGTTTTTGACTTACGGCGCCGAGCCACGCAAGAAGAAGTATTAGCAAATTTTCGTGTGGGAGACCTTTGGGGGATTGGTAGACGTTTAGCAACTCGCCTAGAAGAAATGGGCATTAACACGGCACTTAAGTTAAGAGACGTGGATATCTTATGGATGCGAAAACATTTCACTGTAGTGGGTGAGCGTCTAGTTCGAGAGCTTCGCGGCACCAGTTGCCTTGATTTAGAGGAAGTCATGCCAAAGAAAAATATTACTTCTTCAAAATCTTTTGGCAGATTGGTAGAAGACAAAGAAGAAGTGATGGAGGCCATTGCAAATTACACGGCACGTGCTTGCCATAAACTACGCTTACAGAAAAGTAAGGCGCAAGGTATTTATATTTTTTTACGAACGAATCCATTTCGCAAACAAGATGTCCAATACAACAATGGCATGACTTTTGGATTCCCTGAGCCAAGCGATGATACTGCTTATATTATTCGCATGGCACGTAAATGTTTAGAGCAGATTTTCTCCAAAGGCTATAAATATCATAAAGCAGGAATCATCTTACTTGATTTAGTTCCTGTCACATTCAAACAGTTGGAGCTTTTCGATTCGATGGATACACCAGAGCGCAGTCGCCTCATGCAAACTATCGATAAGATGAATACAGTAATGGGTCGCGACACTATGCGTTTTGGGTCNCAAGGCATCAGCCATCCTTGGGCGAGACGATGCGAGCACAGAACGCCTCGTTATACGACATCNTGGGAGGAATTAGTGAAGGTNACTTAAGTTACCAATCAAGTTCAGTATTTAAAAGAGAGTTAATTTTGCTAAAAGGTTTACTACCAAAAAATCCTCGATGTGCAGATAAAGGAGAGGGATGTGGAGATTTAATTATAAAATGCTTATTATCNATTAAAGGAATCTTACTTTGAGCATGTGACCCCCAAAGTACAAATATAACTTTTTCTTTAATTGAACTTATAACGCTAATTACTTGGTCAGTAAAATTTTCCCAACCTATGTCTTTATGAGACATTGCCTGTCCCTCACAAACTGTTAGAGTGGTATTTAATAAAAAAATTCCTTGTGCAGCCCAAGCTTCTAAATTTCCGTCATTTGTTTCTTTCGCAATACCCAAATCGGCTTTTAATTCTTTATAAATGTTCTGAAGTGATGGTGGTAGCTTCACTCCAGTTGGTACCGAAAAACATAAGCCATGTGCTTGGTTTGGACCGTGGTAAGGGTCTTGACCTAAAATGACAACTTTTAAATCTTTTAAGCAAGTTTTATTAAAAGCGTTAAAAATTAAAGGGCCAGGGGGATATATTTTTTTCCCAGCTTTTTTATCAGCTAACAATCTAGCCTTTAAATCTTTCATGTAAGGCTTTTCAAATTCACTGCCTAAATGCTCTAACCAATCATCTGGGAGTAATACTTTTGTGCTCATCTGCTTTTAAATTGAGAAGTTTCTTTCTTAATTTGGGGACTTTTGTATTTTCATGCAGCCAAATGTCAAAGAAATACTTTGAAAAATCTNCATGGTCAATGCTTCCAATTTCTTTTTCGTCTAAGAAAAATAAAGTTTTATTTTCCTTCGTTTTAATNCCGGTGATTTGAGTTCCATCATCTACATTTGGAAATATTTGTAAAAGTTCATCAGTCCAATTTGAAATTATTGATTTGTCTGTAAAGCCAAGGTCTATAATTTCTTCAATAGTAATTTCCACAATATCCTCTTTAGAAATTTCTCTGAGATAATTAAGCTCTAGCGCCATTGGTTTAGAAGATTCCCAGTTCCCACTTGGGGCATAGAGTCTTGCTTTATACAAATCAAAAAAAAGAAAACTNATNGTGCCTTCNCCAACTAANTTAGGATTNTCAAAAAAATCACTTAGATTNGGCCCTGCATGAGCATTTTGNAAAAATAATAAAANCAGAAAAATGATGTGCCTAACTATTCTTTCCATTTGATAGAGCAGCCAATACTTGGAGTTTGTTTTTCAGGCCCTTTGCCTAGATGAGCAATTTGGATCATTGCATCTAAAAGCTCATTGGAGGTATCTGTTTTTTTGGACATTCTCGTCCCGTCTAATCGTCCACGATATTGTAATTCTAGGTTAAAGTTGTATCCAAAGAAGTCTGGCGTGCAGACTGCACCATAGCTTTTAGCAATTTCTTGCGTCTCATCTATTAAATATGGAAACGGCAAATTGTACTCTTTTGCAAATTTCGCCATATTCTCAAATGAGTCCTCGGGGTAACTTTNAGTATCATTAGGCATTATTGCTACGGTATTTACACCGTAATCACTCAAAGTATTTGCTGTTTGAGCCATTTTTTTTACCACGGCCTTCACAAAAGGGCAGTGATTACACATAAAAATGATTAAAAGACCTCTAACTCCNTTTAANTTCTTTAAATTGTATNGATCTCCGTCAATNCCTTTTAGNTCAAAATCAACTGCTGGTTTTCCAAATTCACAAATTGGTGTTANTGTTTCTGCCATATGGTCATAAATAAAATTTATAGGTATTAAAAAATTTACTATTAGCCTTTTTGCGTATATATTGAGATATTANTCATTCGGAATTAATATTAGGGTATAAATAAATTGATGTCTAGAATCTGTTTATATCAAGATGACAATACAAATTCTATATAATGGATTCTGCTTAATTGCAGGTTAAAAAATTCGGGGAGAATGTAACTTATGGAAGCAATAATGAACTTAATGAATCACAACCCATTTGTTGAATTAGCGAGCACTATTTCACCAACCGCAATGCAAATTTTTGTCATTGCTATGATCGCACTTGTTATTGGCGGTACTTTATTGGATATGGTTCATAAAAAAAATGTTAAATACTTTTTTGAAAACGCTAAAAAAACTAAAGAATACGCTACAAAAAATTTACCGGCTGGAAAAGCAGCTGCAATTGTCGCAAAAACAGTTGCAAGTGACGTAATGACCTCTTCTGAGTTTTGNGGTGTAAAAAGAAGAGTCGCTCACCTACTAGGTATGTACGGTTCTATCTTTCTTTGGGTTACAACTTTCATCTTAATTTTTAGTTATTCTGCTATNGGCTCAACTGCTCCAGCTCTCGTCACTCAACTTTGGCATTTAGGTGCTTTGATGACCTGTGTTGGTGGATATTGGTTTTGGTTTACCATGAGAGTTGATGTTGCTGCAGAAGCACACAAATGGTACAGAATAGTGTTTGCAGATTTATTTGTACTAGCCTTAGTGACTAGTTCAACTTTTGCTCTTGCTTGGTCTTTCACACAATTTAGTGCGATGGCTGGCTGGAGTGTTTTATTTTTTATTTTATATGTGGTGTCCAACATAATTTTATTTGGTGGTGTTTATTGGTCTAAATTCGCACACATGTTTTATAAGCCTGGTGCGGCCATTCAGAAGCATTTATCTGCTGCTGATGGTTCATANGACCATCTTCCAGAGCCAGCTGATAAGCCTAAAGAATTTGGTTTAGGNATTAAACGCGAAGCTCCAAGACANTATTAAGGTAAAATTTTATTGGGTAAGGTTAAAAATCATCCTTAGGTAAATTAAGGATATAAATTTAGGAGAGAAAAAAATGTCAACTTTTGTTTATATGACTCGCTGCGATGGATGTGGAATGTGTGTGGATATTTGTCCTTCAGANATAATGCATATCGATCCAAAATTAAGACGTGCAGTAAATATTGAGCCCCATATGTGTTGGGAATGTTATTCATGCGTTAAGGCTTGTGATCAAAACGCAATTGATGTGAGAGGATATGCTGATTTTGCCCCAATGGGTCATAAAGTAAGAGTTCGTCGTGANGAAGAAAAAGGTGTTATTTCTTGGAAGATTAAATTTAGAAACGGAACAATTAAAAATTTCTGCTCCCCAATCACCACAAAACCTTGGGGTCAATTTATACCTAAAGTTGCAGAAGAGAATACACCATCTCAAAAAGATCTTGATTCTCAAACACTTTACAATGAGCCAAAATATTTGAAACTTGGTGAGTTTCGTAAAGCTGTGAACGAAGATGGTATTCCTAACAGAGATAAAAAGACATTTAAGCAGGGGGTATACTACTAATGGCTAGAAAAACAGTTTACGAAGATTGNGACATATTAGTTGTCGGNGGCGGAATGGCCGGAACCGGTGCNACTTTTGAAGCAAGATATTGGGGTAGAGACTTAAAAATTATTTGTGCTGAGAAAGCTAACATCGATAGAAGTGGTGCTGTAGCTCAAGGTCTTTATGCAATTAACTGCTATATGGGTACTCAATGGGANGAAAACCAGCCTGAGGACCATGTGCGTTATGCAAGAAACGACCTAATGGGTATGGTAAGAGAAGATTTAGCTTTTGATATGGCAAGACACGTTGATTCAACTGTTCACATGTTTGATGAATGGGGTNTGCCAATGATGCGTAATAAAGAAACAGGTCGTTATCAGAGAGAAGGTAAATGGCAAATTATGATTCATGGTGAATCTTATAAGCCTATTGTTGCAGAAGCTGCAAAAAAATCTGCTGATAAAATTTATAACAGAATTATGATTACTCACCTTTTAAAAGATGAAGCGCAAGAAAACAGAATTGCTGGTGCAGTTGGTTTCAATTGTCGTACTGGTGACTATCATGTGTTTCGTGCCAAAGCTGTAATTGTTGCTGCTGGTGGTGCTTCTCACATCTTCAAGCCAAGAGCTGTAGGTGAAGGAATGGGTCGTACATGGTATGCGCCATGGAGTTCTGGAAGCTGCTATGCATTATGTATTGAAGCTGGTGCTAAATTAACTCAAATGGAAAATAGAATTGTTCTTTGTCGTTTTAAAGATGGATACGGCCCTGTTGGAGCATATTTCTTACACCTTAAAACATACACTCAAAATGGTGCTGGTGAAAACTATGAGAAAAAATGGTATGACCATACCAAAGAAATGGTAGGTGAATATATTGATCATCACCCAACACCAACNTGTTTGAGAAACCATGCGTTCATCCAAGAGGTTATGTCTGGAAATGGACCAATTCATATGGTCACCATGGAAGCTTTCCAAGACCCACANCTTGAAGAAGTAGGTTGGGAGAACTTCTTAGGTATGACTGTGGGNCAAGCTGTTGTTTGGGCTTCACAAGATATTGATCCAAAATATCAAAACCCTGAACTTACTACATCAGAACCATACGTAATGGGCTCTCACGCNACATGTAGTGGACTNTGGGTAAGTGGTCCAGAGGATGTTTCTCCAGATGAATACTATTGGGGNTACAATAGAATGGGNACCGTAGATGGTTTATTTGGTGCTGGTGACACTGTTGGTGGAACAGCGCATAAATTTTCATCAGGTTCTTTCACTGAAGGTCGTTTAGCTGCTAAAGCTGCTGTTAAATACATTCAAGACATGAAATCTGATATTAAAGTTACTGATGGTCAAATNAAAAACTTTGAAAAAGTGATCTTCAAACCGCTTGATAATTATCAAGTTGGAAGAAACGAAATTACAGCTGGTACTGTTTCACCTAGCTATATTCTTCCAATACAGGGTCTGCAAAGACTTCAAAAAATTATGGATGAGTATTGCGGTGGAATATCAGTTAACTACATGACNAATGCTAACTTCCTCAAAAGAGGNCTTGAGTTACTTCAAATCCTAGAAGAAGACTTAGAAAATGTTGGTGCTGAAGATAATCATCAATTAATGAGAGCATGGGAACTCAAGCANAGAGCTCTTGTNTCTAGATGTGTAACTGAGCACACNATGTTTAGGGAAGAAACACGTTGGCCTGGATATTATTATCGTGGCGACTTCTTGAAGCTTGATGATGAGAATTGGCATTGCTTAACTCTTTCNCAGTACGATCCAAAAACTGGAAAATTCACAATGGAAAAAGCTCCGCTTTACCACATTGTTGAAGAAGAGGAAGAAAAGCAACAACAAGAAGGCGCAAAAGCTAGTTAATGGATTTAATCTCTAAGACGGACGAAGAGATTCGAGAAATCGCCGAACCTTTATGGAATGATCTCATCAGACATTCTAATAATAAGGATTACGGCGGTTTCACNAAAGACTTTTCNAAATCCATGTTAATGGGCGCTAGCGAAGTNGAACTTGGCAAACAATGGGCNAACAACAAAGTGCTTTCTAACTTATCTGATGATAANGAATTCCTTGGTTGTCTTAAAAGAAATCAACATGTCACTGTCCTTTATAAGCAAAAAAGTAATGAAGTTGAAGGTGACTTCTTAGGTCGCTTAGTATTAGGCGTCGAAGAAGAAAAAGTTAAGATTTTTGGAGCTACTATATTTTAACTTCCGCAACTTCAATTTATTTAATCTATGGATAATAACAGTAAAAAAATTGAAGATTATTTAATCACTTCAGAGCCTTATTATGAGCCTGTCGGTAATGAGATAAGTATTTTTGAAAGCGCTTATCAGAATCAACTGCCAGTGTTACTCAAAGGTCCAACTGGCTGTGGTAAAACCAGATTCATGGAACATATGAGTTGGAGGCTCAAAAGGCCTCTCATAACTGTTTCATGTCATGATGATCTTACTGCCTCTGATTTAGTGGGAAGATATTTAATCTCTGGTTCTGAAACTGTTTGGATAGATGGGCCATTAGCAAGAGCAGTTAGGGCCGGTGCAATCTGTTATCTTGATGAGATCGTTGAAGCTAGAAAAGATACAACAGTTGTAATTCACCCATTGTGCGATGATAGAAGAGTATTACCAATTGAGAAAGTTGGTGAGCTATTGGAAGCACCAGATGATTTTTGTATGGCTATTTCTTATAACCCAGGTTATCAAAGCATCTTAAAAGATCTCAAGCAAAGTACCAGGCAAAGATTTGTTGCTTTAGAATTTGATTATCCCTCGGAAGAGCTTGAACAAAAAATTATTGAAAATGAAACAAGCGTGGATAGCACAACTTCAGCAATGCTCGTAAAGTTCGCTCACATGACAAGAAACTTAAAAGGCAATGGTTTGGATGAAGGAGCAAGCACCAGGTTATTAGTTCATGCAGCAAAGTTAATTTCGTCAGGAGTTGACCCAGTTGCAGCTTGTAATTCAGCAATCTCTGAGGCAATAACAGATGATCCTGAGATGCTTCAAGCCGTTAACGAACTAAGCTCGTCTTTATTTTAGAACTCGTCTTCCCAATCATCATTATCTTTATTATTTTTTTGCATCAATTTAAGTTTCGCAAAGACATCCTTGTGAATAACTTTGGCAACTTTGTTATAATCATGTCTGCACTCCCACCCCTCTTGAACATTGTGAATCAGTTCGTACATTATTGATGACATTTCACCGTCAACCACAGTTTCAATAATATCTATTTGTTCTTTTGATAATTTATTATCCGGGTAGTTTTTAACCCCTTGAGTAATCGCAGAAAACTTATATTCGATTGAATCTATTAAAGGCTCCACAATTGTTTTGTACTCTTTAAAAGAGCTACATCTAAAAGCTAATGCTTGCCATATTGTGATTTCGTTAGGTAGTTTATGCATTATTACTTTTCTTCTTCATATGGTTTTCAAATTCTATAATATTTTCTCTGTCATCCATTTCTTTCCATACGTCTCTGAGCATAGTTACATCATTAATGGATTGATGTGGGGGTAATTTTTTTAGTTTAA
>NZYO01000017.1 GCA_002702235.1 Gammaproteobacteria bacterium
AGACGAATGCCCATGGATTTGGGGGTTTCATCCTAAATCTTATCTTTTATCGCAGTCATGGGTGGAAAATATAGAACCTAACTTAATGGCTAATAATACACTTAAGTATTTAAGGGTAAATCAAACACAACGATTAAAAAGTATTGAAAAATGGAATAAACCAAATTTTTCTATACTATATGTAGCAGCAGTAATAATTTTATTTCTAATTTTTTCATTAATTAAAAATATTAGAAAAAGGGATAGCCAGAAAATAGAATGATAAGATATATTTTAAAAAGATTAATTTACGCGATACCAATTCTGATTGGTGTTAATTTAATTACCTTTTTTCTTTTTTTTGTAGTAAATACTCCTGATGATGTGGCAAGACTTCATCTTGGCAATAAAAGAGTAACGCAAGAACAAATTATTCAATGGAAAGATGAAAGAGGTTATAACAAACCACTTTTATATAATGAAATGGAGAAAGGCGTTAATGCTTTCACAAATACAATTTTTTATGAAAAGTCTTTCAAACTTTTTTTATTCGATTTTGGAAATTCAGACAGCGGGAGAAACATTGGTTACGACATAAAACAAAGAATGTGGCCTAGTTTAGCAATTGCTATCCCATCTCTAATAGTTGGTTTGCTTCTTAATATTACGTTATCTTTATTCATTACATTTTTTAGAGCAACAAATATTGATCGGTTGGGATTGTTTATATGCGTTATGTTGATGTCAATTTCAAGCCTTTTCTATATTATTGCTGGCCAATACATGATAAGTAAGTTATTTCATTTAGTACCAATTTCTGGATATGATTATGGTTCTGACTCTATAAAGTTTCTAATTTTACCGGTTATTATTAGCGTAATTTATGGAATAGGATCNGGTACTCGCTGGTATAGAACTTTATTTATTGAAGAGGTTGAAAAAGAATATATTAAAACTGCAAGATCCAAAGGCCTTTCTGAAGCAAGTATNATGATGAATCATGTTTTAAGAAACGCTTTAATNCCNATTCTTACTGGTGTCGTAGTACTTTTACCATTACTATTTCTTGGAAGCTTAATAGTAGAATCCTTTTTTGGAATACCTGGACTAGGNAGTTACACAATAGACGCAATTCAAAGGCAAGATTTTGCGATAGTCCGCTCAATGGTTTTTTTAGGAACTGTCCTATACATTATTGGACTAATTCTTACAGATATTTCTTACACGATTGTTGACCCGCGAGTAAGATTATAATGTTTGTATTTTTTTTAACTGATATTTTCTTTTTTGGAGTTTTAACACTTTTAATTTTATATAGTTTATACGTTTACAAAACTGATGATATAAGACTNACTTGGGTGAAAGTTTTTTCACGAAAATCAGGTATTATATCATCTCTAGTTCTAATTTTATTTTTACTTATAACAGCNATAGATTCAATACACTTTAAAAAAAGATCCAATAACGCACAAACNTCAGAAGTAATTAGTTTATTAGACTATCTAATGGAACCAATTTATATAAATTATGAAAAGAGTTATTCTGCACCGTTTTCTTCTTACTTATACTCAAAAGAAACAGTAATTAATAAAGAAGGTAAAGAAGAAAGAGTTTTTTCTCCCTTGAAATACAAAGGCGATTTGAAAAATAATGTATCTAATAGATTATTAAATGTCATTCTAGTATTTATTAAAGCTTTTTTTATTTCAATTCTAATAATATCAATNATATTACTTTCTTATCTTTATTTTGTATCAAGACTTAAATTAGGAAGCATCATTAATATAAANTTTACATCAAATGAGAAAGTCTTTTTCGTTACACTTAACATCATAATATTTNTATTATCTTTTTTATACTTACTTAGTCTTGATTACTATATTCTNGGNACTGATAAGATTGGCCTAGATGTTTTTTACAAATCAATTAAAAGTATCAGAACAGGTATTATTATTGGAACTTTAACAACAATTGTAATGCTACCTTTTGCTATATTTCTTGGAATAGCGGCGGGTTACCTTGGTGGTCTATTTGATGATTTAATACAATATTTATACACAACTATTAACTCTATTCCAAGTGTCTTGCTCGTGGCATCTGCCATTCTTATGCTNCAAGTTTATATGTCTAATAATCCTGGAGAGTTTCAATCAATATATGAGAGAGCAGACCTAAGGCTATTCTTTTTATGCCTTATTTTAGGTTTAACAAGCTGGACNGGTCTATGTAGACTTTTGAGAGCGGAATCATTAAAACTTAAATCTGTTGAATATATTAAAGCAGCTGAAATTTTTGGATTAAAAAGAATTTCAATTATAGTAAGACACTTTTTACCAAACTTGGTTCATATTGTTCTCATTACAATTGTTTTAGATTTTAGCGGTCTTGTCTTAGCAGAAGCAGTCTTATCATATGTAAATATAGGGGTAGATCCAACAACTTACAGTTGGGGAAATATGATAAATGCAGCAAGGCTTGAGTTATCTAGAGAGCCAATTGTATGGTGGTCCTTAACAGCAGCATTTATATTTATGTTTATTTTAGTATTATTCGCTAACTTATTTGCTGACAATGTAAGAGATGCTTTTGATCCAAGGGCGAAAATCAATGAATAAAATTTTAGATATACAAAAACTTAATATAAGTGTTGATAACTTGTTATCTCAAAAAAAATTAATTAGTGATATTTCTTTTAATATTAAAAAATCAGAAGTTGTTGCACTTATTGGTGAATCAGGTTCAGGAAAATCTCTTACAGCCCTTTCTATTGCAAGATTACTACCCTCTGGTTTAAAAATAAACTCAGGTAAAATATTCTTAGATGATGAAAATCTATTTAGTTGTACAGAGAGAAAAATGAGAGAGATTAGAAGAGGTAAAATTTCTATGATATTTCAGGAGCCCATGAATTCTCTTAATCCAGTTATGAAAATTTATAAGCAAATTAATGAAGCTATACCAAAAGTCGGTGATAATTTTCTAGAAATAAAAAATCTTCTTATTTCAGTTGGAATTAACGATTATGATAGAGTCATGAATTCATTCCCACATCAGCTTTCGGGTGGAATGCGGCAAAGAGTAATGATAGCAATCGCTATTGCATGTAAGCCAGATTTATTGATTGCTGACGAGCCAACAACCTCGCTTGATGTAACTATACAAAAACAGGTTTTAGAACTNTTAAAAGAACTTAATAAGAAACTTCATATGTCAATATTATTTATCACACATGATTTAGCCGTAGCATCATCAATTGCAAATAAAATTATTGTAATGAAAGATGGAAGAATTGTTGAGANTAAGGAAAAAAATATTTTTTTTACTTCTCCTGATAATAATTATAGTAAAGCATTACTTAGCTCGTCTAAAATGAGAAAGTACAATGAAATAGATAGTATAAAAGGAGATGTGTCAGTAAATGTGTCAAAACTTCATGTCGATTTTCCACTAAAAAAAACAAAGTTATTTGAACCTAAAAAATACTTTAAAGCTGTAAATAATGTCTCTTTTAAAGTAATGAAAAATCAAATACATGCAATCGTTGGTGAGTCTGGCTCAGGTAAATCTACTATTGCCAGGACTATTATGGGCTTAGAAAGTATTACCTCTGGAAGTATAAAAATATTAGGATATGAAGCAAATTCATTAGGAGCCAATNATTCAAGACTNTTACGAAAAAAATATCAAATGGTTTTTCAAGATCCTTTCTCCTCACTCAATCCGAGAATGAGAATAGGCAAAATATTGGGAGAGGGGTTGGTTTATTTAGCACCTGAACTAAATAAGGATGAAGTATACATAAAAACATGTAACGTTCTTGATAAGGTAGATTTGGATAAAGATTGTCTATCAAGGTACCCACATGAATTTTCAGGTGGTCAGAGACAAAGGATAGCGATCGCTAGATCGCTAATACTTGATCCAGAAGTTTTAATTTGTGATGAACCAACTTCCTCATTAGATGTAACTGTTCAAAAACAGGTTTTAGACCTTCTTTATAAAATTAAAAATGAAAATCATATGTCACTAATATTTATTTCACATGACCTTAACTTAGTTTCAAATTTTGCAGATACGGTTTCTGTTTTAAAAGAAGGAGAAATTGTTGAGGATGGAAAAACATCTGATATACTTTATACACCAAAACATTCTTATACAAAAAAACTATTAGATTCTGTACCACAAATATAAATGATATTCTCAAATAATGAAATTAACAATTGGTATAAAAGTAAGATAGGTAAGTTTACATTAAATAAAATAATTAACTATCTAAGTAACTCTATTAGAGTTGATTATAATCAAAAAATAATTATTCACGGTTGTGATAATTTTCTTAAATCGCTTAAAAACATATTTACTTCAAAAAACATATTCTTTATTCATAATAACAATAGGTATGATTTAAGTAGTAGTATTTATAAATTACCTTTTGAAGATAATTCAATCGATACAGTAATATTATTTCACTCAATCGATTTTTGTAAAAATCCTCATAACGTTTTTAGAGAAGTAGATAGGATTCTTAAAGATGATGGTGAAATAATATTAATAAGCTTCAATATGTATAGTTTACTTCTCGTTTTTAAATTTTTAGCTATAAAATCTTTTTTCTGGAAAAAAAGAATTATTGGATATACAAGAATAAAAGATTGGTTAAATCTTCTTTCGTATAAGATGGTTAAACTTGATTTTCTAATTAAAATTCCTCCATTTGATATTAAAAATAAAAAAGTTATTAATTTTGTTTTGCGTCTTGAAAATGTACTGAGTAGGTTTAACTTTTTAGGTTGTATCAACATCTTTCATGCCAAAAAAGAAAACCTTAGATATATTGATATGAAGATATGGAAGAAAAGTGGAAATATAATAAAGGGAAGGTTTGCAAAACCGATTGCTAATAAATCCCATGAATAAAATTAAAATCTACACTGATGGTGCATGTAAAGGTAATCCTGGAAATGGTGGATGGGGTGCTGTCATTATATGTAATGATGAGGTCAAAGAAATTAAAGGATATTCTAAAAATACTACTAATAATAAAATGGAACTTCTTGCATCTATAATGGCTTTGAGAACTGTCGATGGTGAAGGGGATATAGAAATTTATACTGATTCAATGTATTTAAAGAACGGAATTACTAACTGGATCCATAATTGGAAAAAAAATAATTGGTTAAATTCGTCAAAGAAAATTATTAAAAATAAAGAATTGTGGGAAGAAATTGATAAATTCAATAATATATATAATATATCATGGAGATGGGTAAAAGCGCACAATGGTGACTTTTATAATGAGAGAGCAGATGAACTTGCTAATATTGCAATAAAGGAAATGAATTAAATGAGGCAAATAGTTCTTGATACTGAAACAACTGGCCTAGATTATTCCAGGGGGCATAAAATAATTGAAATTGGTTGTGTAGAAATCATCGATAGAAAAATTACAAATAATAATTTTCATACTTATGTAAATCCATGTAGAAAAATTGATGAGGGAGCTATAAGTGTTCATGGAATCACCAATGATTTCTTAAAAGACAAACCTCTTTTTGAGGACATAAAAGATGAATTTTACTCTTATATAAATGAAGCCGAATTAATTATTCACAATGCCCCTTTTGATACTGGATTCATTAACAGCGAGTTTTCCGCTTTTGATCCTAAATTTGATATAGAGCGATATTGTAAAATTTTCGATAGTCTTACATTTGCTAGAAAATTATTTCCAGGCCAAAAAAACAGTCTAGACGCTTTATGCAAAAGATTTAATGTTGATAATTCTTCAAGAGATTATCATGGAGCTTTGTTAGATGCTAATTTACTTGCAGATGTTTACTTATTGATGACTGGTGGTCAAACCTCTCTATCTTTTGTAAATTCGCAAAATAAAAAAGAAGAAAGTCTAATTAAAAAAAATAACTCCAATAATGGTAATTTTCTTGTACAATATGCGGAGGAAGAAGAAATAAGAGAACACATTGACTTTTGTGAAAACATTAATAACGAGTCGAAATCTGGATGTTCTTGGTTACAAAATAATAATGAAGTCGGAGGAGAATAATGGATAAAATTACAGCAGTGATCGTATTATTAGTCATAGGTTTTTGGGGCTATTTAAAATTTTACCATGGTGCTGAAAGCTGGGTCGCAATGATGAATGATGGAAGTGGTGAACTAGGAAGTTTTAGTAGTTACAGTGAGTGCGTTGATGGTGTAAAATCTCAAATTGATGTAGAAACTGTTTCTTATACTTGTACCAGAGATTAATCAATACCTTTTTTTTGCTAATCTTTCTTTCTGAAGTTTCCAATCTTTTTCTTTAAGAGCTTGTCTCTTATCGTACTTCTTTTTTCCTTTTCCTAATCCAATTAGTAATTTAATTTTATTTTCTTTCCAATATAAACTTATAGGAACTAGGGTAAAACCATCTTTTTTAATTTTTTCATGTAAATGAAAAATTTCTTTTTTATGAATTAGAAGTTTTCTAGTTCTTGAGCTAAGTTTTATATTATCTTCAGTAGATGAGTAGCTTAAAGGGGAAATATTTGAGCCAATTAAAAAAGCTTCATTATTAATTATTTTTACATATGCTTCATTGATTTGAACACGAGATGATCTAATACTTTTCACTTCCCAACCAGTTAAAACAATACCGCATTCAACTTTTTCAGAAAGAGCATAGTCAAACCTTGCTCTTTTATTTGAGCAAATTGATTTTTCAGTAGCTTTATGTACACTCTTCATTGTAAAATTTTATCATAGGAGTATTTTTTTTCTAAATGTCATTGAACAATATATCTTCCAGCAGAGATGAGTGGTCCTCTAAAACAGCTTTTATATTAGCTGCAGCCGGTTCTGCTGTTGGACTTGGAAACATTTGGAAATTTCCATATATCACTGGTGAGAACGGTGGTGGAGCATTTGTCATAATCTATATTCTCTGTGTTGTCGCTATTGCTCTACCAATTATGATAAGTGAAGTTTATTTGGGCAAAAAAGGTAAATCAAATCCAGTTAAATCTCTGATTAATATTTCAAGATCAGAAAACGTAAGTAAAAATTGGAAAATTATTGGCTTTATTGGAATTATAGCAGGGCTTCTTATTCTTTCTTATTATAGTGTTATTGCTGGATGGACNATGGCTTATACTATTAGAACCGCNTCGGGAGTATTAAACAATATCGATGTTAATGATGCAGCAAATATATTCAATAATTTAATTTCAGATCCTGAAAGATTATTGTCATGGCATACAATATTTTGCTTAATTACAGGTTTCATAGTTGCAAAAGGTGTAAGATCAGGAATTGAAACTGCAGTTTTAAGATTGATGCCCGCATTACTAATTATGCTTTTTGCTCTTGTAATATACTCAGCTATTGAAGCAAATTTTTTACAGGGTTTAAAATTTATGCTTTACCCTAATTTTGAAATTGTCACGTGGAACACAGTATTAATAGCTATGGGTCAAGCTTTTTTTAGTTTAAGTTTAGGAATGGGAGCTTTATTAGTGTATGGNTCTTATATGCCAGAAAATATATCAGTTGCCAAAACAACATTTATAATTGCTTCCTTAGATACTTTAGTGGCACTTCTTGCAGGATTAGCAATTTTCCCAATAGTTTTAAGCAGTGGTTTAGAAATGAGCCAAGGTCCAGGATTAATTTTTCAAACCCTTACTGTGGCATTTGCAAGCATGCCAGGAGGACAGCTTTTTGGAACGATGTTTTTTGTATTACTTTTATTTGCTGCTTGGACTTCTGCAATTTCTTTAATTGAACCATTTATAACCTATTTAATGTCGAAATATAATATCTCAAGAATCAGAGCTTCCTTTATTTCTATTTCTACCTCGTGGGTTCTAGGTTTTGGAACTATAGTTTCATTTAATATTGGATCAAATGTAAAAATATTTGGTTTAACAATCTTTGAGTTTATTGATTATTTAACTTCAAATNTACTTCTTCCTATNGGAGGTATATTGATATCAGTNATTGTAGGATGGTGTATATCAAGAAATACTTTAAAAAACGATCGCTTAATAGGAGAAAATNTTTTAAGTTTCATTTGGTTTATTTCTATTAAATTTNTCGCTCCACTAGCAGTATTGGTAATAATGTTAAATGCTATTGGGTTGAAAATATTTTAATGAAAATAAAAAAAGAAGTAATTATTCTTGAAGATATAAATAAAGTATTTAAGATTATAAATACAGTTGAAAATTATAAAAACTTTGTTCCATATTGTAATGACTCATTTATTACAGAAAATTCTGATGGTACAATCAAAGGTACTCTAAAGTTTAACTTAAAAGGTTTTGATGTAACTTTCACTACCAATAATAGTTCAAAACATAATGAAAATATTAATATGGTACTAANTGAGGGCCCGTTTAAAAATCTTGAAGGCTCTTTTGATTTCAAACAAATTAAGGACAGTACAAATATTAATTTTACATTAGATTACAGCGTCACAAATCCACTAATAGATACCATACTTGATAAATCCATGCAAAAAATTGCCAANATTCTTATTGAAGCNTTNATAAATGAGTGCAAAAGATAAAGCAAAATATAAAGATTTCATAGAAGTAATCTATATATCAAAAGAAAACTCTATAACTCAAGAATTTTTTAATTATTTAAATGGTATGACAGTGCNGGAANTAATTNTGTTAATTAAAAAAAATAANAGATTTAATTTTTTAGATTTAGATAATCTTAATGTTGGGATTTTTGGAGAAATAATAAAGGATTTTGATGTTAAACTTAAGAACTTTGACAGAATTGAGATTTACGATAAGTTCAATTATTCTACAAACGACAAAAGGAAAAAAAATATAAAAAATAAAAATATTTAGTTTTTTGNTATTCAGCTATATTTTCTTTCTCTGCCTCAATTTTTATATCCTCGTCTTTTATAATATTTACTTTACTTTCATTAGAGTATTCAGGTTCATTAAAGCTTTTATTACTTAAATCAAACATCATATTCTTCTTGTCGATTATTTTTTTCATACTTACTATTTTTTTTTCTTTAAAAAATATACTCAGCATTTCAAGCTTTGTCTCATTTGGATGGTGTTTCAAATAATACACATAGTCCCATCTTGATTTATTAAATATATTTTGCGTTATTGGCTGACCTAATAAGTATGTTACTTGCTCTTCTGTCATTCCTTCTTNAAGTTTTTTTATATTTTCTATATCTACAACATTTCCTTGTTGTACCGCTACCCTATAAACTTGCANTCTAGCATTTTCAGGAAGTAGNTGACAGCCAGATAATAAATAGATAGCAAAAAAACTTATTAATACTTTAATTTTCATAAATTTATTTTATCATGTTATTATAAATATAAGGAACATTTATGAATAAATCTGATATAAAAAATGCTGGTCTAAAAATCACACTTCCAAGAGTAAAGATTTTAACTAAACTAGAAAGTTCAGATAAAAGACATTGGTCAGCTGAAGAGCTGTATCAAGAATTAATTAGTGACGGTGAAATTATTAGCCTAGCAACTGTTTATAGAGTGTTAACTCAATTTGAGCACGCTAATATTGTGCTTCGCCACCACTTTGATAATGACTCAACCCAATCTGTTTTTGAGCTAAACAATACTGAGCATCATGACCATATGGTATCTATCAAGACTGGAAAAGTTGTTGAGTTTTATGATGAAGATATAGAGAAAAGACAAAAACTAGTAGCAAAAAAATATAAATTTAAAATACAAGATCACTCATTAGTTTTATATGGTGAATTTGAAGATGAATAATTTTTCATTTAGACAGTATTTCGTTTGCATATTCTAGAGTTTTATTAGTTACATCAACTCCACCTATCATTCTCGCAATTTCATTAATTCTTTCGTCCATACTTAGCTCAGTTATTTTCACCTCAGCAAGGTTGTTATTTTTTTCTATTAAAAAATGATTAGCTGCTTTACCAGCAATTTGCGCTTGGTGTGTAACACAAAATACTTGAGCATTTTTGGAAAGCTTTGATAAAAACATTCCTATAACCTCTGAAGTTGCGCCACCTATACCAGTATCTACTTCATCAAATATCATTGTCTCGCTATCATTATTATTTCTTGCTAGTAATTGTATAACCAAACTAATTCTAGATAACTCACCACCTGAAGCGATATCTTTTATTGGCAGAAGTTGTGTTTTTTTATTAGTCTTAATCAAAAAATTTACATTATCATAGCCAGTTGCTGAAACAATATTACAATCAGTATCAATTTTAATTTTAAATTCACAACCATCCATATTCAATTTTGATAATTGATTAACAATATCGTTCTCAAAATTTTTTGCTGAGATTGATCTTATTTTACTAATGTTTTTTGCTAAAGGATGATATTTTTTCATAAGTTTTGCGTACTTTTCATTAAGCTTTGCAACATCTTTTTTATTAGATAATAAATCTTCAAGCTCCTTTGTTTTATTAGAGTGAAGTTTTATAATTTCACTTTCATTTGTTTTATATTTTCTAAATATTTCATTTAATTCTGTTATTTTTAAATTTAAGGAGTTTAATTTTTCAGGATTAATTTCTATACTATCTCGATAATGTTGTATTTCCTTAGATATGTCTTTTATTTCATCGAGAGAGTTATTAATTTGATCTGCTAAGTTTCTTATTTTATGATCAATGTCACTTATATCACTTATAGTATTAGAAACATTTGACAGCTCTGAGTAGATGTTAAAACTCTCATTGTTATAAAGTTTTTCATAGCATTCATTAACATTTTTAAGCGTTTCTTCAGAGTTACTTAAAACTTTAATTTCTCTTAAAATATTATCAAACTCATCTTTTGTGATTAAATAATTTGAAATCTCCTTTATTTCTTCCTCTAAAATCTCAATATGTTCTTCATAATTTAACCCACCTTTACTCATATTATCTATTTTTCTTTTGATATCTATTATTTCGTTATAAATATCATTTAATAATTTAATATCATCCAGATTTTTACTATATGAGTCGAGCTTATTTANTTGAACTTCGTTCTTAAGGATAAATCTATTTTCATTCTGACCATATATATCAATTAAAAAACTTCCTATTTCGTTAAGTTTTGTTTTCGTTACCTGAATATCATTAATGTAGTGTTTGGATGTATTATTAACGATTTTAAGTCTAATGATGCAAGTATTTTCACCATCACGTATAAACTCATTTTGATGCAGAATAGATTTTATTTGTTGGTTTTTTAATTCGAAACAGCANGACATTTCTATATCATCTTCTTTAATTTTTCTGATATTTTTTCTTCCCATCAANAGACCAATTGCGTCTANTATAATTGATTTNCCAGCCCCAGTNTCTCCACTGAGTGCAGTCATACCATCNTTGAAATTTACTTCGGTATTACTAAATAATGCGAATTTTTTAATATTAATACTTTGAAGCATTTNTTTTTACATAAAATTTATAAGTAGTATAAATATTAGTATTTACTGAATTATTAGTATTTCTTATANTACTTTTNANNCTGTATCCTTTTTTTCTCAAAGTTAATAGTTTTAGCACAGCCTCTTTTCTATATTTTAAATTTTTCCACCAAGATCTATTGCCTGTAATAATATCATACTTGATAATCATCTAAGGTTTTGTGCCCCATCCTAATTTTTCTCTGAGAATAGATAAATAGTTATGATCGGGAGGTTGAATTAAATTTAGTTTTATCTCACTTTTATTTATAGAAACTAAATTATCTATTTTAAAAGGCGTGTTTATTTGTCCATCGTAAGATATATATGCGTCCGTATGTGAACTTTTGCAAAGTTTTATTTCAACCTCGCTATTAACGTCTATAACTATTGGCCTGTTACTCAAAATATGAGGACATATAGGTACTAGCANCATAGCCTCCAAGGTTGGCTGTAAAATTGGGCCGCCCCCTGAAAGAGCGTATGCAGTTGATCCCGTAGGAGTAGATACAACTATTCCGTCTGCGTTTATTCTGTAAACTTCATTAGAATTTATACTAATGTCTATTGTAATCATCCTTATAGCATTTGTGCTATGAATAACTACGTCATTAAAGGCTATATTNTCACTTATAAGTTTNTCACCTTCAAANAATGCAGCTGATAAACTAAATCTTGTGTCNTTTATATANTTTTTAGAAAAAATAANTGAAAGTTGNTTTTCAATATCTTTTGGAGAAATATCAGCTAGNAATCCNAACCGACCTCTATTGATNCCNCANATAGGAATATTTGAATTTGCAAAATATTGCGCTGCATTTAGTAGAGTACCATCACCNCCAATTACTATACCAAAGTCNACTTTATTACATATATCATTGATGCTAAAAAACTCGTTTTTTTTGAGCAAACTTGCTGAGTTTTCATCTAAAAAATAATCTATTTGTTTATTTTCTAAGAATTTTATAACTATTTTTAGCGAATCTAAGACAGAATCATCGTCTTTTTTAGCAATAACACCTATTTTCTTAAATGTCGACATAATCCCCCCTATATCGTAACATTATCATATAAATTCAACTTTTATAAATAGTAAATTTAAAAATGAGTAATCAAAACAATCTCTCAAAAAGAGAAGAGACACTTTTAAAAAGCTTGGTTGAAAGTTTTATATGTGATGGACAGCCTGTCGGATCATCAAAATTATCTAAAATTAAGTCTGTAAATTTAAGCTCTGCAACCATTAGGAATGTTTTTACAGATTTAGAGGAAATGGGTCTTATATATTCGCCTCATACATCAGCAGGTAGAATTCCAACCACAAAAGGGTTTCGACTATTTATTGATACGATGGTAAATTTTCAACCTGTTAATGACTCAATTCTAAGCAAAATTAAAATTAACAATGTAAAAGATGTAAATCAAGAAGAGTTACTAAAAAATACAAACGAAATGCTTTCAAATATTACACAATTAGCTGGAGTAGTNTATNTACCGNCAAAAGAAAATCTACATATAAGGCAAATTGATTTTGTANGAGTAAATAAAAATAAAGTTTTAGCAATTTTAATATCTTCTGATAACCAANTTGAAAATAAGATTTTAAACACATCAAAAGATTTTTCNAATAGTGATTTAGAAAAAGCCGCAAATTACTTAAATTCAATGNTATCTGGTAAGTCAAAAGAAGAAATTAAAAATATTATAATNTCTGAATTNGAAGAAATGAGANAGAGTGTNAATGAGATTATGTTNTCTGCTATAAATATGGGAAAAGAAATTTTCGTAAATTCAGAGAGTAAAAAAAATCCTAATCTATTTGTTGCAGGTCAAACTAATTTAATGCAGTTTGATGACCTATCTGATGTTGAAAAGCTTAAAACTATTTTCGATGCCTTTAATGACAAAAAAAATATACTTTCATTACTAGATCAAAGTATCACTGAGAATGGAATAAAAGTATTTATAGGAAGTGAATCCGGCTATAATGTTTTTGATGATTGTAGTGTTATAACAGCACCGTACACTTTTGACGATAACTCNGTTGGAGTTTTAGGTGTAGTTGGACCAACACGAATGGCTTATGATAGAGTTATTCCAATTGTTGATGTAACAGCAAAACTTTTGTCAGAGGCCTTGAAATCATAAATATTATCACCATAAATTNNATTNGNTTATTTATAGGAGTTTTTATATGTCTGACAATGATATNAATGAAGGCAAAACTAACGATGAGCCAAATGNTTCNNAAATTGATGCAGAAAAGNCGACTGAACCTGATCTTAAAAGTACNNCAACCAAACAAGAGGATGAAATTAGTGNTCTTAAAGATAGTTTGCTNAGAGCACAGGCTGAAATTGATAATATTAGAAAAAGNTCTATNAAAGAAGTTCAAAATGCTTATGTTCAATCAGTTGAACAACTTTCTTCNAANTTACTTCTTATAATNGATAGCTTAGAAGCGGCNTCTNTGCTNGCTNAAGAAAAGAAATGCTCNTTAGAGGATATGATTGAGGGNAATAATCTTNTATTAAANTCCACTAAAGANATGTTTGATAGGCTTTCAATAACTGAAATCAACCCAANANANGANGACTTTGANCCAGAATTCCATCAAGCTATCTCTACNGAAGANTCTGANATTGAAGAAAACAAAGTCCTTAAAGTAATTCAAAAAGGCTTTAANNTACCNAATAAGTTACTCAGNCCCGCATTAGTTGTAGTTTCTAAAAAAAAATCATAAAAAAAACTTGAAATACGTTNTTTAGATTANATATATANCATATTGTTAATTAATTTGAGGATTTAAAATGGGTAAAATTATAGGAATAGATCTTGGCACAACAAATTCATGTGTTTCTGTCATGGAAGGTGATAGGCCAAAAATAATTGAAAATAGTGAGGGCGACAGAACNACNCCTAGTGTCGTCGCTTATACAGATTCTGAGACTTTAGTTGGTCAATCAGCTAAAAGACAATCCGTAACTAATCCAAATAAGACACTTTATGCCATCAAGAGATTTATAGGTAGAAAATTCAAAGATTCAGGTGTAAGCGAAGATGTTTCAACTTTACCATACGAAGTAGTTGAAGCTGACAATGGAGATATTTGGGTTAAAGTTGATGAAAAAAAAATGGCCCCTCCAGAAATTTCGGCAAAAGTTCTTATGAAGATGAAAAAAACTGCAGAGGATTATTTAGGCACAAAAGTTACAGAAGCAGTTATTACAGTTCCAGCTTATTTTAATGACTCTCAGCGACAAGCAACAAAGGATGCAGGAAAAATTGCTGGCCTTGATGTTAAAAGAATTATAAATGAACCAACAGCTGCAGCTGTAGCTTACGGATTAGATAAGCAAAAAGGTGATAGAAAAATTGTTGTATATGATTTAGGCGGAGGTACATTTGATGTATCAGTGATAGATATTTCTGAAGTTGATGGTGAGAGTCAAGTTGAAGTTCTTTCAACAAATGGTGACACTCAACTTGGTGGTGAGGACTTTGATAAACGCCTTATAGATCATTTAGTAAGCGAATTTAAAAAAGACCAAAATTTTGATTTAACTTCTGATCCACTTGCTCTTCAAAGATTAAAAGATGCAAGTGAAAAAGCAAAAATAGAGTTATCCTCTAGCCAACAGACTGAAGTAAACATACCTTACATTACTGCAGATGCTAGCGGACCAAAACATCTAAATATTAAAATTACAAGGGCTGCTTTTGAAGCTATGGTAGAAGATTTGGTGAAAAAAACACTTTCTCCCGTTGAAATAGCATTAAAAGATGCGAAGATCGCTAAGTCAGAAATTAATGATATTATTTTAGTTGGTGGGCAAACAAGAATGCCTCAAGTACAAGATGCAGTTAAAAATTTCTTTGGTAAAGAACCAAGAAAAGACGTTAATCCAGATGAAGCCGTTGCTGCTGGCGCTGCAATTCAGGGCGGTGTTCTTGCTGGAGATGTGACTGATGTTCTTTTATTAGATGTAACACCATTGTCTCTTGGTATTGAAACTTTAGGTGGTGTAATGACCAAACTTATCGATAAGAACACTACAATTCCAACTAAATATTCTCAAGTTTTTTCTACAGCTGAGGATAATCAAACTGCTGTAACTGTTCATATTCTTCAGGGAGAGAGAGATCAAGCTTCTGGAAATAAATCCCTTGGCCAGTTTAATCTTTCTGATATTCCCCCAGCTCCAAGAGGTATACCCCAAATTGAAGTTGAATTTGATATAGATGCGAACGGTATTTTAAATGTTGCTGCTAAAGACAAAGCAACAGGCAAAGCTCAATCTATTACAATTAAATCTTCAAGCGGGTTATCGGACGAAGAAATTGATAAAATGGTTAAAGATGCTGAGCTTCATGCAGAAGAGGATAAGAAATTTCAGGAACTTGTTACTGTTAAAAACACAGCCGATACACTTATTCATGCAACAAACAAATCTTTAGACGAGCTTGGCGACAAAGTGAGTGCTGAAGAGCAGGCTAATATTAAGGATAAAATATCTAAGCTGGAAGAAGTCCTAAAAAACGACGATAAGGACTCTATAGAAGCTGCCACTAAGGAACTTACAGATGCTTCAGGAAAACTTGCTGAAATGATGTATGCAAAAGTCCAAGAGGAGCAAAAAGATAGTTCAAGTAATGAAGATTCTGCACCTAACTCTAATCAAAACAAAGATGACGATGTAGTTGATGCTGACTACAAAGAGGTGAATGATGATAAAAAATAAATTATCATAAAATAATGAATTATTATGAAACTCTTGGAATATCAAAAGATGCTTCCGCTTCAGATATAAAAAAAGCTTTTAAAAAAAAGGCAATGAAATATCATCCTGACAGAAATGCAGGGGATAAAGAGTCTGAAAAAAAATTCAAAGAAGTTAAAGAAGCATTTGATGTACTGTCTGATCCGCAAAAAAAATCTATGTATGATCAATTTGGTACTACAGATTTTAACTCTGGTGGACCTTCGAGCTCATATGGCTCTCAAGGTTTTTCAGGGGGCTTTAATGATGTTTTTGAAGATATTTTTGGAGACATTTTTGGAAATCAAAGAGGGAATTCAAGCCAAACTTATAAAGGAGCTGATTTAGAATATTCACTTTCTTTAACTTTAGAAGAAGCAGCCTTTGGATGTGAAAAGAATATTAACATATCCATTCAAGATACTTGTGATCATTGCGGTGGCACTGGTGCTGAGCCAGGTTCTGATTTGAAAACCTGTCCTACTTGTAACGGTGCAGGACAGGTTAGGATGCAGCAAGGTTTTTTTTCAATTCAACAGACTTGCCCAACATGTAACGGAAAAGGAAAAATTATATCTAATCCATGCGGCGTATGTAGAGGAAGTGGTGTAGTAAATAAAAAGCAATCTATTTCTGTGAATATACCAGCAGGCGTTGATATTGGAGATAGAATAAGAGTCGCAGGAAAAGGGGAAGCTGGACTAAATGGAGGACCTAAAGGGGATTTGTTTATACGTGTTAAAACTTTAAATCATGAAATGTTTTATAGGGACGGTACAAATCTTCATTGCGAGATTCCTATATCCTTTATTCAGGCAGCTCTTGGCTCTGAAATCGAAGTTCCTAGTTTATCCGGTAACAAACTTAATATTTTTATTCCTGCTGGAACGCAAAACGGAAAAGTCTTTAGACTCAAAGGCAAAGGTGTGAAATCGGTCAGATCTTCACAAATTGGCGATCTCATGTGTAAAATT
>NZYO01000018.1 GCA_002702235.1 Gammaproteobacteria bacterium
AAAAATATTAAAGTTACAAATAAAATTGATATTAGGCAGGAGAAGTAATGTATAAAATTGGCTTTGGATTTGATTCACATAAATTTAAAGAAGGTAATTTTATAATTTTAGGTGGAGTAAAAATAGATCATTACCAATCTATCGAAGCCCATTCTGACGGAGACTTAATTATTCATGCATTATCGGACGCTCTATTGGGAGCAGCAGGACTTGGAGATCTTGGAAGTTACTTTCAAGGAAGCGAAAAAGATAAAGGTATTTCTGGAAGCGTGATCTTATCTGAAATATTAGAAAAGATAAAAAAATATCATATTATAAATATTGATATATGTGTCATCACAGAAGAACCAAAGCTTAAGCCATATGCTGCTAAGATTGAGGAATCACTTAGCTCTCTTTTACATATTGAAAGAAATAAAATAAATTTTAAATCAAAAACAAACGATGGCATGGGTTTTATTGGAAGGTCAGAGGGTATAGCAGTTTTTGCAAACGTTCTTATAAAAAATAAATGATTTTAGCAGTATCAACACATTCTAATAATATTCAAATAGCTGTTAAATCATCCAAAAATATTTATTTAAATTCATTAAATGCAAAAGTAAGCCAGTCAAAAAAAATTCTTCATATGATTGACGCAACATTAAAAGACGCAGGAGTTTCAAAAAAAGATATAAGATCTTTATATATTAATTCAGGTCCAGGAATGTTTACAAGCTTAAGAGTTGGAATTGCTTGTATTAATGCTATCTCATTCGTTTTAAAAATTCCCATATACCAATTTACAACTTTTGATTTATATGCAGTTTCAGCTTTAAAAAAAAATATTAAATTTCCATTTGGAGTTGGCATCGATGCTAAAATGAGTGAAACTTACTTTACAATTTTCGAAAGTCCTGAAGATATCTTTAATCAGAAGAGAAAAAATGAATTAATTCAAAATACAGAACTGTTAACTAAATTAGAGCAAGATGAATTAATTAGCAGATTATTAGGTGATTTTCTTCATAATAATTGCTTCCAATTTTCCAATAAAAAAACAATTTTTAAAGAGGATTTTGATTTAAAAGATTTGCTTGAATTTAAAATACAAAACGTAAAAGAAACCAAAATCGCTAAGCCATATTATTTAAGAAATCAGGTAACATCATAAATTATGAACAAAGTTGTAGCTATATTAGGCCCTACTGCAGCAGGTAAAACTGACCTAGCATTAGAAGTAGCTAAAAACCTAGAGGCTCAAATTATAAGTGTTGATTCTATAATGGTATACAGGAATTTAAATATTGGCTCTGCAAAACCTTCAATAGACGTTTTAAAAAAGTTCCCCCATAAGTTAGTTAATATTTTAAATCCAGACGAAAAATATAATGTTGCTTCATTTTATAATGATGTATTANAAGAAATTAANACTGCGATAAATAAAAAAAAAGTACCAATTNTAGTTGGNGGAACAATGATGTATTTCAATACTTTATTTAATAATGGCTTAAACAATCTTCCAGCTAGCGATTCAGATACATCAATTTTGATAGAAAAAGATTTTAAAGAGCATGGGTTAATATATTTGCATAAAAAATTAGAAGAACTTGATCCTAAAATAGCAAAAAATATCAAACCCTCAGATAAACAGAGAATTTTCAGATTTCTAAATATATGCATGAAATATAATATTAAGCCAAGCAGTTTCATTTATGACAAACCAAAGAATAATAAGTTAAATTTCCTAAAGATTTGCATAAATGAAGAATCAAGAGATTCATTAATAAAGAGAATTAATATCAGAGTTTTAGATATGTATAAAGCTGGCTTAATAGACGAAACACAGGAAGTTATGGAGAAATTTGGTAATGATATTTCACCGCTAAATTCTATTGGATATACAGATGCAAAAGATCATCTTTTAGGATACACGCCCTTAAATGATGCAATAGAGAAGACAAAAATAGCTACAAGACAGTTTGCTAAGAGACAAAATACATGGCTAAAGCATATGAACGGATTATTAATACATAATAATAAAGATTCTGATAGAATAATATCTAGGATAAATGCATTTATGGAAGATTAATAATAAAAATATGGAGAGACAAATGTCAAAAAACCAAACTTTGCAAGAGCCATTTTTAAATGCACTAAGGAAAAGTAAACAACCAGTATCAATTTATCTTGTTAGTGGCATTAAGCTTCAAGGCCAAGTCGATTCTTTCGATCAGTATGTAGTTGTTTTAAAGAATACTGTTAATCAAATGGTGTACAAGCATGCAATTTCTACTATTGTGCCTTCTAAAATGGTAAAATTTGAAAATGCAGATGAATAAGTTTAAGGAAAGGATTTGCTGAAATCTAAAGAGTGCAAGCCAAATAGTATACTCATTAATCAAAGCACTCAGAGATTTGTCAATGATGATGATGAAGAATTTCATAGCTTGTGTTCTTCTGCTGGTGTCTCCATACATTCATCATTCTCTTTTAATCAAAAAATAATATATTCAAATTATTTTCTTGGAAAAGGCGCAATAGAACAAATACAAAAGGTCGTAAAAAAAAATAAAATAGATTTAGTGATCTTTAATAATGAATTAAGCCCTAGTCAGGAGAGAAATTTAGAAAATTTATTTCAATGCAGAGTACTAGACCGAACCGGCCTAATACTCGATATTTTTGCTCAAAGAGCCCAATCCCATGAAGGCAAACTCCAAGTTGAATTAGCTCAACTTCAGTACCTTTCAACAAGATTAGTGAGAGGCTGGAGCCACTTGGAAAGGCAAAAAGGTGGTATAGGTTTAAGAGGTCCTGGTGAAACTCAGCTTGAGACCGATAGACGATTAATTGGAAAAAGAATAAAATTAATATCTAACAAACTTTGCAAAGTTTCAAACCAAAGAGAGCTTGGCAGAAATAGAAGAATAAAAATGGGAATTCCAAGAATATGTTTAGTAGGATATACGAACGCTGGAAAAACATCATTATTTAATAAGTTAACCAATTCATCAGCTAAAGCAGCAAATGAGCTATTCGCTACTTTAGATCCTATGCACCGAAAGATAAATTTCTCTTTTGGTAGAGATGCAATTTTATCAGATACAGTTGGATTTATTAGAGATTTACCGGTAGGTCTGATAAAGTCATTTGAGTCTTCTTTGGTTGAAGCCACCCAAAGTGATCTTTTGATACATGTTATTGATATTAGCGACCCAAAATATAAAGATTATATTTTCCATGTTAATAAGGTTTTAGAAAATATTGGTGCAAAGGATATTAAGCAAATACACGTCTATAATAAGTCAGACCTTATATCTAATAAAATAGATAATCTTGATAAAAATTCATTTTTAATTTCTACGATTAATGATGCAACATTGTTAAATTTGAAAAATTATTTGTCAAAATTTACTCTTGAATTTGAGGAATTAGTTGATATTGTCCTTAAACCAAACCAATATAATTTTAGAAATTCAGTATACAAAGATTGTACGGTAATNGAGGATCGCTTCACTAACAATGGAGAGGTGAAAATGACTATTATTGCACAGAATAATTACCTTGAATTTCTAAGAATCAACAGCATTAAATATTGTAGACATGANATTAATGACGAAAACTTTGATAGTTTNGTTAAATCAGCATAATATATAGCAATTAATAAACGGAGATATGAGAATGGCTTGGAATGAACCTGGCGGAAATAATAANAAAGACCCTTGGGGTAGAGAAAAGCAGTCACCACCTGATCTTGATGATGTTTTGAACAAGCTTCTAGCTGGTTTCAAAGGATTTGGATCAAAAAAAAGCTCCCCATCTGGAGGCAACAGTGGTGGTAAAAAAGGTATATCATTTATACTAATTATTTTATCAATTGTATGGCTTGGCTCAGGTTTCTACATAATAAGTGAGAACGAAAGAGGNGTAATTTTAAGATTTGGTGAATACCAAAGAACAACAATGCCGGGGCCTGGATGGCATCTGCCTTACCCAATAGAAANAGTTGAAAACGTTGATGTTACTGGCATAAGAAGTGTCGAAAAACGAACCACCATGTTAACTCAAGATGAAAATATAGTTGAGCTAGCGTTTTCCGTACAATACAGAATTAAAAATGCTGAAGACTACTTATTTAATATTGAATTTCCTGATATTCCAGGTGACAGAACTTGTCGATTTGGCAGCAGAAGTACTATATGCGGAGTTTTAGATTCCGCNATTAGAGATGTTGTTGGAAAAAATAAAATGGATTATATTTTAAAAGAGGGAAGAGTTGAAATTTCAAGTAAGACAGAAGAATTAATGCAAGTTATATTAGATAGTTATCAGTCAGGAATTGAACTTACAACAGTTAACCTTCAAGATTCCCAGCCACCAGATCCCGTTCAAGCTGCTTTTGATGATGCAACCAAAGCAAGAGAGGATATGGAAAGGTTTAAAAACGAAGCTGAAGCCTATGCCAATGAAGTGCTACCTGTTGCCAGAGGTGAGGCAGCTCGAATGATTCAAGATGCACTTGCATATAAAGAAAAAGTTATAGCGAATGCTGAAGGCGAGGCTACAAGATTTGAAAAGCTTTTATATGAATACAAGCGTGCCCCTGAGGTGACTCGCAAACGCCTTTACCTCCAAGCAGTAGAGTCTGTAATGTCAAAAAGTTCAAAGATTATGCTTGATGCAAAAGGAAGTAATAACATGATGTTTTTACCTTTAGATAAAATTTTACAACAGCAAGACTCTGACGAAGAAAATAAAGACAGTAGAGTTGATGAAATTCTAAATAGAGGAAGTGATAATAATAGTAATTCATCGATAAGGGAGGGAAGATGATGACACAAAAAACTCTTATTATTGTTTTAGTTGGCATTATTGCCATTCTATGGAGCACCGTTTTTTTTGTTAAAGAGACAGAAAGAGCAATGGTTTTTCAACTGGGTGAAATTAAAAGAGATGACTTAAAACCTGGATTACANCTTATGATACCTTTCATTAATAATGTTAGAAAATTTGATGCAAGAATTTTAACTATGGATGCACAACCAGAAAGATTTTTAACTAGCGAAAAAAAGAANGTTGAAGTTGATTTTTTTGTAAAATGGAAAATCCAAGACGTTAAAAGATACTATAAAGCTTCTCTTGGTGACAGGGCTAGAGCTGAAGCTAGAATAACTCAAATTGTTAAAGATGAACTCAAGAACCAGTTTGGTATTAGAACCATTCAACAAGCCATATCTGGTGAACGAGATGAAATAATGAGCACGCTAGAAGTAAAATCTCAGGCACTAGCTGATCAACTTGGTATTAAGCTTGTTGATGTTCGAATAAGTAGAATTGAACTACCAACCCAGGTAAGTGATTCTG
Organism: Gammaproteobacteria bacterium; assembly: GCA_002702235.1. Taxonomy (GTDB): domain Bacteria; phylum Pseudomonadota; class Gammaproteobacteria; order Poriferisulfidales. The sequence continues at coordinate 5,347 of NZYO01000018.1, forward strand.
TTTATGAGAGAATGAGAGCTGAAAGAAGTAGAACAGCAAAAGATTTCAGAGCCAGGGGCCAAGAAATGGCAGAAAAAATTAGAGCTGAAGCTGATAAAAAAAGAACCGTAATCATTGCTGAAGCCTATAAAAAAGCCGAAACGGAAAGAGGTCTTGGTGACGCAAAGTCTGCAAAAATATATGCTAATGCTTACAATAAAGACCCAGAGTTTTACTCCTTTACAAGAAGTTTGAATGCATACATTCAAACGTTCCAAGGTAAAAACGATGTATTAGTCGTTGAACCAGATTCAGAATTTTTTAAGTATTTTAAAGGCGATCAGTAGTATCATATAAAAATGCCACAAAATAATTGGATATTACCTGATGGGGTTGAGGACCTTTTAACTGACCGTGCTTTATGGTTAGAGCAAAAAAGAGAGGTTTTAAACAGTACATTTCAATCTTTTGGTTTTCAACCAGTGATAACGCCTTTAATTGAGTTTACAGATACCCTAATATTTAGCTCTAGTAATGATTTGGATATTCAGACTTTCAAGGTAACTGATCAAATATCAGGCAAACAAATGGGCATCAGGACTGATATTACTCCACAAATTACTAGAATTTATGATACTTATTACAAGAATAGCGAAATATGCAGATTCTATTACATTGATAATGTTCTTAGAACAAGAATAAATGAATCTGGCGAAAGCAGAATTCCAATCCAAGTTGGCGCTGAACTTTTAGGCGACAGTTCATTACAAAGTGATTCAGAAATAATTATACTGTTATGTAGAATTTTAAAAGATATTTCAAAAGAACAAATTTATCTTGATATAGGTAATATTGGAATATTTAACAGTNTATTAAGTAAGATAGATTTCTCAAAAGATGACCAAAACAAACTTATTGATTTAATAAAGATAAAATCTCAAAACGCTCTTAAAGACTTTTTAAACACTATGGATTTAGAAAAAGATTTACATCAGGCACTTTTAGCCTTGCCAAAAATGCACGGAAATTTTGTCAACATTGAAAAAGATAAAGAAGTTTTAATTCGCTTTGGCGAGGATGTAATCAACAAAATTAATTATCTCCAGCAAGTTTATAAATTAGTTTCAGCTTCTTGTCCNGATGTTGAAATTAAGTATGATTTAAGTGAAGCCAAGGGCTTTGATTATGAAAAAGATATTATATTTTCCGCATACCTAGGAACAAGTTCTCGTCCAGTAGCTCTTGGAGGCCGTTACGATAAAATTATTAATGATATTAAAGGTATAGGTTTTACTCTTAATATAAAAGAGCTTATTGGTGAGCCGAATAGTTTTGATGGATTATACGTGATGACAGAGATAACTGAGGATCAAAATCAGATTAAAGCAATTAATGAATTAAGGCAGTCTGGTAACATTGTCATCTATGTTAACTCTAATAATAAAAATGCTTATAAAGACTGTTGCAATAGGGAATTAGTTTGCGTAAACAATAAATGGGAGTTAAAGGAAATTTAATGAAAAATATAGTAGTGCTTGGATCACAGTGGGGTGATGAGGGAAAAGGTAAGATTGTTGATCTCCTTACAGAAAACTGTGATGCTGTAGTAAGATTTCAAGGAGGTCATAACGCCGGCCATACACTAGTAGTTAATGACAAAACTACTATACTCCATCTAATTCCGTCTGGTATTCTTCATAAAAATGTTGATTGCATAATTGGTAATGGAGTAGTGCTATCACTTGAAGCTTTTCATAATGAGGTTGAGGGACTAAAGNCATCATTACCAAACTGCCTTGAAAAAATTTTTATATCTGAAAATTGCTCGCTAATTCTTCCAAATCATATNGCGCTTGATAAAGCCAAAGAANAAAAAAGNGGTAAAAACAAAATTGGCACAACCGGNAGAGGTATTGGTCCTGCATATGAAGACAAGATATCTAGAAGAGGAATTAAGTTAGGTGATTTATTTGATGCAACTAAAGCAAAAGAAAAAATTGATGCAATATGTGAGTATCATAATTTTTTACTTAAAAACTATTTTGGGGTAAGTGAGCTTAATCCATCGGAGGTATTAGACGGTTTATTGAATCTATTTGAAAGGTATAAGAAAAATGTTTGCAATACTACTGATTACATTCAAGAACTGATTGATAGTGATAAAAAGATAATTTTTGAAGGTGCTCAGGGAAGTATGCTTGATATTGATCATGGCACATATCCTTTTGTTACATCTTCTAGCACAACAGTTGGGGGAATACTCACAGGCACAGGAGTATCTCATAAAAACTTAGATTATGTTTTAGGCATTGTGAAAGCTTATACCACAAGAGTTGGTGAAGGGCCATTTCCCACAGAACTTTTTGACGAAACTGGAGAAACTTTATCTTCCCGTGGACATGAATTTGGTGCAACCACNGGAAGAGCAAGAAGGTGTGGATGGCTTGACTTATATACTTTAAAAAAAATTGCTAAAACAAATGGCTTTGATGGAATATGTATTACAAAGCTAGATGTTCTAGATACACTTGAAGAGATTCAAGTATTNTTTGGAGAGAAAGANGGCTACANAAAATTTGCGGGATGGAAATGTAAGACAAATGGCATTGAGGAATTCAAAAAATTACCTCTAGAAGCACAAACTTACATNAATTCGATTGAGGAGTATCTNGAAATTCCTATTGAAATTATATCAACTGGGCCTGGTAGAAACGAAAATATTTTTCATCAAAGAAAACTTGATATTTAGATCTTTTTATCTGCCATTGATAAGCATATTAGTATAATTCCAAATAATCCTAAAATGTTATCGTAAAATAATGAATTAAAGCATGAGGATATAAAAATTATAAAAAATATAGCCAAAGAAGTGGTACTTTTTCTACACTTAATAAATAAAAATAATAACAAAAGTAAAAATATTGTTAATCCAATNAAACCTGTTTGAACACCAATACTAATAAATTCGTTATGAGGATTTTGCGTAAGAAACTCTTCATAAGGAAGATTATTATTATCTAAATACATTTTAAGTGTTGGCTTATAAGATCCTACACCAGTTCCTAGTAATAAATTATTTTGAAATGACTCTAAACCATGTAAAAGCCATACATACCTATATCCTGTTGAGGAAGAAAATTTATTTTCTTGTATCGAATGTAAATCATTATTAGCAAGATTAAGTCTTTCAGTAAAAACATCCTTGCCTGCAAAGAAAAGAGAAAACGAAAAAAGTGCTATTGCTAACAACATTTTTTTTATCTCATTTCTTTTTAAAAAACTTATGATAATTAATAGTATTAATGTAATTGCAATTAAATAACCTGTCCTTGAATTATTCATAAATAACACATTAAAGAATCCTAGAAATGACAAAATATAATACAAATTATTATTAGTGATTTGGCCTTTTTTAAACACCATAAAACTAAAAAAAGAAAATAAAACGCCATGAATTATGCTATGTTGAAAAATAGTCACGCCATCTCTTAACTTATCTTGATACTCAATATTCAAAAAGCTTGTAATTTGTGATGGATTAAAGAGATCTAAGTATTTCAAATAAGATAAAAGTAGAATTAGAACGCCACTTATAATGAAAAAATCAATCATTCTTGTTCTAACCAAATTGTCTTTGAATATATACATAAGTATTGGTATGTAAAGAAACTTAGCGTATTTTTTAAGTAACGATAGAGCTTCGTCTTGGTTAGCAACAGAGTAAAAAAGAGAAATAAATAATATAATAAATAAACTTAAAGCTATTATTGAAATTTTATTTTTAAGAAAATAGTTAGTGAACTCATGATTGTNAANTAAAGATATTAAACCAAACGTGATTGCAATTAAAATAGCGACATTTGCTGCTGCGGTTGATATTAGAAGCGAGAAAAAGGTTAAATATATGAATATTTCACTTATTTTTTTGAAATTTATAATATTTTCCATTAATCGCAATTATATAAAAAAAAAGTAAGTTTTAATATTTTTTTGATAGAATAAGTCCTAATGAATAATATATCCAAAATTCAATTGGCGAACTAACTTTTGACAATAATCAAATCATAATGTTTCACAATAATATAGCTTTAAATGATTTTTTTAGTATTTTAAAAAAAGTAAACCTATGGGCTTTTTTAGGATATTTTGATCTGAAATTAAAATATAGAAGAGCTTTCTTAGGACCATGGTGGGTCGTTATCGGTATGGCTATCTCCGCTGGATTGATGTGTATGTTATGGAGTACAATCTTCAATCTTGACTGGAAGGAATATCTCTCATATTTATTTTCAGGCTTCATAATATGGATTTATATAAGTAATCAGATCTCTGAGTCACCTGAAATTTTTTTTAAAGAGTCTGCAAGGCTTATCAAATCATATCCTAACCCCCCATTATTTTATGTATTTAGAAAATGTTTTTTAAACTTGCTGGTGTTTATGCATCATATTCCGTTAATTATTATTATATGCCTTTTCGTTCAAACTGATTTTAATATAAGGACTGTATTAACGATGCCAATTGGTATTTTACTAGTATTTCTAAACTTTATTTTTCTCAGTTCAATACTCGGTATATTGGCAGCACGCTTCAAAGATATAGATCCGACCGTGAAAGCATTAATGCCACCAATGCTTCTGCTTACCCCNGTTNTNTGGAAACCAGAGATGCTTGGCGAGTTTTCTTATTTTATTTATTTTAATCCATTTACTTATTTCNTAAGTGTAATTAGAAATGATCTAATTGGATTAAGTTTTGATATATATATTTGGCTTGGAATGATTTTTATCACAATAATAAATCTTGTTATCTTCATAATTTTATATCATAAAAAAAGAAACAGGATTATTTTTTGGATTTAGATATGGAATGTAATATAAAGTTAAACGAAGTTTGTCTTGATTTTCCAATATATGATTCAAGATCTTTATCCTTTAGAAATGCNATTAAAAACTATACCCGGACTTTTAATGACACAAGATCAATCATCAATAAAGACGGGGTAAAAATAATACAAGCACTTAAATCCATTAACCTAAATATTAAAGATGGAGATAGAGTTGCTTTAATGGGTGCTAATGGTTCTGGCAAGACTACTCTTTTAAAACTCATTGCAGGTATTTATGCTCCGACTTCAGGNNTTTTTGAAAAAAANGGCGAAGTCAGTTGTATGCTNGACATGGGTTTTGGCTTAGAACCTGATGCGACAGGATATGAAAANATNATATTATCAAATATTATNAGAGGAGCTGATTATAAAACTACACAAGACATGATTCCNAATATTTCAGAGTTTACGGGTTTGAATGATTTTCTTGATTTACCGTTAAGAATTTACTCACAAGGTATGCAAGCAAGATTAGCCTTTTCATCAGCTGTAGCCACAAATCCAAACATACTCTTAATGGATGAATTTTTTTCTACAGGAGATATTGAATTTTCAAAAAAAAGTCAGAAAAAAATTCTTGAAATCATGGATGCTTCATCTATTTTAATTTTTGCATCACATGATTTGNCACTTCTCAAAGATATATGNAATGTGGGCATTTTTTTAAANAANGGTGAGATNGTGTATATGGGGGATATCNCTGAAACAATTCAGTTNTATAAAAAATCATATGAAAAATAATTTTAAGGATAAATANGANTTAAATTATNANGTCAATCCTNATGANAATTGTGTGAAATATGTTAAGGCTTTTAATGATAAAAAGTTTAATGACTACCTTTATGATGATCCTTGTGTAAAATCNGATTACTGTAACTCATTAATAAGTATAATCTTTAATACAAATAGCATAGACCAGTCCTATAGTTGCATTGAAAACTTTGTAAAAAAAACCAAAAATCCTGAAAAATTACAATTTTGTATTAAAATTGATAATGATAACGATAGCTTTGTAAAAGATTACTTAAAAAAACATTCAAAATTGAAAACAAATATCCTGGTGCTTTCTTCTCCAAAAGGAAGAGGATATATAGACCTTTGGCAATGGGTAAATTTTTTATATAAAGTTTCATCAAAGAAATCTTATTTCGTTTTAAATATCTCTGATGAAATGAAAGTTAAGCAAACAGGTTGGGATACAAAGTTACTAAAGTATAAGAGTCAATATCCCGATAATATTTTTCGCCTAAGAACATCAGTATACAAAAATAGAAACTATGGAACCTTAGATGAATGTGGTTATGCGCCTGATACAACTGCCATTTATACCAAAAAATATTTAGAAATACAGGGTAAAAGTTTTTCACCTTGTTTTGGGCCAGACAATGGTCAGCAATTTGTGGCTTATTANTTNTCAAAACTGAANTATCCTCGTCACTTTCAATATTTAAGAGATATTGTGATAAACGAAATATCNTTTTTNGGNCANGGAACNAATNNAGGNATANATGAANGACAAACTNTATGAAAGNCANCTNATNAATTANNTNCTNTGGTGTAANATGTTTANGCNAAAATTTCAGGANNATTATGTTAAAAGG
>NZYO01000019.1 GCA_002702235.1 Gammaproteobacteria bacterium
CTGCTGGGTATGCTTCCGCGTGAATATATGATATTTCTTTTAACTTTAAAGCTCCTTCTCTAGCAATTGGGAAGTGCGAACCTCTTCCTAAGAAAAGAGCGTGCTCTTTATCAGAGAATTTTTTTGCTAACTCTGCAATTTGTGAATCAAGTTTTAATATAGCTTTTACTTTTTCTGGTAAAGATTGCAGTTGGGAACAAAGTTCTTTTTCGAGTTTTTCGTCAATGAGAAAATTTTTACCAAGAGCAATTACAATGAGCATTAAAGTGGTGAGTTGGGAAGTAAATGCTTTAGTTGAGGCAACCCCAATTTCAGCACCCGCATTTGTAAATACTGTTACATCCGACTCTCTAGATAAAGAGCTCTCAGGAACATTGCATACACATAAAGTACTGATGTATCGTGGGTCTTTTTTAATTTCTTTTAATGCCGCTAAAGTGTCGGCAGTCTCGCCGGATTGTGAAATTGTAATAAACAATGTGTCATCTTGAACGGCATGTTGACGGTATCTGAATTCACTGGCAACTTCTGCATGAGAAGGTATGCCTGCAAGCTTGTCTAACCAGTGTTTCATTATAAGTGCAGCATGATAACTTGTACCACATGCCACAATTTGAACAAACTTAACACTTTTTAAGATTGCTAAGGCATTTGGGCCTAGCATTTCAATTGGTACTTTTCCTTCAACTATTCTTCCTTGAAAAGCCTCTAAAATAGCATCTGGCTGCTCATATATTTCTTTTTGCATGAAGTGGCTATATTCACCTATTTCAGTTGATTGAAGGCTTAATTTTGACTGCATAACCTCACGAGATAATTCCTTACCTGAAGGATCGCAAATGAAATACCCTGACTCAAAAATTTTTCCGTGGTCCCCATCTTCTAAATAAATAAAATCTTTTGTATGTTCTATTAATGCATGAGTATCAGANGCTAAAAAGTTTTCATTTTNACCAATACCAATAATTAATGGACTTCCTTTTTTTGCAAACGCAATTTCTTTAGGGTTATTCTTGTCTAATACAGCTAAAGCATAAGTACCTTGTAATTTTTGTGATACGGCTAACACGGCTTCTAGTAGATTATTTTTTTCACTCAGTTTTTTTTGTATTAGGTGAGCGATGATTTCTGAATCCGTATCAGATTTTAAGTCTGAAAAATTTTCCTTTAAACTTTCATAGTTTTCGATAATACCATTATGAACAATTACAATATTATCAACTTGATGTGGATGAGCATTTTTTTCTGATGGCTCACCATGCGTTGCCCACCTTGTATGTGCAATTCCAATTTGCCCTTTACAATTTCCGTTAATACTTTTCTCAAGGGTTTCTACTTTTCCTGATGCTTTAATTAACGAAATTTTATTATTATTTAATGTTGCTATACCTGATGAATCGTAGCCCCTGTATTCTAATTTATGGAGGCCACTAATGAGATTATTAACTACGTCTTTATTGGATACCGAAGCTACAATGCCACACATTTATTTTGGCCTCTTCCAATCTTTTTTTACAACTTGTCTTGCTCTTCCAATTATTAAACTATCTTTATAATTCCCTTCAGTAATTGTAGAGCCAGCAGCAATAGTGACTCCTTCTTCTATTGTTATAGGTGCAACTAATTGTGAATCAGATCCAATGAAAACATTGTCTTTAATAACTGTTTTATGCTTGTTCACACCATCATAATTACAAGTAATAGTTCCTGCACCTACATTAACTTCTTTGCCTATTTCTGAATCACCAATATAGGACAAATGGCTTGCTTTAGAATTTTTCCCAATGGTAGAAGATTTTACTTCGACAAAGTTACCAACTGTCACATCGCTGTCTAAACAAGAGTTTGGCCTGATTCGGGCATATGGGCCAACTCTACAATTGGTTCCTATCTCTGAGTCTTCTACAATAGTATTTGATTTAATTACTGTGTCACTTGCAATTACAACATTTCTTAATTTTACATTNGATTGAATTTGAACATTTTCACCTATTATAACTTTGCCCTCTATAATTACATTCGCATCAAAGGTAACATCTTTTTGAATATCAACTTCTCCTCGAATGAAAATTGAATCCATATCAAGCAAGGTTGCTCCATTGGACAAAAGTTTCTTTCTTTGCAATGTCTGGAAATATTTTTCTGCTTGCGCTAACTGAAATTTATCATTGATGCCGCTTACCTTTTCAAAATCGTGTGTATGAAAACCAAAAACTTTTTTATTGTTTTGATTTGCAATATTGACAATGTCGGTTAGATAAAATTCTTGTTTAGCATTTTGGTTCTCAATTTGAGAAGTAAACGTTTTAAAAAAATTAGCATTAGCATACATAATGCCAGTATTNCATTCAGTTATATNTTTTTGTTCCTCTGAAGCATCTAATTCTTCAATGATTTCTGAAATATATTCTAACTTTTTTGTATCTCTTATGACTCTTCCATANCCTTTTGGATTATTTGTTGTGGTAGTCAATACTCTTAAATCACTATCAGAACCCTCAGATAAAAATTGTGAAATTAGTGTCTCGTCAATCAATGGAGTATCTCCATACAATATTAAAACGTGATCTTCATCTGGTATATTTGGTAAAGCAATTTTCACAGCATCTGCAGTTCCAATTTGCTTATCTTGCACTACCCAATTTAAGTCAGCATTAATTATTGAATCTTGAATTAATTTAGAGTTTTTNCCCACTACAACATTGACAGAAGAGGGGTTAAGAAACTTTGTACTTTTTATAACATGCTCAAGCATAGAAAGGTTTCCAACTTTATGAAGCACTTTTGGTAAAGAGCTTTTCATTCTTAAACCNTTTCCAGCAGCTAATATTATTATGTGAGTTTTCATTTTTTATACCTATTCTTATTTGTATATTATATGTTCAATAGGAATTTAAAAAAAGGATTTGATTATTTACGNGTCTTTCTAAGATTTTCAATCATTTTGAGTTGAGCAGCTGCCTGAGCTAACTCAGCTAGAGCTTTGGCTGAATCTATTTTATCGCTTTGATCTTTTAAAGCTTCCTCTGCTCTTTTTTTTGCTTCAAGAGCTTTAGCTTCATCCAAATCTTGTCCTCTCATTGCGGTATCGGCAAGAATTGTAACAATATGGGGTTGAACCTCTAACATACCTCCAGAGATATAGAAATTTAGCTCTTCATCATTTTCCGATAATACTTTTACTTCTCCTGGTTTAAGCGGACTTATCATTGGNGTGTGCTGAGGATAAATACCAACTTCNCCCATTTCTGCNCTTGCGGTAAGGTTTTTAACGTCACCCGAAAATATTTCTGATTCAGCGCTTACTATATTTAATTGCATAGTGGACATCTGTTAAAGTTCCTTAGCTCTTTCTTCCGCTTCTTCAATGGCCCCAATCATATAAAATGCTTGTTCAGGAAGATGGTCATATTCTCCATCAGCAATCGCCTTAAAGCCTTTAATTGTTTCTTTAAGAGAAACATACTTTCCTTGGCTGCCAGTGAAAACTTCAGCAACAAAAAATGGTTGTGATAAAAATCTTTGAATTTTTCTTGCTCTAGCAACAACAAGCTTATCTTCTTCTGATAATTCATCCATACCAAGAATNGCAATTATATCTTTTAGCTCTTTATATTTCTGAAGCATATTTTGAACATTTCTGGCTACGTCATAATGCTCATTTCCAATAACCAAAGGATCTAATTGACGGCTTGTAGAATCAAGTGGATCCACGGCTGGATATATTCCAAGCTCAGCTACTTGTCTGGACAATACAACAGTAGCATCTAAGTGAGCAAAGGTTGTGGCAGGAGAAGGGTCGGTTAAATCATCAGCAGGAACATACACTGCTTGAATTGAAGTAATTGATCCTTTTTGTGTTGATGTAATTCTTTCTTGAAGCGCACCCATTTCTTCAGCTAGGGTAGGCTGATAACCTACAGCTGAAGGCATTCTTCCAAGTAGGGCAGACACTTCNGTTCCAGCAAGCGTGTAACGATAGATATTATCAATAAACATCAATACNTCACGACCTTCATCCCTAAAATGTTCAGCCATAGTCAAACCAGTTAATGCAACTCTTAATCTGTTACCAGGCGGTTCATTCATTTGGCCGTAAACTAACGATACTTTATCAAGTACGTTAGATTCTCTCATTTCATGGTAGAAATCATTACCTTCTCTGGTTCTCTCTCCGACGCCAGCAAATACTGAATACCCGCTATGCTCGATAGCAATGTTTCTAATAAGCTCCATCATATTTACAGTTTTNCCCACGCCGGCACCACCAAATAAACCTACNTTTCCTCCTTTGGCAAAGGGACAGAGGAGNTCAATNACTTTAATCCCAGTTTCTAATAATTCATTTCCTCCAGCTTGTTCCTCATAAGAAGGGGGTTTTCTATGAATTGGCANTGTTTTTTCGCTACCTACTGGACCTTTTTGATCTACCGGATCTCCNAAAACATTCATGATTCTACCAAGTGTTTTCTCCCCAACCGGAACTGATATTGGAGCTCCAGTATTTTTAACGTCAAAACCACGCTTAACTCCATCTGTCGCTCCCATTGCAATTGTTCTTACAATTCCGTCACCTAATTGTTGTTGAACCTCTAGTGTTAAACTAGCCTCGTCAACTTTTAGCGCGTCAAATACTTGAGGAATAGAGTCTTTAGGGAACTCTACGTCAACTACTGCTCCAATTATCTCAACAATTTTTCCATCACTCATAAGTTTATCTCCAATTAACTATACCGCGGCAGCACCAGCAACAATCTCTGATAACTCTTGNGTTATTGATGCCTGTCTAGCCTTATTATAAATAAGCTGTAACTCTTCTATTAAACTTCCTGCATTATCAGTGGCACTCTTCATTGCAACCATACGAGCAGCCATTTCACATGCAACATTTTCAACAATGCCTTTAAAAACAATAGACTCAATATAGCGAGTCATTAANCCNTCAATTACAATTTTNGAATCAGGNTCGTATATGTAATCCCAATGGTGAGANAGCTTTTCATCTGTGTCAGGNGTNGTTGGCAATAGTTGAGAAAATTCCGGTTGCTGTGACATTGTATTAATGAATTTATTTTCAGCAATGTATAACGCGTCAATTTCTCCATTAATAAATTTATCTAAAACTACTTTTATTGTNCCGATAACTTCNGCTATTTCNGGCGTGTCACCTAATTGAGCAATCTGAGAAACAATATTTACATTNACTCTTTTAAAAAACTTTGCAGCCTTTCCACCAATTGTACAAACATCAACTTCGATGGATTTATCATTAAATTTCTTGATCTCTAATAATGATTTTTTAAAGAGATTAACGTTCAAGCCACCACATAACCCTCTATCAGTGCTTATTACAATTATCCCCACTCTCTTAATATTTTCTCTCTCAATTAAAAACGGGTGTTTATATTCTGGATGCGAACTTGCCATATGGCTTACAACACTTTTGATCTTTTCAGCATACGGTCTTGCNTGAGACATTCTGTCTTGTGCTTTCTTCATNTTACTCGCAGCAACCATTTCCATAGCCTTGGTAATTTTTTGAGTATTTTGAATACTAGATATTTTATTTTTTATTTCTTTTTCACCAGCCACTTTTAATCACCAAGTTTGAGTTGAAACAAATTTATCTAACATTTCCTTTAATCCTTTTTCAATTTCATCATTAAAATCTCCTGAAGATTCNATATTATTCATGAATTCGTTGTATTCGGAATTTGCGAAACTAAGTAAAGATTTTTCAAAATCTTTAACTTTATTAACTTCTATTTCGTCCAAAAACCCTTCATTCACAGCAAACAAAACTACACCCATTTCGGATATTTTTAATGGTGAGTATTGAGGCTGTTTCATCAGNTCCATAACTCTTTCTCCGCGTTCTAATTGTTTTCTGGTTTGATCGTCTAAATCAGATGCAAATTGTGAGAAAGCAGCAAGTTCCCTATATTGAGCTAGAGCAAGTCTAATTCCACCNCCAAGCTTTTTNATTAACTTAGTTTGAGCTGCNCCACCCACACGAGAAACTGANAAGCCAGCNTTAATTGCAGGCCTTAGNCCAGAGTTAAATAAACTTGTTTCTAAAAATATTTGTCCATCGGTTATGGAAATTACGTTTGTTGGCACAAATGCCGAAACATCGCCTGCCTGGGTTTCAATAACNGGCATTGCNGTNAGNGAACCAGTTTTGCCTTTGACTTTTCCTTCAGTCATTTTTTCGACGTAATCTGNGTTTACTCTTGCGGCTCTCTCTAAAAGTCGTGAGTGAAGNTAAAAGACATCTCCCGGAAAGGCTTCCCTGCCAGGAGGTCTTCTCAACAACAACGAAACTTGTCTGTAAGCAACAGCTTGCTTNCTNAAGTCATCATATATAATTAATGCATCNTGNCCTGNATCTCTAAAATATTCACCCATTGCGCACCCAGAGTAGGGCGCAATAAATTGCATGGCTGCAGANTCTGAAGCCGTTGAAGCTACAACAATGGTGTGCTCCATTGCTCCATGTTCTTCAAGTTTTTTTACCACATTGGAAACAGATGAATTTTTTTGCCCGATCGCTACATATACGCATTTAATTCCTGTTCCTTTTTGATTAATGATAGCGTCGATGGCTAAAGCNGTCTTACCAGTTTGCCTATCACCAATAATTAATTCTCTTTGCCCTCTGCCAATTGGTACCATAGAATCAATTGANTTTAGGCCAGTTTGTACTGGTTGATCTACTGACTGTCTTTCAATAACACCAGGAGCAATTTTTTCTATTGGAGAAGAGTTTTTTGCATTAATCTCACCTTTGCCGTCAATAGGCTCTCCTAAGGAATTCACCACTCTTCCCATTAANTCATCACCAACAGGCACTTGCAATATTTTACCGGTGCATTTTACTTTATCACCTTCTGACAAATGCTGATAATCACCCAAAACAACCGCACCAACAGAGTCTCTTTCAAGGTTTAATGCCATNCCAAANGTATTATTAGGAAATTCCACCATCTCACCTGACATGACATCNGATAACCCATGTATTCTTACAATTCCATCAGTTAATGCAACGATTGTTCCTTCCGACCTTGCCTCGGCAGAGAGNTCNGTGCCCTCAATCTTNTTTTTAATTAACTCACTTATTTCTGTTGAATCTAATTGCATTTTTATTTCCTCATATATTAATTCATTTGAGATTTAAGTTTTCTTAACTTCTCAACAACAGTGCCNTCAATTACTAAATCATCAGCTTTGATAATTGCNCCAGCAATTAACTTTTCATTTATATGTTGTTTNAGGTTAATTTTTTTACTTAATTTTTTTTCAAGAGCCTCCACTATTCTGCTTTGCTGAGACTCATCAAGTTCAAAAGCAGTTTCAATTTGAACATCTAACTGATTTTTTTCTTCGGAAAGATATTCACCGTACAAAGTTTTAATTTCGTTTATCACTTGAACTCGATTGTTTAAAAAAACTGTTTCAGCAAAATTTTGAAAATTTTTATCTGCAAAAGAGCCTACAACTTCTTTTAAGATCGAAGCTTTTTTTGCTTTATCAAGNGAATCATCTTTNAGCATTTTGACTACGCTTTCTTCAGAAATAAGAGCTAAAAAATTTTCTAGCATCTCTTGATAAGATTCTAATGAATTATTTTCTCTTGCGAACATAATTAGTGCTTTAGCATATGGCCTTGCCACTGTAGCAAGTTCAGACATTATATTCTCCTAATAAGATCTTCGATAATTTGGTCATGTGCTTTTTTATCAACCTCTTTTTTCAAAATACTTTGAGTTCCCTCGATAACCAAAGCCGACAAATCATTCTTAAGATCGGACTTAACTTTATTTGCAAGTTGTTCGATTTCTTGCTCAGCAATTTTAATTTTATTCAAGCTTTCTTGTGCTGCCTTTTGGTTTGCTTCATCGACGATATCATCAGCTCTTTTNTCTGCCATACTTATTATATTTTTTGCTTCATCTTTGCCGCCTAATAATAATTTATCGATTTCAACTTTTGCATTTTCTAAAGATTGTTGCCCCTTTTCAGCAGCCGCAAGCCCATCAGCAATAGTTTTTTTTCTTTTTTCAAGTGCAGATGTTATTGGTGGCCAAACATATTTCATACAAAACCAAACAAAAATGGCAAAGGATATAGCTTGTCCAATTAGAGTTAAATTAATGTTCACTCAAGTAATCCCCTTATAAAAAATTAAGCTACTGCAAATAATAAGTAGAAAGCAATACCAACCGATATCATTGGTACAGCGTCCACTAAGCCCAAAACAATAAACATTTGCGTTCTGAGCATTGGAATTAACTCAGGCTGTCTAGCAATACCTTCCATGTACTTACCACCCAAATTTCCAATACCAATAGCTGCTCCCAAAGCTCCTAAGCCCATCATTAAAGCGCCTGCTATATAAATTAACCCTGATGCTTCACCCATAGTAATTACCCCTTTTTTCAATTGTTGTTAACAAATTTAGTGATCTTCCCCTGTATCATGTGCCATGTTTAAATAAACTACCATTAACACCATGAATATAAATGCCTGCAAAACTATTACCAAAATATGAAATATTGCCCATGGTACTGAGAGTGTCCACTGAGCATAGAGTGGTAATAGCGCGATAAGTATAAATATCATTTCTCCTGCGTACAAATTTCCAAAAAGCCTTAATCCATGTGAAACAGGTTTCGCGATTAGAGAAACGCCTTCTAAGAATAGGTTTATTGGAATTAATAAAATTTTTACAAAAATATTTTTTGATGAGAAAGGATGAAGAGTTAATTCTCCAAAAAACCCACCTGCACCCTTATTTTTAAAAGCATAATATATGGAAAGAAAAAAGACCGACAACGACATTCCCATAGTAACGTTTGGATCTGTTGTAGGCACAATCTTCATGTATTCAACGCCCATTATATTAAATAGGACTGGGACCCAATCAACTGGTACCAAGTCCATTAGATTCATTAACAATATCCACATAAAAGCAGTAAGAGCCATTGGCGCAACTAACTTGTTTACGTGATTGAAAGAATCTCTTACATTTGACTCTATGAATTCCACAACCATTTCTATTGCATTTTGCATTCCAGTTGGAATGTTGGATGTGGCTTTACTAGCAATAACACGAAAAATTAATAAAAAGAGGGCGCCAAGGCCAATTGCCCACGCCATTGAATCCACATGAATCGCATAAAACCCCATTTCCTTAGCCTCGGCTGCAGTTTCTGCAAACCTCCAGACTCCATCCTCTGACTTACCAAATGTTAGATTAGTCAAATGGTGTTTTATGTATTCTGGTCCTGTTAAATCCCCACTTGCCATAGCAAATATTTATTAATTATAAAAACTTCTTATTTGTTATCATTGTTAATAAAGCAGCAAACGCAAAAGCTAGAAAAAATACTAAGGGATTTTGAATATCTATAAATACAAAAGTTAACACAAAAAGAGTAACAACAACGCCCCATTTGCCAAACTCTGCTAAATAGAATTTACTAACTTCACCCTTTACCGAAATAGCTTTACTTCCAAGCATAATTACTGAGCTATATAGCATGCCTAAAACATGTATGAGGGCCCCAATTAAGAAAGAAGAAGCAATATTCTGGCCAAACAATACCCAAAAAACCAAGAATATGAAAAAAATTATTGATGTTTCAAGCAAAAGTTTTCTAACAATCATAATCTACCGCTAGTGAAGTATATTATATTGGGGACACATTTTTCAATAATTTATTGTTTTACATATCCTAATTTTTCTAATATCCCGTCTAGAACCTCTAAACTGCTATATTTTATTGATAATTTTCCTTTATGGGTTTTATTATCAAAAATAATCTCAACTTTTGCCCCAATCAATGCTGACAACTCGCCTTCAAGAGATGATATGTGATCGGGTTTTCGAGTTTTTTTTGACTTTTTTATCGGTTTTTTTAAGCTTACTAGCTTTTCTGCTTCTCTAACTGAAAGTCCTTTAGAAATAATCTCATTGGCTAAATTTATTTGGTTACTTTTTTCAAGGGTTATTAATACTCTTGCATGACCCATTTCAATTGCTCCGTTCTTAACCAACTTTTTTATTTTTTCATCTAACTGAAGCAATCTAATTGTATTAGTTACATGAGCTCTTGACTTGCCAGTAATTGAAGAAAGCTTCTCGTGAGTTAATTTAAATTTTTCAGCAATATTATTTAATGCCATAGCTTCATCAATTGGATTTAAATCTTCTCTTTGAACATTCTCAATTAGTGCATGAAGAGCGGCAGTCTCATCAGATACATCTTTTACATATGCAGGGAGTTTTTTTAAACCAATTTTTTTTGCTGCTCTTAACCTTCTCTCGCCCGCAATTAATTCATAGTTTTTTTCAGAAATTTTTCTTACTAACAGTGGTTGAATAACGCCTTGTGACTTTATAGATTCTGCTAAAGAATCAATGGTCTTCGAATCAAAGGATGCTCTTGGTTGATAAGGGCTAATTTTTATTGAAGAAGTATTAATTTCATTTACATCAGACACTTCTAATGATGATTGATTTGATTTAGTTGCTCCAAGCAATACTTCTACGCCTTTCTGACCTAAGCCTGATTTTTTTTTCATTAGCTCTCTTTCCTCATTCTTTTGATGATTTCACCTGCTAAGCCTATATATGCTAGAGCTCCTTTACAGCCTATATTATAGCTTATTACAGAAACTCCGTGGCTTGGTGCTTCAGCTAAATTAATATTTCTTGGTATAACTGTTTTATAGACTAATTTTCCAAAATGCTTCTTTAAAGCATCTGATACATCTCTTGCTAAATTATTTCGAGGATCGTACATTGTTCTTAAAATTCCCCCAATCTGAAGCTTGCTGTTTACGGAATTAGTAATTTTTTCAATTGTATCAACAAGCGAAGCTATCCCCTCTAAAGCATAGTACTCACACTGAGCGGGAATAATAACTTTGTTACTAAATGACAAAGCATTAACCGTTAAAATATTTAAGGAAGGCGGACAATCTATAATAACAAAGTCATAAATGCCGAGGCAGTCTTTAAGTTTGCGCTTAAGAGTGTTTTCTCTCTCTTTTTCCTCTAGAAGTTTTAACTCTGCATAAGTTAATGTTTGGTTTGCTGGAAGCAAATCATAACCCTCATCACTGTGTAATAGGATATCCCTAAAACTTTCCACTTCCGATAAAAGCAAATCAGCAATTGTAGAACTCAATTTGTTTTTATTTATTCCTGAGCCCATAGTTGCGTTTCCTTGAGGATCAAGATCAACAAGTAATATCTTTTTTTTATTTTTTGCCAAAGCAGAACTTAAATTAACGCTAGTGGTTGTTTTTCCAACACCACCTTTTTGATTACAAACGGAGAGAACAGTTGTCACTTTTTAACCAAAACCTTTTATTATTATTACGTGTCTTTCAGCGTTTAAGCTACCTATTTCAAGCTTATCAACCATTATGTTTAAACTTTTTGGTAGTTGAGTAAGCTCTGCAATAGGCTTTTTGCCTTTCATTAAAATCATTTTACCGTCTGAATCAACATTTTCACATGAATTTTTATATATATTTTCTAGGGTTCCAAAAGCTCTGCAAACTACTATTTTGAATTTATATTTTTTGCTTAAATCTTCAATTCTTGAATGAACTAAGCTAATGTTTGAAAGGCCAAGCTCTATAATGAGATGCTCAAGATAATTAATTTTCTTACTATTTGAATCTAATAAAGTGAATCTTTTATCAGGGTGTGCAATCGCTAGTGGTATACCTGGAAAGCCAGCGCCTGTTCCTAAATCAAGNACCTCTGATTCATCAATATATTTAGAAATAGATANACTATCATGNATGTGCTTNGTAAAAATCTCTTTGGTGTCTGAAATTGATGTTAAATTAATTTTTTTATTCCATTTTTGAAGGAAATTAATCATTAAGGTAAATGCTTTGCTATTAGCATTAACAATATCGTCAATCATTTACAGCTTTTGAATTTTGAACTTTTAATTGAACTCTTAAGATCGAAATTGTTGCCGGTGTTATGCCAGATATTCTTGAAGCTTGTCCAAGAGTTGTTGGCCTGACACTCGAAAGTTTTTCAATTGCTTCATTAGAAAGAGCTCTAATTTTTGCATAATCAATATCAACTGGAATTTTCAAAGAACTATATCTTTTTGCTCTTTGAACTTCTTCAGACTGTCTTGATATGTAACCTGAGTACTTAAATTCAATCCANCATTGTTTTCCTGTTTGNATTTTTTCTAAGCCTATTCTTGGATTGAGATCTATTAATTTTTGAAAGTCCATTTCAGGTCTTTTTAAAATATCACCTACGCAAACTTTTTCATTTTTCTCTTGAATGAAAGTTGATTTTAGGATGGACATATCTTTTTTTAATTGTTCAAGCTTTTGTTCTATTTTTTGATATTTCTCCTTCGACAGAGATCCAACTTCAAAGCCAATTTTAGAAAGTCTAGCATCAGCATTGTCTTCCCTTAAGAAAAGTCTGTGCTCGGCCCGGCTCGTGAACATTCTATAAGGNTCTGGCGCACCTTGAGTTATCAAATCATCAACTAAAACCCCCAGATAAGAATTTTCTCTAGCTGGGGCCCATGTTTTATTTTCAAGCGCTTTTTGTGCTGCATTNATACCAGCCAATATCCCCTGCGCCGCTGCCTCTTCATACCCAGTTGTNCCATTAATTTGCCCAGCTAAAAATAGGTTTTTTATGTTTTTTGATTCCAAAGAATGATATAAATCTTGAGGGTTGATGAAATCATACTCAACCGCATAACCGTATTTTAAAATTTCTACTTTTTCTAAACCTGCAATACTCCTAATGAAATTTAATTGATCTTCCTCAGGCANGCTAGTAGATATTCCATTAGGNTANATTACATCNGTAGAAAGGCCTTCAGGTTCAAAAAAGATTTGATGAGAATTTTTTTCNGAGAATCTTNTNATTTTATCCTCTATAGAAGGGCAATACCTAGGGCCTTTACCTGTAATTACCCCATTGAATAAAGGTGAGCGCTTTAAAGCATAATCAATTAATTCATGAGTTTTCTCGTTTGTTCTTCCAATAAAACAATTAATCTGCTTAGGGTGGACCGTTTGCGAATTAAATATTGAAAAAACTGGCCTTATTTCGTCACCTGGCTGGGGTGTGAGAACATTAAAATTGATAGTTTTGCCATCGAGTCTTGGCGGAGTTCCTGTTTTAAGACGACTAGTAGTAAGTCCATGAAACTTAATTTTATCTGCAAGAGCTTTGGATGCTTTATCGCCTGACCGCCCCGCATCCATCGTCTTGTTTCCAATAAAGATTTTTCCGTTTAAAAACGTTCCAGCAGTTATAACAACATTTTTGGATTTAATAATATTGTTCGAAAGCGTTTTAATGCCAACACACGCTTCCGACTCTATTAACAAATCAATAGCTTCGTCTTCTAAAACTTCTAAATTATTCTGACCTAGAACAAAAGATTGGATAGCTTTTTTATAAAGCTCTCTATCTGCCTGAGCCCTTGTTGCCCAAACAGCTGGCCCTTTTTTTTTATTTAATGTCCTAAAGTGGATCCCGGCTAAATCTGCACAAATTGCCATTATGCCACCCAAAGCGTCAACTTCCTTGGCCAAGTGTCCCTTGCCAATACCTCCAATTGATGGGTTGCAGCTCATTTGCCCAATTGAAGATATTTTTTGGGTAATAAGTAAAGTCTTAGCGCCACATCGTGACGCAGCAAGAGCGCTTTCTGTGCCCGCATGCCCTCCACCAATTACTATAACGTCAAAATTATTTTTCATAATTGAATTATATTACTTTCCGATACAAAAATTTGAAAAAATTTCACCTAAAACCCTGTCCTTTTCTTGTTCCCCTAGAAGATAGCCCATATTTTCATGAGCACGCCTTAAGCATTCTGCATAAATATCTAAATTAGCCAAACACAAATCTTCAGATGGCATGTTGCTAATGATTTTTTGAAAGCAATCTATCTGCCTTGTGAGAAATATAGATCTAGATGAAGAAGAATTTAAATTATTTGCTAAACGAACAATGTCTTTTTTCAAAACATCTAAACCTTCATTTTGTTTTGCAGAAGTTTTAATATATTTAATACTCTTAGATGCATCCTTGGGCTTAAAATTAGGGGCTAAATCTATTTTATTAATTACATAAATAATATTTTCTTTTTTACTTTCAAGAGATTGAAGAACAATGTCATCTTCATGATTTAAACCAATTGATGCATCAATTATATATAGAATTATGTCTGCTGAAATACCACATTGAATGCTTTTTTGAATCCCCAATTCCTCAACTTTATTTTTTGAATTTCTAATTCCAGCAGTATCTTTCAACAAAAAAGGCTGACCTAAAATACTTATACTTGAAGTGACAACATCTCTTGTAGTTCCTGGCTCGGGCGAGACTATAGACGCATCATCATGACATAAATGGTTTGAAATACTAGATTTACCAGCGTTTGGCCTCCCCATCACGGCAATTACTGGCTTATCACAGCTTAACTTGCCTTGCTTAAGCATATTAGAATGTGTTCTGATTTTCTCAAAAAGCATCGTAAGCTCTTGTCTAATATTTTCTAAATCTCTTGGCTCGAAATCGTCTTCGGAGAAATCTAAATAACTCTCAATTGAGGATCGAAGATTAAGTAAATTTTTATCAATACTTTCTAAGCTTTTTTTCATCTCACCTGAAATTAAACCTCTAGCAAAAAGAACCGATTTTTTATCATCAAAACTTATTAAAGCCGCAATGGCCTCTGCTTGAATTAAATCGATTTTGTCATTTTCAAATGCGCGAAGAGAATATTCGCCTGGCTTTGCATGCTCGCACCCATCAAGCTTGCAAATCTCATCAATAATGGTGTCATAAATAACGGGCGATCCATGACAAATTATTTCAAGCATGTCCTCGCCACTATATGACCTAGGGGCTTCATAATATATTATTACAACGTCATCAATTATTTCTTCTAAATTATTGCNATGCAANGTCATCTCTAAATATTTNGATTTATTAGGTTCTGGTAACTTTTTATTTAGTGTTGGAAAAAACNTCTTNATGATTTCTTTTACTTTTGGGCCGGAGCATCTAACNATTGCTAANGCGCTTTTGCCTCCAGGAGTAGCCAGACTAATTATCGTGCTTTGATTTATTTTACTTNCCCTCAATCGTTCTAACAATCTTCCATTGTTGNGCTATAGATAANANGTTATTTACAACCCAATACAATACCAACCCGGACGGGAAAAAAGCAAAAAAAGCTGTAAAAATTATTGGTAAAAATTGCATCACTTTTGCTTGGACAGGGTCTGGAGGTGTGGGATTAAGCTTCTGTTGAATATACATTGAGACTCCCATCAACAAAGGCAAAACGTAAAAAGGATCTTTTGATGACAAATCATCAATCCACAAAATAAATGGCGCATGTCTCATCTCTACGCTTTCTAACAAAACCCAGTAGAGCGCAATGAAAACCGGTATTTGAATTAAGATTGGCCAGCATCCACCTAAGGGATTAATTTTCTCCTGTTTATACATTTCTAACATGGCTTGGTTAAGTTTTTGCCTATCATCTGCATATCTTTCCCTAAGTGTTTGAATCTTTGGCGTGAATTTTTTCATTTTGGCCATGGAACGATAACTGGTTTCTGAAAGCTTATAAAAAAGAGCTTTTATCAAAATGGTTAATAATATAATTGACCATCCCCAATTAGCAGTGAAAGAGTAGATTTTATCAAGCAACCAAAAAAGAGGTTTAGATAAAAACGTTAACATTCCATAGTCAACTGTTAACTCCAAGCCTGGCGAAACTTTTTCAAGATTTTTTTGAAGCTTTGGTCCGACAAATAACGTTCTTGAGAAAGTAGCAGTTTGCTTAGGCTCAATAAAAATTGGTTCTGATCTCATACCTATCGAATACTCTGTTCCATTTTTTCCTTTTATTTCTTTTGTATAAAAAAGACTATTTTCCCCTTCTTTTCCTGCCCATGCGCTTACGAAATAGTGTTGCATCATGGCAACCCAGCCACCAGATATTTGCTCTGCCATTTGAGTATCAGATATTTCGTCGAAAGAAACTTTTTTGTATGAATCACCTTCATAATATGCGGCTCCAAAAAACGAAGGCGTGATCCAAGACCTCCCTTCTGTAGGCTTACTTCTTCTTAACTGATTATATGCCCGCCCAACCCAATCTTTGGAGCTATTATTGGAAATCTGATAACTTATATCAGCAACAAAATCATCTTCTCTTAAAGTTATTTTCTTGAGTACATTTATTTTTTTACTTTTATCCTGCCATATTAGCTCGACATATCTGTCTGCTAGTTTTAGTAATTTAAAGTCATCGTGATGGTTAGGAGCTAGTCCAGCAACTTGTTTGTTATCGTCTGCTTTTTCGTGTATTAACCCAGATTGCGCAATATAGTTTTCTCTTTTTTGCGTAAACAAACTTATAGGGTTGCTTCCAATCTCTGCTTTTTCTCTAAAGTTTAAAAGCNTNCTTTCAACAATGTCTCCTCCAATGGANCTTACNGTTANCTCNANNNTTGANTTNGATATTTTAAAAAATTGCCCCTTCTTTGCGNTATTGCNTGAAACTTTTCTTTCTTTTTTAGCCTTGCTTATTCCTGCCTCAGGAATATCAGCATCGTTTGCCTCATTCAATTCNGACGATATAGTCTCTTCTGATTGCACCGTAGNTCTAACAGGAGAATTTTCAATTGTCCATTGTTGCCAGATCATAAAAACGACTAGGCCATATGCGGCATAAAGAAGAAATCTATTATTCATTTTTTAGGAACCTCATCAATTCCTCCAGGTGACCACGGATGGCATCTAGTTACTCTTGAAATAGTTAGAGCCATTCCTTTAATAAAACCGTACCTCCTAAATGATTCTAAAGAGTAATCTGAGCAGCTTGGGGTAAATCGGCAATTATGACCAACATATGGCCTAAATAATATTTGATAACCCTTTATTAAAAAAATAAAAAGGTTGGCAGGGCTAAGTTTTTTTATCAATTTCTTTAAACACATATTCAATTTCTTCATTAATTAAATCTACATCATATTTCTTTAAAACTAAAACAATATCATAATTTTTGTAACGTCTTCTTCTAAATTTCTCACGAATTTTTCTCTTAATGTTATTTCTTTCCGAGGCCTTACTGACAACTCTCTTGGCCACGTTAACGCCTAATCTAGCCCACGAATAATTATTTTGGTTAAGATAAACATGAAAGGATTTTGAAAATATTTTGTTTCCAGCTTTAAAAGTTTTTTTAAAATCAGTTGGCTCTTGGAGCCTCATTTTTTTTGTGTTAAAGGACTCTTCTTTCATTGCGCTAGGCTGAAAGCTTTTTCCTTCCTTTTGCCCTTCTAGCATTTATCACAGCTCTGCCGCCGCTAGTCTTCATTCTAGCTCTAAAGCCGTGTGTTCTTTTTCTTTTAATTTTGCTCGGTTGATAAGTTCTTTTCATTACAATAAATTAAAGTATTTTTCGTATTATGAACAGCGACAATACGACCCGAAAAACATTTTGTCAATAAATAGTTTTATCTATAGAATTTACATAAGATATCCACAGGTTTTACACAAGGTTACTAATTTTAAATTTCTGTGGATAAGTATAATATTATATAAAAATAACTATAAAATAATCCTTATGCAGCCAAATTTAGATAATTTATGGGAGATATGCCTTCAAAATATTGGCCTATCGATTGATCAAGATCAATATAATACATGGGTAAGGCCTCTTCAAGCTGTAGAAGAAGGCGGCGTTTTAAAGATTCTTGCACCAAACCCCTATGCTTTAGACTGGGCAAAACAAAATATATCTGACCATATAGAAGAAGCTTTAAAAAACTCAAATAAAGGTTTTGTTTTTGAAGTAGGGGGAAATTCGCAGAAGATAGAAGAAGATATAGTAAAAATCACCGAAAAAGGAAGAATTTACGCAACATCATTTTTTTCAAGTTCTGAATTTGCATCAGGATTTACTTTCGAGAATTTTGTAGTTGGAAAATCAAACCAACTTGCTCATGCTGCGGCTCTTCAGGTAGCAAACAATCCTGGCTTAAACTTTAATCCTTTTTTTATATATGGAGGTGTGGGCCTAGGAAAAACTCATTTAATGCACGCGATAGGCAATGTGATAAAAGATAAAAATAAAACAGCCAAGATTTTATACCTTCACTCAGAAAAATTTGTTGCTGATATGGTTAAAGCCCTTCAACATAATAAAATAACAGAATTCAACAATTATTATAGATCAGCAGACGCGTTGTTAATTGACGACATCCAGTTCTTTGCTGGCAAAGACAAGTCTCAAGAAGAGTTTTTTCACACTTTTAACGCATTAATGGAGGGAAAATCTCAAATTATTTTGACGTGTGATAGATATCCAAAAGAAGTTTCCGGGCTTGAGGAAAGACTTAAGTCTAGGTTTGGATGGGGCCTAACACAATCTATAGAGCCTCCTGATCTTGAGACCAGGGTGGCTATATTGAAGAAAAAAGCAGCCGCACTGAGTGGTGTCGATCTACAAAATGACGTCGCTTTCTTTATTGCTGAGAATATTCAATCAAATATTAGAGAGCTTGAAGGCGCTCTAAGAAGAGTCATGGCGAACGCTGAATTTTCTGGTGCTGAGATAACTATTCAATTTGCAAAAGAAGCCTTACATGACTTAATTACTCTTCAAAACAAGCTTGTTACTATTGAGAATATACAGAAGACGGTCGCGGAATATTATAAACTCCGATTGTCAGATTTGCTGTCTGTAAGGCGAAATCGGTCTTTAGCTAGGCCGAGACAAATAGCTATGTCATTAGCCAAAGAACTTACCTCACATAGCTTGCCAGAAATAGGGGATTCCTTTGGAGGCAGAGATCATACAACGGTTCTCCACGCTTGTAGAAAAATTAATGAATTGGCCAATACTGATTATAAAACCAAGGAGGATTTGATTAAATTAAGAAGAGAATTGTCAACTTAAGCTTTGTGTATAACATTGTATAAAGTTGTTAAGCGATATTGATAAAATAAAAATTTAATGAATTATCAACAACAATCTTTTTTTTATTCACAACTTATTTAAAGTATAAATTATTGATTTTATTGATTTTTTTTAACAAATTAACAGATTTTTCTTCTACTAACAACAACATAAATATATAATATGAAAATTATAATTAACAGAGAAGCATTACTTGAAAGTTTACAAAAAATAATTGGCGTCGTAGAAAGAAGGCAAACAATGCCTATTCTTGGATATGTATTATTTCGTCAGACAAACAATACATATGAACTTGTAGCTTCTGACATGGAGGTTCAATTAGTATCACCTGTTGAACCTGAGTCAGTGGAAAGCTTTGAACCAAACGCCACTTTTCCTGGAAGAAAAATTTATGATATCTGCAAAGGCCTTCCTTCAAACACTAAAATTACAATTAATTACGACCAATCTGGTAAGTCAGTTGTATCTGCGAATAAAAGCAAATTCACACTTGCTTCATTAGATGGAGGAACATTCCCTATTATTGACCCAGAGGAATCGGATTGTAATTTTCAAGTAAACAATAAAAGCATTAATGAAGTTATTGAGAAAGTAGCTTTCGCAATGGCTCAACAGGACGTGAGATTTTATTTAAACGGAATGTTTTTTAACATTGTAGATAATGAAATATGCGGCGTTGCAACTGATGGCCATAGGTTAGCAAAGGCCTCAAACGCAACACCAACAAATGTTGATGATAATAGAAATGCGATAATTCCAAGAAAAGGCGTAATGGAAATGCAAAAACATACTGATTCATCAGANGAGGAGACGATAAGCGGCAAACTCAGCGCAAATTACCTTACCCTTTCCTCAAACCATATCGAAATGACCACTAAACTAATTGAGGGAAAATTTCCTAGTTACGAAAAAGTAATCCCANNCGATTGTGATAAAACTGTCAAGATATCTNNNAAAGANCTNAANGAGTCNTTATCTAGAGTTTCTATNCTTTCNAACGATAGATTTAGAGGCGTAAGGCTGTTATTCGAAAGCAATACTGTTAAAATTTCTGCTCATAACCCAGAAAAAGAAGAAGCTCAAGAAGAGCTAGATTGTCTATATGACGGCCCATCTATCGAGGTTGGCTTCAATGTCGCCTATCTTTTGGATGTTTTAAATGTCGTGAAAACAGAGATGGCTGAAATTAACCTGAAGGACTCTAATAGCAGCGCCCTTCTTACCCCAGAAAACGATCAAAATTCCAGCTATGTGATTATGCCAATGCGGCTATAGACGCAGAATGTTTTTAAAAAGAATTGTCGTAAATAATGTTAGAAACATAAAAGAAGCTGTTTTAGAGCCAGAAGAAAATATTAATTTAATAGTAGGCGAGAACGGCTCAGGAAAGACTTCTTTGTTAGAGTCCATAGATATCTTATCAAGAGGAAGATCTTTCAGATCAAACAAGATTGCAGAGGTTCAGCGAAAAAACACAAACAGTATGGCTATAGGTGGCATTTTAGATAATGGCATAAAAATACAATATAAAAGGGAAAACGCAAAAGTGAGACTTTATCTAAACTCGAATGAGACAAAAAAGCAATCAGATGTATCAAAGAATATTGCTGTTCAGTCCATATACCCTAACAGCCATCAGCTAATTGAAGGGCCTCCTTCTGAAAGAAGGTCTTATTTAGACTGGGGATTGTTTCACGTGGAACAAAACTATAGAGATTTGTGGTCAGAGTATACAAAGACCTTAAAACAAAGAAATGAAGCCTTAAAAAGCCAGAAAGGCAATCTTGCTCCATGGACAGAAAAACTTGCAGCCTCAGGCGAGAAGATAACGAGCAGCAGGAAAGCCTATTTCGAAAACATCACAAGAGGGTTTTTTGATTATTTTGAAGAATTCCTTCCGCATGCAAGCAATGAAACGCCTCTTTCCTCAAAGGCTATTTCTTTATATTTTTCTCCTGGCTGGGATTTAAATCAAAGCTCTCTTTTTGACGCTATAGAAAAAAATTTAAAGAGAGACTTAGAAAAAGGTTTTACTTCTGTTGGGCCTCATTGCGCAGATATCAGATTAAAACTAGGAGAAACAGATGCATGCAAAATTATATCTAGAGGTCAGCAAAAGCTGATAGTATGCGCATTATTGATGGCCCAGTTCAAAGATTATAATGAAAAAACCAGCAATAAGAGTATAATAATTATTGACGAACTTGCATCTGAGCTCACGCTAGAACTTCAAGCAAAGGTTTTAGAGAAACTTTTAGATGCAAAATCCCAAGTTTTTATTTCGGCCTTAACTGATTCTTCATTAGCAGAAATTCTGAGTGACTTTGGGGCGTCGGTGTTTCACGTGGAACATGGAGAGATATTTGGCTAAATATGATTCATCAAGCATAAAGGTACTAGAAGGCTTAGAAGCGGTAAGAAAAAGGCCTGGAATGTATATTGGAGATACGGACGATGGTACCGGACTTCACCATATGGTTTTTGAGGTAGTTGACAACTCCATAGATGAAGCGTTGGCAGGCCACTGTGATGTGATATCTGTCACAGTTAACAATGATAATTCGGTTACTGTGTCTGACAATGGCAGGGGCATCCCAGTTGATATTCATAAAAAGACTAAAAAATCTGCTGCCGAAGTTGTTATGACTGTTCTTCACGCTGGAGGAAAATTTGATGACAACTCCTACAAGGTTTCCGGAGGTCTGCACGGCGTTGGTGTGTCAGTTGTGAATGCGCTCTCAGAGGCATTAAAATTAACAATTTACAGAGATGGCAATGAACACTCACAAAGCTACTCCATGGGCGTNCCAGAAGCCCCTTTGAAAAAAGGCGAAAAAACAAAAAAAAACAGGCACNCAAGTAACCTTTTTGCCCAGCAAGAAGATTTTTTCAAAAACGGAGTTTTCTTTTGCAATTTTATCAAAAAGGCTAAGAGAGCTTGCTTTTCTTAATTCCGGNATAAAAATCAACCTGGAAAGCGAAATAGAAGGNAAGAAAGAAACATTTTTTTATGAAGGGGGCATCCAGGCATTTGTTCAGAAACTAAACGAAAAAAAAGAAATTATTAATAAGAACATTGTTTATTCAAAAGGCGGCAAAAATAATATAGAAGTAGAGGTCGCCATTCAGTGGAATTCTTCATATAACGAAAACGTATACCCTTATACGAATAATATTCCNCAAGGAGACGGAGGAACACACATGTCTGGCTTTAGAACCGGCCTTACCAGAGCTCTGAACAGCTATATTGAGNAAGAAAATCTTTCTAAAAAACACAAGGTCACCTTTTCGGGAGANGATGCAAGAGAGGGACTTACNGCAATCATTTCAATAAAAATGCACGATCCAAAATTTTCTTCNCAAACCAAGGCAAAACTTGTTTCCTCGGAGGTTAAAGGGGTTGTGGATTCAATATCCTTTGAATGTATTAANCGCTTNTTAGATGAAAATCCAAGGGATGCCAAGTCTATAACGCTTAAGGTATTAGAGGCNTCAAAAGCAAGAGAAGCTGCCCGCAAAGCAAAAGAGATGACGAGAAGAAAAAAAGCAATGGACGTAGCAGGGCTGCCAGGAAAGCTTGCCGATTGCCAAGAAAAGGACCCATCATTGTCAGAAATATTTATTGTTGAGGGAGATTCAGCCGGTGGCTCAGCCAAACAAGGAAGGGATAGAAAAACTCAGGCCATATTGCCGTTAAAGGGTAAGATAATAAATGTGCAAAAAACAAGAGATGACAAAGTACTCTCCTCTGAAGAACTTGCTACTCTTGCAACAGCACTAGGTTGCGGAATTAGTGCTAAAGAAATGTCTGATAACGACTATGCTACGCTTAGGTACCATAAAATCATTATTATGACCGACGCCGATGTTGATGGATCCCACATATGCACACTNTTATTAACTTTCTTCCATAATAAAATGAGGAGGTTAATACAAAAGGGCCACATTTATATTGCCCAACCTCCGCTTTATAAGATNAAAAAGGGCAAAAAAGAAAGGTATGTAAAAGATGATGACCAGCTTGCAAAAATTATATCTAATGAGGTGTTCGAGGACATAAAAGTTTTTGCTTCATCAAAGTCAAAGACTAATATTGATGCCAAATCGCTCAAAGATCTCTCTCTGAAGTGTAATAGGGCAAGTGCTTTTATGGCAAGTACTAGAGTAAAATATGGTGATGCATATGCAGACTATATAAATCAAAACTTGATTAATGTCGGTNCAAGCGAAAAGCANTTTGCTTCATGGGTNAAAAAGTGNAAGGAGCATATTTCAAAAAACTACAATGGAGGCACGCATATCGATCAGCAAGGAGAGGCTTTTATAATAAACTTCTATGATTCAGGAATTCCAAAGACTGCAACAATAAATGCTTCTTTGTTTTCCTCAAATGAATATGTGCATTTTTATGATTTTAAAACGAGTGAAAAGGATCTTTTTGGCAAAGGCGCATACTATATTAAAGACGAAAAAAAGGAAGAAATAGTAAGTTTTTCAATGACTTACAATAATTTATATTCTCAGGCAAAAAAGGGCTATACAATTCAAAGATACAAAGGACTTGGAGAAATGAACCCAGAGCAGCTTTGGGAAACAACTATGGACCCCGAGACACGAACTCTAGTAAAAGTTCTTGAAGAAAATCACATAGAGGCAGAAGAAACTTTTGAACAGCTTATGGGAGATGATGTTTCTTCTAGAAGAAACTTTATTGAGGCGAAAGCTTCAGAGGTATCCAACTTAGATATTTGATGAGTAATATTTTCTATAATTATAAAGGGCTGCCAGCCTTCCATCTTGCAAACGAAAAAGAGCTATTTGATGCTCTTGAATTATCGATTCAAAATCATAAAAAAACCATCAACATGGTTTTAAATTCAAAGAGAGCCTCTTGGGATAGTGTGGTTGGCAAAATAGAGAACGCTGATAATATTGTCTCTAAAGCATGGGCTCCCCTTAGACATCTTAATTCAGTTACCCAAAATAAAAAATTAAGAGTTAAACATGAAAAAGCTTTAAAACTGCTTACAAATTATTATGGAAACATTAGTTTAAGCTCCGCTCTCTATAAAATATATAAAAAGCTATATGAGGAAAATAAAGGCAAATACTCGACTGTAAAAAATAAGGTGCTAGAAAACATTATAAGAGATTTTGAGCTTTCAGGTGTTCATTTGGCAGGCAAGCAAAAAGCTAACTTTCTTAAAGCTAAAGAAAAACTTTCATTGTTGGAGGCAAAATTTGAAAATAATGTAGTTGACTCATCTGCTATGTGGAGCAAGTCGTTTAAAGATTCAAAACCACTTAAAGGTATGTCTGCAATAGATCTTCAGCTTTGCATGGATAGAGCAAAACTTACAAAAACAAAAGGGTATGTTATTAATCTAGAGCAACCTTGCTATAACGCAGTTATGACAAATGCAGAAAGTCGCAATTTAAGAAAAGAAATGTATAAAGCCTTCTCATCTAGGGCCTCTAAGCACTTTCCTGTAGCTAATAATTATTGTAACGAAGATGTTATTGAAGAAATATTGTTGCTCAGACATCAAATCTCAAAAACACTGGGGTTTAATAATTATGCTGAGTATTCAATAGAGACCAAAATGGTAAAAAGCTGTGACGAGGTGTTGTCTTTTCTTGAAAGCATAAGACTGAAAGCTCACGCAAAAGCAAAATTAGAAATTAAGGAGCTCGAAAATTTTGCTAAAAAGGAGTTAAAAATAAAAAAGTTAGAGCCTTGGGACTTAGCTTTTGTTTCTGAAAAATATAAAAAAGAATTCTATGGCGTTGATCAAGACGAGTTAAAAAAATATTTTCCAGTAGAAAACGTAATAAGCGGCATGTTTTCATTGGTCAAAAAACTATATGGTTTAAAAATATACCCAGTTAAAACAAAAAAAGTGTGGCATAAGGACGTAAAGCTCTACGAAATATATGACCAAGGCAATAATCTTAGAGGAAAGTTTTATTTAGATTTGTATGCTAGGCCTGGCAAGAGGTCAGGCGCGTGGATGGATGAGTGTGCACAAAGAAAAAAAGCGGGCAATTCAATTCAATGCCCAGTTGCTTTTATGACGTGTAATTCCCCCCCTCCAACAGCTGACAAGCCTGCGTTATTTACACACTATGATGTTGAAACATTATTTCATGAATTTGGACATGGGCTGCATCATATGCTTACAAAAGTGGATTTCGCAAGCATCTCTGGAATTTCAGGCGTTGAATGGGACGCGGTAGAGTTGCCAAGCCAGTTTATGGAAAACTGGTGTTGGGAAAAAGAAGTCCTTGATACTTTTGCTTTTCACTACGAAACGGGTGAGAAGATACCAACACAATTATTTAATAAACTCATCAAGACGAAGAATTTTAATACTGGGCTATTTAATATTAGACAAATAGAATTTGCTCTTTTTGACTTTAAGCTGCACATGTTAGAAAAAAGTAAAAACTCAATTGTTACCCAAAAAATTCTTGATAGTGTTAGAAAAAAAACTTCATTTATGAAAATTCCAAAATACAATAAATTTCAAAACAGCTTTGGTCATATATTCGCAGGTGGTTATGCTGCTGGATATTACAGTTACAAGTGGGCTGAAGTTCTATCGGCTGATGCATACAAGTCTTTTAAATCAGGCCGAAAAATAAACTATCATGTTGGTAAAAAATTTATGAGAAGCATTCTTGAGAAAGGAGGGTCTAAGCCTGCTGAAGAGCTTTTTAGAGACTTTAAAGGAAGGTCGCCAAGCGTGTCTGCATTAATCAAAAGCTTAGGCTTATGATAAGGATTGCTTCATGGAATGTTAACTCTTTAAGAGTAAGGTTGGAGCAAGTTGTGGAGTATCTCTTGTCAAACAAAATAGATATTCTTTGCTTGCAAGAAACTAAAGTAATAGATGATGACTTTCCTAAAGAGGTTTTAGAAAAAGCTGGCTACAAGTGCTCTTTTATAGGCCAGAAAACTTATAATGGTGTTGCAATTATATCTAAAAACCCTCCCGATGAAGTATTATTAAGCTTCTCGAAAAAGTTTGAAGAGGAGAAAAGGTTTATATTGGCGCGTTACGATAATTTAACAATAGTTAATTTATACGTAGTCAATGGGCAGGATCCAACTAGTCAAAAATTTCAATATAAAATTAACTGGCTTAACCAAGTTAACAAATTTATAAAAAAAGATTTAGCAAATGCCGAAAACTACTTAATTGTTGGTGATTTTAATATTGCCCCAAAAGATGAAGATGTGTATGACCCAGAATCATGGAGTGGCAAAATTTTATGCACTGATAAAGAAAGGGAATTATTAAGCAATCTTATGCAGCTTGGCTTTAAGGATTGTTTCAGGATCTTTGATCAAAAACCAAACCTCTACTCCTGGTGGGATTATCGAACTGGCGCGTATAGAAGAAATCGTGGCTTAAGAATAGACTTGATGTTAGCAAATGATAAGTTGGCAAAAGCTTGTTTGACTAGCGAGATTGATGAAAAGCCAAGAAAAAATGAGCGTCCTTCCGACCATGCACCTGTCATGTCTTCTTTCAAAATTTAGTAAATAATTCAATAGGCTATACCAAATTGTGTAAATAGTTTATCATTAAATGCATAAGGATAAAAAAATGACTAGAACAATACTTATAATTAATTCAAAAGGCGGCTCTGGTAAAACTACTATTGCTACAAATATCGCCAGTTATTTTTCTAACGAAGGCAAAAGCGTTGCTTTAATAGATCTTGACCCTCAACAAAGCTCAGCCGACTGGGTTAAGGCTAGGTCCTCTGCCAAGAAACCTATTGGAATTTATAATGCTCTTAATTATGGAAAAATAAAGCGAAACACTGACGTGAAAGTTTTTGATGCACCGGCAGGCATTGCTGGGAAAGACCTAACCAAAGTTTTGACGCTTGCCCAGAGTGTCATAGTTCCAGTACTTCCTTCACCTATAGACATGAAAGCAGCATCTAAATTTATAGAAGCTTTAAAAAAACATCCACGAATAGTTAACAAAAAAGCTAAGATTGCTTTGGTTGCCAATAAAGGCAGAGATTTCACTAATATTTATTGGGAGCTTGACGATTTTTTATCGAAGCAAAAAATCCCATTTTTGACTATGATTAGGGACAGTCAAAACTATATTAAAGCAGCTTCCAGGGGGGTTGGCATTTTTGAAATGGGTCCGGCAATGACCGATATTGATCGAGAGTTATGGGAGCCAGTAATAAAGTGGTTAAAAAGCAAAAGGAGTATGCCTTAATTTTTTAGGCACCCATTTTGATTACAAGTAACGATAAGCTTTTGAGAATTTCTTACGCAGTTAACTGAATAAATTAAATCACCATTTTTTTCTTTCTTTAAAATTTTAGCACTAGAACCATTTTTACAATAACTTTTGGACATGAACTCTTTTAGTTGAGTTTTACCAACTTTAATATCGTCTTTTTGTTCTTCTTGATATTCTTTGGTATTTTTTCTCATCCAATCTTCAACTTTTTCGAACGAGGAACAGCTGATTAAATTAATAGAAAAAATAATTATCAATAAACACTTTGCACAATTTTTTATCATTGAAGTACCTCACAGCCGTTTGGACTGCAGTCAAAAATCATTCTTTTGATTTCTCTAATGCAGTTAATTTCATATAACTCTCTATTATCAATTCTTTTCAATAAAAC
>NZYO01000020.1 GCA_002702235.1 Gammaproteobacteria bacterium
GTTAATAGTTTTAATTAATTTATATTCCAGGTATGTAAGGAACACCGTCACCTTTAACTTTTTCATTGAATTCACTTATAGTTGAGCACGAAGTCAAAGGAAATATTATTAAAAAAAACAAAACAACAAATTTTTTTAAAATTTTCATATCTAAGAATGATCATATCTTCTCAATTTTAGCAGCGCAATATTTAAATTCAGGAATTTTTCCATATGGATCAAGGGCTGAGTTAGTTAATAAATTGGCAGCAGCTTCATTATAACAAAATGGAATAAATATAACGCCTGCAGGTATAGATTTATCTTTTCTAACTCTAATCTCTACTGTGCCTCTTCTTGTGGAAACTTTAATTTTATCTCCTGGATTTAAGTTATTTTTTAAAATATCCAAGGGAGAAATCGAGACAGTTGGTTCAGGTTCAATAGCATCTAGGTTTGATGCTTTTCTTGTCATTGCACCAGTATGCCAATGTTCTAATTGCCTACCTGTAGTTAAAATCATTTCATAATCTTTATCGGGAATTTCGTCAGGCGAAGTAACACTTGCGGGCACAAACTTACCTTTTCCATCTAAGGTTGGAAACTTATCTCCAAAAACAATTTCTTCACCTGGATGTTGTGGAGATTTGCATGGATATGTAACTGAATTCTCTTTGTTTAATCTATCCCAAGTAATGTTATTTAAGGAAGGCATAGTTTTGGACATTTCATTAAATATTTCTCGAGGATGTTTGTAAAATCCAAGGGCTGCCCAATGTCCAAAGATAATCTTAAAATTATTTTTAAATCTACTGTTATATTTAAACCAAGGCTTTATATCATCGTTGTGGAATGCATCAGAAGAGACATCTAAATTTAAAGATAAATTTTTATTTAAAAATCGCATTCTTGTGAAAGCATTTACAGCAAATATCATTTTTTCTTTAGGTGTAAAATTTTCTTTCCATGAACTTGGTTCATTAGACCATAGAGTTTTAATAAAATTTTTGATTTGATTTGATTTCAATTTCTTTGAAACTTGATCTGACATCTTTATGGCGTCTTTCAAAGTCCATCCAGGATACATTCCTGAATGTGTAAGAATAATTTTTTCCGAATGATTAATATGAAGGAGTGATTTTTTTCTTATCCATGTAATATATTTTTCAATGTTTTTATCATTAAGCAATTTTTGCATTGTGTGAGGTATTTTTGACCATGGATTCACGTCAAAATATGCAGCTAGCAAATTAAAATCATGGTTGCCAAGTACTGTCGTAACATTTTTATCAATACTGTACAAATAATTCATTAACTCTAGAGACTGTGTTCCTTTATTAACAAGATCTCCAGTTAAATACAGATGGTCAGTTTTAGGATTAAACTTTATTATTCTAATTAAGTTCTTAAATTGTTTAAAACACCCGTGAAGGTCGCCCACATAATAAGATGTCATTTTTAGTTTATTACCTTTGGAACCGACAATGAAAACATTGGAATAGTTGCATCAAATTTGTAACCATTATCTGCAACCATCTGATATGTACCATGCATTGTACCAACAGGGGTTTCAATAATTGTTCCACTCGAATACTGAAAATTCGAATTTGGGGCTATTACAGGTTGTTCACCTACTACCCCTAAACCTTTAATTTCTTGTTGCTTATTATTTGCATCTAAGACAATCCAATGTCTAGAAATTAATTGAACATTTACTTTGCCAGAATTGGTAATTTTGATTGTATAAGCAAAAAAATATCGATCATTATCATAATTTGACTCTTCTTCGATAAACTCTGTAGAAACATCAATATCAACTTTGTAAAGACTATCCATAGTTATTAATTAAATTATACAACATTACTATTTTATTAATAGATAAATCTTCAGCTCTTTCTTGTAGAAGTGGATTACTAAATTTCTTAGGGACATTTATATTATTTGCTATTTTTTTTCTTCTAGAATTAAATATTTTCTTCACAAAATTACTGAAAGATTCATAATCTTTTATATCGTAACTTATTTCTTTCCTAGGTACTAATTTTATAAAAGACGAAACTACTTTTGGCTTCGGTGAAAAACATTCAGGTGGGATTTCAAAAAGAATCTCCACTTCAAAAAATATCTGTATAAAGATAGATAATCTTCCGTAGGCTTTTCTCCCTTCTTGTGCAACAATTCTATCTGCAACTTCTTTTTGTATCATTAAATAGACACTTATAAATTTTTCTCTGTTATCAACAATCTTTTCTAATATTTTAGATGATATGTTATAAGGTATATTCCCTACTAATTTGAATTTTTCCTCAAACAAGGACGAAAAATTAATTTTTAAAATATCGTCTAATATTATGTTTTTTTCATCTATTTTAGGGTAAAGATATTTCAACATATCTTGATCTTTTTCTATTCCAAAATAATTTTTTGTTTTGTTAAATATGTGAAAACTTATTGCACCTCTTCCAGGTCCAATTTCAATTATATTCTGATTATCTTCAATAGATAAATATTTTATAATTTGGTCGATAACTAGATCTGAAATTAAGAAATTTTGCCCCAGGTTTTTTTTTGCAAGTGTTTTTTTCATTAAGATATTTTTGTAGCAACATTTATTGCTTTGAGGAGACTTTTTTCAGATGCTTTTTTTGTGCCAGCTAAGTCATATGCAGTTCCATGATCTACAGATGTTCTAGTAATTGGAAGACCAAGTGTAGTGTTAACAAGGTCATTAAATTCAATATTTTTTAATACTGGTAATATTTGATCATGGTACATTGAAACAATTGCATCACACTTGCCCTTATGGAAAATAGTATCAGCAGGGTAGGGACCGTAAACATCGATGCCTGAGCGCTTAAGTGAGTCTATTGCCGGTTTTATTATTTTATTCTCCTCGTTACCAAGATATCCAGACTCTCCTGCATGAGGATTTAAGCCAGTGATAAAAATCCTTGGTTTTTTAATTTTAAATTTTATTTTAAGTTCATTATTAATTACTTTTGTTTTACTAATTATATCTTTATAACTAATTTTTCTAGATACATCTTTTAACCTAATGTGTGTTGTCATTAAGCAAACTCTATTTTTACTTGAATGAATCATCATTATTGGATTACCGCCAGTGATCTTTGATATAAATTCTGTATGTCCAGAAAATTTCACTCCTGATTTGTTAATAATAGTTTTATCTACCGGTCCAGTTACCATTGCTGATATCCTATTATCTAGGCAGGCTTTTATTGCAGTCTTTAAGCATTTGATTACAAATGAAGAATTATTTTTACATGGTATTCCTATTTTTACTGGACTAACTAAATTTACATTTTGGCAGTATATTACCTTACCATCACATTTTTTAATATCATCATAGATGTTTATTTCTTTAAATTTAAAGTTTAGATTTAGCTTTTTTGCACGATAACGTAAATGTTCTATATCGTAGATAACAAAAATCCTAGAATTTATTTTTTTTGACAAGCACTTCAGCGTTATATCTGGTCCAATACCAGACGGTTCACCTGGAGTAATAGCAATTATATTATTCATTATTTATGAAAATGGATCCCAATTTTCCTTGATGTCTATCTCTTTTTGCGCGTCATTGAATTCTGGTAAAACATAACGAATATAACTAGAGCCGCGTAATTTACTAAGCCAAGTATTGTAACTTTCTTTACCTTTTTCAGCGACTATTTTTTGTCTAGCAACATTTTTCATTACTTTGTCTAAGTTATGTGAATCTCTTTTACCTAGAAGTTGTGTAATATGCCAACCAAACTCGGTTTTAAAAGGCGAACTAATTTGGTTAATTTCAAGTTTAAGTAAGCTTTTTTCAAAGGCAGGAACTAACGCACCGATCATTGTCCAACCTAAATCTCCCCCATTAGCTGCTGACACCTTATCCTCTGAATGAGCTTGAGCTAGTGTTGAAAAGTCCTCTCCATTAATTATTCTATTTCTGATATCAAGCAACTTACTTTTAGCTTCAGTCGGACCTAAAATTGCAGATTCTTTAATCAAAATATGTCTAGAGTGAAATTCTGTTAAGTTAAGACCACCCATACTTTTTTTATCTTCAAGATAAATTATATGAAAACTTTCCTCTGTTTCAATTACTTTTAAACCACCTATTTGAATATCTTGAAGGCTTTCTTTAAAAAGGTCTGGTATATCAAAGATTTTTCTCCAACCTAAGCTACCACCTTCTAAAGCATTTCCACTCTCGGAATAACTCATTGCTAAAGAACTAAATTTATCACCCTGATTAAATTTTGATTTAATTTTTTTTAAAATCTCTTCATTATTTCTATTAGTTTTTTTTGTAATTAATATATTTGAAAGAAGAAACTCAGTATCTTTTTTTAAGAAATTTGGGTTATTTTTAACAAAAGCATTTATCTCGCTATCAGAAACTTTTACATTCGCTCTTACAAAATTTTGTTCTACGGCTTGTGTTAATAAACCGGCTCTAATTTCATTTCGGTAGTTATTAAAATTAACGCCTTGCTTTTCTATCTTTTCTTTAAATGTTTGGAGATTATTATTTGTTCTGCTTGCGATGTTTAATAATGCATTATTAACCATCTCGTCTGACACTTCGATACCTATTCTTTTGGCATAATTCTCTTGAAGCTTTATTTCAATCATATGACTTAGAAGTTGATTATTGAATTCAGGGGTNTCATTAAACTCNTGTCCAGATAGTCTGTATTGAGTCACAANGTACTGTTTTTTTAGAGCAAATTCTCTATCTGTNATAACATCGTCTTCAACAATNACAAGAGCTTGATCAANNANTTCTGAATAAGAATNATTNCATAAAGAAANAATTATTATGATTATNAAATTAAAATTAAAAATCTTCTTCCGAATATCCATATATACTATCCTCAAGNACAGNTCCAAGCGGGGTTCCTACGTCGGTAAAACCTTTTAACATAAANTGAAATTGNATATTTCGGTCGTAGTCTGTTTCATTNATTTTATAACGTTTTGAAACTAAGCGNAATTTCCANCAACAGCTNTCATANTCTAATCCTGCAAGCACNTCTATATCACCAGAATCTTGNCCTAAAGAGTTATTTTTAAATTCATAATTCCANCGCCCTAGAAGNCTTANATTTTCANTCATNGAATATANAAANCTCANATCACCTTGNTCAATCTCGTTTTTTCTATANCTATANCTAAGATTAAATATATCTTTTCCTTTTTTATACATCACGGAGTTCAAAAATTTGTTGGTCTTTTGACTNTCNGANTGTGGGTCAAAAAGTAAAGAACTTGCAANGAANACNTTATCTATTGGATTTGCTANAAGTTCTGCNGCAACNTGAGANTTTGTTCTNGTNTATTTNTCATTTGCATTCAATGTAACNTNTCTATTATCAAAGTANACTATTTGGCCTATGCTTGCTGAAANAATATTNGCTTTTCTTTCAAGATCATAAAAAGANGNTGTNANACCAATNGAAAGTTGNTTTGAATCACTTGTTCTATCNACACCATAAAAATTATTATCTCTGAATAATTGNGAAAATGAAAATTCTGGNATNCCAGAGTCAAANANTGGTATATCNTCTTGATTTTCATCTTTTGAATATAAATAGAATAGTCTTGGNGNAATTTGATTAACNAATTTNGAATNTTCAATTTTAGAAGTAAATTTCATTCCNCNATNTAAACTAAAAGAAGGTATNGTTTTNCTTGGNGACGANGTAAAAGANCTATTNTGTTTTTCNAGATCATAAGATGTATGTTGNAATTTNAATGCNGGCTCANCGAACANACCTTTTGANGAAAACTTTCTCTTAATTTTAAATTGTANATCTCCTCTATTNCCGTCAACTTTTGATANNTGATTAAAAGCNACAAAACTTGAATTTAATNNATAATTTATNTTTCGCTTNTCNTTCCAAGATTTNTTAAGNGTTATTTCNGGAAGNTTNTCGTANGGTTGGNCNGAANTNGCAATATTTTTATCAGTNACCTGATANCCGATATAATTTAAATTNAGNTTCCATCCATTTTTCTTCATTGATATTTTTGCATGNCTGTCAAGATATACTGTGCTNGATGAGCTAATACCTGAACTTAAGTCTGAAAAATAATCCTTATCAGATACTTTGTTATATTTTAAATCTACTTGGATATCTTCTGAAATTGNTCCTTTATGTTCAATAAAATAACTATATCTATCATCCTTATACTCATCATCATCATGTAGATAACTTAAATATAATNCTCCGGTNTATTTCTTTTCTAAATATCGATAATGCCCAGTTGCTGCTGCNCCTCTNTCTTGNATATACTCAGGAGTAAGTAAAAGATCAGCGTTNGTTGCAATATTCCAGTAAAAAGGTGCTGCTAAATCTGGACCGCTNCCCCAATCTCCAGAAATTGAAGGNGTTAAAAAGCCTGTTTTTCTCTGATCATCGAGAGAAAATCTCATGTATGGTGAATAAAAAATTGGTACATCTTTTACTTTTAAAAAAACATTTTTAGCAGNACCCACTCCATCTTCAAAATTTAATTTAGAGTCTGTACTAAATAAAGACCAATCTGGATTCAGAAGATCACAACTTGTATAAGATGAATTCTTTAAGAGAAGAATTTTCTCTTTATCTTTTATAGCGTAATTTGCTTTTCCATTAATTTCGAGAAGCTTATGTCTATAGATAGGAGCAATAAAGTCTGTNGTTGCTTCACTCATATTGTGCTCTGCGTAAGGTGCTTTAATCTCTATTTCTGTATTATCGTAATTAACATCACCACTTAATCTAATTTTNTCTTGCTTTTGCAAAACATTTGCTAGTTGGCTTGTTACAGTTTCATTAGCTCTCTTAATTTTTGTATTGCCTTGAAGTATAATAATTTCTTTATTATTGTTTCTGTAAGATCTTTGTGACTCTATCTCTATTAAATCTTCATCATTTTCAGATATAGGGTTTACATCCTCAATTAAGCTAACTTCTTTTATTGACAAATCATATAGGTCGTTAATGCTGCAGCAAAGAAAGTCCTCAGAATTACCTTTTTCTTGAGCAAAAACTGTTATATTTGCAAAAAAAAGAGCAAATAATGTTAACTTTATTATATTCTTTGACATGTTATAAAATACCTTAAGTTATAGGTTTATTTTACATTATTATTGTATTAATTTGAGCATATTGAGTGATAAATTATGAAAAAACCTTCAAAACAAGCAATTTTAAGTATNGGTGTAATANTATTTTTCACTGTAATTACTTTAATTTTATTTAAATTTCAACCNGAACCAGAGCCAAAAGCTAAGGTCACNCCGCCAATTATTGTTTCTGTCGAACGAATGAAGCTTTCAAACATTCAACCTTTTGCTACTTATTCAGGNAGATTGGAGCCTCANAAAANATCAGANTATAGTTTTGAAATNCAAGGAACTTTGAAGNACAAGCACGTAAAACCTGGAGANANTGTAAAGAAAAATCAAAANCTTCTTACGTTAGTTGANCANGAATTACATGANGATTACTTAGANATTGCCAAACAAAACTATGAAATACAAAAATCACAATCCAGTAAACTTGAGATTTTGAATANAAAAGGACTAGTCTCAGACGATGAATATGAAAAATCTNTTCAAAAAACATTGGANTTAAAAACTAAATTNTTAAAGACAAGAGAAGACTTNAATAAAACAACAATAAAATCTTTGTTTTCAGGAACTATAAATTCAATAGATATTAATGTAGGTGATACAACTACTTTAAATAAAGTCATTCTTACTCAAATTAATGATACGTTTTTGGATCTAAATATCGAAGTAAGAGGAGACGCAATTGAGAACTTAGAGATAGGTAAGAAGATTCAAGTGAAATCTAAGAATANTGAAGTATTTGGTAAAATTGTAAGTTTTCAAACTAGTCCAGATTTTAAAAGTTACACCCATTTAATAAAAGTNAGAATAGAGAAAAATAATTTNAGAGCAGGAATGATTGCATATGCTGAAATTCCATTACCAAAATANGTTGATGTTTTCTCAACTTNAGTAAGTAGCGTTATAACTGANGATGGTAGTAAATATATTTTTAAAATACAGAATGAGGAAATAGTTAAGAAAATTCCNATAGAGGTCGTAAGTAGATATAAAAATCGTTATATTATTCAAGGTGATATAAAAATTAATGACTTGATTGTGTCAAGAGATGTTGCATCACTTGCTAATGGTCAAAAAGTTAAAATAAAAATGAGTAATGATTGACTTTTCAATAAAAAATCCGCTTTTAGTAAATCTTTTTTTAATTTTAATACTTCTTCTAGGTATTTTATCTTGGCAATCAATGCCAGANGAAATGTTTCCAGTTGTTGAAAAAGATAGAATNAAAATNACCACTTCCTACGATGGTGCTTCTCCTGAAGAAATTGANCAGCAAGTGTCAATACCAATAGAAGATGCTCTTGATAATATGCAGGATATAGACTTTTATTATTCTCATAGTAAAGAGGGGATTTCGATTGTAACGTTGGTTCTCAAGCCGGATTCAAATATTGAAGAGTTAATGAGAGAGGTTAGAGATCTTGTTGATGCAATAGACGATTTCCCAGTAGAAGCAGATCAGCCAGCGATAATTAGAGTTAAAACTAGATTTCCAGTAATTAGTGTTAGTTTATTTGGAGATGCTAGAGATAGTTTATTATTTGAGCAATCAAAGATCATTAAACAGAAATTACTTCAATTATCAGGAGTAGCAGGAGTAGGCATTTCTGGGAACAGAGAAAAAGAAATATGGGTTGAGATTAATCCAGAAGAAATGTCTGCAAGAAATATATCATCAAACTTAATTATTGAGGCATTAAGATCTAATATTAAAGACTTACCAGGCGGCTCTATCAAATCTATTGAAGGAGATATTCTTTTAAGAGGCATAGGGATGAATAGTGTTGAAAAAATTTCAAAAATTAATTTAAGGAATAATGAATCTGGCGGACAATTACTTTTAGGTGAAGTTGCAAAAGTAAAGGTTAAACTTGAAGAAGTAAAATCGTTAGGAAGGTTTAACTCNCGTAACGCAGTAAATCTTACTGTAACAAAAACTGCAGATGCATCCGTTTTTGATGTTTCAAATTCTGTTAGAGATTTAGTGAAAAAATATAATCCTCCAGGAGGTCTTAAGCTAGCAGTATATAGCGACTTTTCAAAAAATGTAAAAACACGTTTAGATACAGTTAAATCATCTGGAGTGATTGGTTTAATATTGCTTCTAATTTCTTTATATATCTTCTTAAACTCCAGAGTTGCANTTGTTACTGCTTTTGGAGTTCCAGTGTCNTTTCTTTTTGCTGCAATTGGCATGTATGTATTTGGTTTTACTATCAATATGGTTTCTTTATTTGCCTTTTTAGTAGCGTTAGGAATGATAGTTGACGATGCAATTATTGTTACTGAAAATACGTATAGACATATTGAGAATGGNTTAAACCCTACAGATGCTGCAAAAAAAGGNGTAAGAGAAGTTTTTTGGCCAGTGGTGGCCTCAACTTTAACAACCATTGCAGCTTTTTTGCCGATGTTTGCTATAACAGGGGTACTTGGTAAATTTATAGAAGTAATACCAGTGGTTGTTTCTGTTGCTCTCATTGGATCGTTAATAGAAGCTTTTGTAGTTCTACCCTCACACTGCTCACAGTTTTTAAAACCACAGCAAGCTAAAAAAAATTACATAGATTGGTCTAAATTTTTAAGCTGGTATAAATCTATACTCTCTAAAGCTATTAAAAATAAATACCTAGTTTCGTCAATTACAGTTGGTGTACTTGCAGTTGTAATTGCTATTGCAATTACCAGAATACCTTATTATCAATTTGGAAAAGTTGATAATGGAGTTTTTTTTGTAAACGTTGAN
Organism: Gammaproteobacteria bacterium; assembly: GCA_002702235.1. GTDB lineage: Bacteria > Pseudomonadota > Gammaproteobacteria > Poriferisulfidales. The sequence continues at coordinate 9,861 of NZYO01000020.1, forward strand.
GGTCCAATNACTAATAGTATATATGACACTGAAAAATTAGCATTAAATGTAGAAAAAGAAATTAAAAATGAGTTAGAAGATTTTGAGGTTGANTCTATTCTAACAAATGTTGGATTAAGCTTCAAAGATATGTCCAGTTTTTCTATTGGGAGCCAGTATATACAAATTATTGTAAGTCTCTCTAAAAGATCACCACAGGGATTTGTGGATAAAGTTGTCACACCTTTACTGAATTTAAATTTTAGTAATTATGGTCAAAGGGATAGGAGTGAAAAAGAAATTACAAACAATATAAGACAAAGAATTGCTAGCTTAACTGGTATTCAACGCTTTTCTGTAAAAAAGGCTTCAGGTGGCCCAAGTGGTTCAGATATTATAATTGGGGTGGTAGGACCTGATAGTAAAGAGCTTACAAAATATGCTAAAGAAATTCATAGATTTTTAAGTTCTATCGACGGAATAAAGGATGCAGAGCATGATCAAGACCCAGGCAAAATTGAATTTAAATATGAGCTTAATCAAAGAGGAAAAGAGTTAGGATTAACTCAAAGACAAATAGCAAATGCAGTTAGAACAGGCTATTTAGGTTTAGAAGTTTCAAAAGTTAATTTGAGTGGTGAGAGAAGTTCTGTAAGATTAATTTATCCAGATAAGTTTAGAAAAGATGCAAGCAAGATTTTTGAATTGCCAATTGTCTTAGAGGATGGAAAGACTTTATATCTAACAGAAATAGCAAACGTGACCATAGATAGAGGCTTGAGTACCATTAGAAGAAGAGATGGTCAAAGATTGGCAAAAATAAGCGCCGATGTTGATCCAAAGAAGATAACGCCAACCGAAGTGACAAAAATTATTGATAAAAAATATAAGAAGGAATTCGAAATATCGAATTATGATTATTATTATCTCGGCCAAAAGAAAAGAAGTAGGGAAAATTTTGCAAATATGAAAAAAGCTGCATATATCTCTCTAGCAATAATATTTTTTATATTAACATTTTTATTTAAAACTTTATTAGAGCCTTTAATTGTTTTATTTTCAATTCCTTTTGCAGTTGTGGGGGTAATACTTGGCCATCTATTTTTTGGGTACAATTTACAATTTTTATCAGTAATTGGGCTTCTTGCTCTCATTGGCATAGTTGTAAATGACTCGCTTATTTTGATTGATTTCTTAAAAAAATTACGCGAAAAAGGATTATCAAAAGTAGAAGCAGTCATTCAATCATGTGAGGTAAGAGCTAGACCAATTATACTTACGTCCGTCACTACTTTCTTAGGAATATCACCCTTAATATTTTTTGCAACTGGGCAGACAAAGTTTTTGTCTCCAATGGCTGTAAGTTTAGGATTTGGACTATTGTTTGCAACTATTTTAATTTTACTTGTATTACCTTGTTTTTATTTAATAGTTGATGATTTAAAAGAGAAAATTTTAAACAAAATTTAATAAATTTTACAATAGTGGGGCGATTACTAGACTTACTATTGCCATAACATTTATAAGAATATTCATAGAAGGACCTGATGTATCTTTAAATGGATCTCCAACTGTGTCGCCAACTACAGCAGCTTTATGAGCTTCCGAACCTTTGCCACCAAAATTACCTTTTTCAATATATTTTTTTGCATTATCCCAAGCTCCTCCTGCGTTAGCCATAGTTAAAGCTAACATTACGCAACTTAATAACGCGCCCCCTAAAACACCTCCTAACGTTTCAGGTCCAAGAGAGAAACCTACAATAATCGGTAAAGCTACAGCAGACGCACCAGGAAGAATCATCTTTTTAAGTGCGGCTGAAGTTGCAATATCAACACATTTAACAGTGTCAGGTTCAGCTTTACCCTCTAAAAGCCCAGGAATTTCTTTAAATTGCCTTCTAATTTCTTTTATCATTTCAAATGCTGCATCACCGACTGCAGTCATGGTAAGAGCAGCAATAAAATATGGAAAAACTCCGCCAATAAATAATCCAATTAAGACATAGGGATTATTTAAGCTTAGATCTAAATTACTACCATGATGGGAACTAACTTCAGCAATATACGCTGTAATTATCGCCAGCGCGGCAAGAGCAGCTGCGCCAATCGCAAAACCCTTTCCAATTGCAGCAGTAGTATTTCCTACTTCATCAAGATTATCTGTAATTTTTCTAGTTTCTTCACCTAAGTCTGCCATTTCAGCTATACCTCCAGCATTATCTGCAATTGGACCATATGCATCTATAGCCATTGTCATACCAACAGTGGCCAACATACCAACCGCTGCTATACCAACTCCATATAAGCCTGTAAAGGCATTTGAAACGAAAATGATAATAACAATGGTAAGAATAGGCACTACTACGGAAACCATTCCCACTGATAAGCCTTTAATTAATACTGTTGCGGAACCGGTTTCGGCAGATTTTGCAATTTCTGATACTGGTTTGCCAGCAGTAAAGTACTCTGTAACAAGGCCAATGATCATACCACCTAAAGCCCCAGCAATGATTGAGTACCAAATTCCTATTTCTAAACTGAAACTTTTTACAAGAAAATATGATGCTACTATAAATGCTAATGCTGAACTTAATGTTCCAAACCTTAGAGAGGAGCTTGGATCGGTAAAAGAGTTACTTACGATTTTCACAAAGACAATACCTGCGAATGAACATAAAAGTCCTACTGACGCCAACATTAATGGTATGAACATCATCTCTTCAGTTGGATAATCTGAACCTAATGAGGAAGCAATTGCAATTGTCGCAATGATTGCGCCACAATATGATTCAAATATATCTGAACCCATCCCAGTTACATCACCAACGTTATCACCGACGTTATCAGCAATAACACCTGGATTTCTTGGATCGTCTTCAGGAATACCTGCTTCAACTTTTCCAACAAGATCTGCTCCAACGTCAGCACTTTTTGTAAAAATTCCGCCGCCAACTCTTGAAAATAAAGCAACTGATGACGCACCCATCCCAAATCCATGTATGATATGAGCAGTTGAAGGGTCTTCTCCAAAGAAAATATATAAAATTCCTAAACCTAAAACCCCTAGAGCTGCAACACTCATACCCATAATCGCACCACCAAAAAATGAAATGTTAAGAGCGTCTGAGAGACCATTTATATGTGCTGCTTGAGTAGTTCTAGAATTTGCTTTTGTTGCGGTGTACATTCCAAAGAAACCAGCTAAAGCAGAACAAAAAGCGCCAAGAAGAAAAGCGAACATTGTATTTGGGCCTAAATTTGAAAAAAATATTAATATCGCAACAATGGCCACAAACATAAAAAGTATTGAGTATTCTCGCTTAATAAATGTCATGGCACCTAGATGAATTTTATTAGAAATATCCTCAATTTTTCCAGAACCGGAGTCTTTTGTTAGAACTAAAATAAATAGGCCTACAGCTATAAAAATGCCTAATATTCCAGCATATATTGGTATAAATTCCATAAGATACAACTCCTTATTCAGTGATATTTTCGAAGAGCGGCAATAAATTTCTAAATATTTGCTTTCTAAGTTAAAATTAGTAAAAACTAGATTCTAATTTATATCATGAGAAAATCAAGTTCGTCTTACAGTAATAGTCGTAACCAACATACACAGGTTAATTTCCACCATAGATTCATGTTTTTGCTTGTCATTTTTGGATTATTTATTTCTGTGATATTTGGATTCCTTTACTATTACCAAATATACGAGCATAAACATTACAACACTCTCTCTGAGACAAATCGAATTAAATACATTACCACTTTGCCAACTAGGGGCAATATTTATGATAGAAATGGAAAGTTATTAGCTAACAATTTACCCATGTATTCACTAGATATAAATATTGAGGATGTAAAGAACTCAGACCAATTAATATCTTTGTTAAAAAAGCATATCAAAATAAGTAATAAAGAAATCGAAAAATTTAATGATAGAAAGAAAAAGTCAAAAGCAAAAATCGTAACACTAAAAAATCATCTTACAGATTCTGAAGTGGCAGAATTGTTGGCAGTAAGACATAATTATAGTGGTTTTCAAATAAGTGGAAGTCTTCTACGTAATTATAATTATAGTAAAGAAATGTCACATGTCCTTGGCACCGTAGGATATGTTGATGAGTCAGATATAGAAAACTATAAAGGTGATAAGTATCAAAATGCAAAGTTTGTTGGTAAAACGGGTTTAGAGAAATTCTATAATGATCCTTTATATGGAAATCCAGGATTTGAAATTGTTGAAGTGGATGTAAAAGGTAGGCATTTAAGAAGAATTGATCAAAAAAAAGCATTAGTGGGAGACGATTTATCTATCACAATTGATGCAAATTTACAGAGTTTTGCTTATGAGGAGATGAAAAATTATAAAGGTGCTATTGTTGCTTTAAATCCAAAAAATGGAGAAATCCTAACACTTTTAAGTATGCCTGCTTTTCCATCTAATAGTATTTTATGGAAAAATAAAGACATAGAAAAAAACGAAGACATTAGCTCCAGCCCTCTTTTTAATAGAGCAACAAATGGTTTATACTCACCAGCTTCGACAATAAAGCCTTTATTAGGACTTTTATCGCTTCAAGAAAAAAAAAATCCTTATCGCATGATGTATGCAGGCCCTCATTTCTCTTTACCTAATTCTGAAAGGAAATATAGAGATTGGAAAAAAGAAGGGCATGGGTATGTTGATTTGAACAGAGCGATAGTTCAATCGTGCGATGTCTACTTTTATCAGTTAGCCTATGATATTGGAATTGATAAAATAAGTAATTTCCTTCAGCAATTTTTTATAGGACAAAAAACTGGTGTTGATATGCCAACAGAAGCATCAGGAATCAATCCAAGTAAAGAGTGGAAAATGAAAAATATAGGTTATTCTTGGACTCATGGTGAGACAGTTATTACTGGAATTGGCCAAGGATATATGCTCACAACACCCTTACAAATGGCTTTCTTTACAAGTATCATCGCAAATAAAGGCGAAGTAAATAGACCGAGTTTAATTTTGAATAAAAAAGTTAATAATGAGAGCTTATCTGAAATGATAAATACTTCAGGCCTTTTAGAGAGTGATTGGGATTATATAATTGACTCCATGTATGACGTTGTAAATGAGCAGAACGGGACTGCGTATTGGAGTATTAGAAATAAAAAAAATAATATTGCTGGCAAGACTGGTACAGTGCAAGTTTACGAGTTGCCACAAGATATTGATCGTGACGATATAGAAGATGTTCCAGTGAATTTAAAAGATCATTCTTTATTTGTTGGATTCGCTCCTGTTGATAATCCAGAAATAGTTGTAGCAGCGGTTGTTGAAAATGTAGGTGGTGGAAGTAAGTATGCTGCACCAATTGCCATGAAAATTATAAACAAATATTTTAAGTTAAATGCTGAGACACAATAGTAAAAATTTTGGTGAAATAGTTCCAGACTTTACATTGTTTCTTACAATTTGTATTACTTTATTATACGGTACCATCATACTTTATAGCGCTTCTAATAATGATACCTCTATTATTTTTTCTCACTTAGCAAAAATATTTTTAGGTTTGATAATCATGATTGTTATCAGTAAGGTAAATATAAATTTAATAATTACATCTTCTCCTTATATATATGCTTTATCTCTATTTTTTTTATTCTTAGTTTTTCTTTCTGGAACAGACGTTAAAGGGGCTTCTAGATGGATTTCTTTATTTGGTTTTAACTTTCAGCCGTCAGAAATTCTAAAAATTTCTTTGCCTATGATTTTGTGCTGGTATGTAAGTATTGTAGCTGATGATAAAAAGAGATTTCTTCATTTAATAGTATTATTAATTATAACTTTTCTTCCAATATTATTTGTAATTAGACAACCAGATTTAGGAATGTCAACTATTGCGCTTATGTGTGCATTAATTACATTATTTCTAAGTTACTTTAATCTTCAAAATATTATAATTCTTTTAACATTATTTCTAACATCAATCCCATTAGTATGGAAATACTTTTTGCTTGATTATCAAAAGAGTAGAATTTTAACAATGCTTGATCCAAGTAGTGATCCTCTTGGTTCTGGTTGGAATATTATTCAATCAAAAATAGCAATCGGTTCCGGTGGATTTTTTGGAAAAGGATTATTTAATGGAACTCAAACTAAACTAGAATTTCTACCCGAAAGAAGTAATGATTTTATTTTTGCAGTTTTGTCTGAGGAATTAGGCTTTATTGGTGTTTTACTTCTATTTATATTGTATTTAATAATAATTTATAGATGTTTTTTAATCACACAAAAAACAAAAAATAATTATGGAAAAATTTTATCAGGTAGTTTGCTTTTAATATTCATAATGTTATTTACAATAAATATAGGCATGTGCATCGGCTTATTTCCAGTTGTTGGTATAACTCTTCCTTTAATAAGCCAAGGGGGTAGTTCTATCGTTACTACTCTTGCTTTGTTTGGTGTGATCATGTCAGTTGGACATAAAAGTTAAAATGAAATATTTACTTATTTTTACAATTATATTTTTTAGCAATTTGTATGCAGAAAGTTTAAAAAATAAATATCTTTCAGGTCTAAATGAATTCATTAATACTGTAAAAGAAAAAAGTCAATATGATGAAGAATATATTAAAGAAGTTTCTAGGTATATGATTTTTGAACCAAAAGTAATAAAGTTAATAAATTCACCAGCTGAAAAAAAATCTTATAGCTTCTACCAAAGACTTTTTATAAGTGATAAAAGAATTAAAGACGGGAAAAATTTTTTAAAAGTACATAAAAAAATACTAAATAAGGTTGAGAAAAAATATGGTATTCCATCAGAAATTATTGTGTCTATAATTGGAATTGAGACATCATATGGTCAGAACTTTGGTAGCTTTAATGCAATACAATCTCTATCTACACTTGCATTTTCATACGAAAAAAGAAAAAAATTTTTCCTAAAAGAACTTAACAGCATACTTGAACTTATTAGAACACAAAATTTAGACATACGAAAAATCGAAGGCTCTTATGCTGGTGCCTTAGGTATGCCGCAATTTATGCCGTCAAGCTATATTCACTACGCGGTTGACTTTGATAACGATGGTAAAATTGATCTTTGGAATAGCATCCCCGATATTGTGGCAAGTGTTGCAAACTATCTTAAATCTCATGGTTGGAATTACAATGAGCCCGCGAGATCCTTCGTTAATTACCCAAGTCAATTTGTATCAAATAAATTTGATAAACATAACGACAGAAAGTTTATTAAGGTTAACATCAATAAAATTCAAAATAAATTCAATTTAAGAAAAGGTCTTGAAACAAAAAGAGATTATATGGTTCTTTTAGATAAGCCAACAAAAAAATATTATATTGGACATAATAATTTTTATGTTATCACGAGGTATAATAGAAGTGTTTTATATGCAGATGCAGTGTTAGATTTAAGCGAAAAAATAAATGAAAAAAAATAGTCTAATTTTATTCCTTTTTATTTTTTTTATAAANACNAGCTGTTCAAAAAAAGTAGCGATAGATCGCGATGGGCCAGGTAATATTGAAAAAATTATCCATTACGAGGTTGCCCCAAAGAAAGAAAAAAGAAGTAAGTATGGAAATCCAAAAACTTATAAGGTTTTTGGTAAAATATATAAATTACTTGAATCACATCAGAATTATGAANAAATAGGTATAGCTTCTTGGTATGGAAAAAAATTTCATGGAAGATTAACTTCAACTAGAGAACCATTTGATATGTATAAAATTACTGCAGCGCATAAAACTCTTCCAATACCTTGTTATGTGAACGTTGAAAATCTTGAAAATGGAAAGAAAATTATTGTAAGAGTTAATGATAGAGGTCCTTTTGCANANAACAGAATAATTGATTTATCCTTTGCAGCTGCAAGTGTTTTAGGGTTTGTAAATAAAGGAACTGCAAAAGTAAGAGTTACCTCTTACATTTTCAAAGANGAAAAAGTCAACAATCATGCCTTTGAAGGGATAATAGAAGATGATACAATTAGCAAATTTTATATACAATTAGCTGCTTTTAAAGATCTTAGTGGAGCAAAAGTTTTTAAAAATAAGTTATCAAAAATAAATATTAACACTTCAATCAGTTTTGACGACATGTTTTATAGGATACAGATTGGCCCATTAAAAAATGACGAGTTAAGCGAAGCTATAAGTATTTTAGAGATAAATAATTTAAGTGATTTTATNGTAATTAAAAATTAAATGAAAAAAATATTATTATCAATAATCATTCTNCTTGCATTTAAAAGTTCATATGCCTTATCCCCTTANAANTTTAAGGTTCCTAAAGTAAATGTCGAAAGTTTCATTTTAATGGATGCAAAATCTGGAGCTTATTTAATTGGAAAAAATCCCGACGCAAGATTAGAGCCAGCAAGTTTGACCAAAATTGCTACATTGTATATCGCATTTCAAAATCTTAAATCTGGCTATATAAAGATGTCTGATCAAGTTATTGTAAGTGAAAAGGCATGGAGAATGATAGGTTCACGTACTTTCTTGGAAGTTGGCAAGAAGGTAACAGTTGAGAAATTAATCAAAGGCATAGTTGTGCAATCAGGAAATGATGCAACTGTTGCTTTAGCAGAGCACATTGGCGGTAGTGAAGATTTTTTTGTTTCAATGATGAATAGTTGGGTTAAAAAAATTGGTTTAAAAAATACCAATTTTACAAATGTAACAGGCTTACCTAATGAAAACCATTATTCCTCGGCAAGAGATATGGCAATAATTTCTCAAAGATTGGTAAATGATTTTCCTGAATACTATTCAACTTTTTCTGAAAAAAAATTTAGACATAATAAAATTACTCAATACAATCGAAACAAACTTTTAAGGAGTTTTACTCCTGCAGATGGAGTAAAAACTGGTCATACAGAATCAGCAGGTTATTGTTTATCCGCATCTGCTTTTGATAATAATATTCGTCTTGTCTCTGTTTTATTCGGTGCCAAATCTTCAAAAGACCGATTTAATTATTCTAAAAAACTTCTTAAGTTTGGATTTAGAAACTTTGAATCCGTACTTTATAGTAAGGCTTCAGTGCCTTTACTTGAAAACAGAGTATGGTATGGGGCTAAAAAATTCCTTAAAATTGGTTTTAAAGAAGATATGTATTTAACTCTTTTGAAAATTAGCCAAAAAAAAGTTAGCACAAATATCAAAGTTTTAGAAGAAATTTCAGCACCTATTGAAAAAAATCAAAGGGTTGGAGAAATTGAATTTCTTAGTAACAATGAAGTAATTTCGGTAAAACCTTTATACGCTCTTGAGAGCGTTGAAGAAGGTAATTTTTTCAATAAGATCATTGATAGTATAATTATGTTTTTCAAGAAAAACTAATGAAAAACTCTAAAGTATTTCTTAATAATAAATTTCTAAATCTTTCAGAAGCTAAAATTTCCCCTCTTGATAGAGGTTTTATTTTTGCTGATGGTGTTTATGAACTTATTCCTTTTTTTCAGGATAAGGCATTTTTATTAGATAAACACCTTTTAAGACTCAATAAAAATTTATCAGAAATGAAAATTGAAAATATTTATTCGAATGATGAATGGCGATCTTATATAAATAAATTAATATCTTACTATGATTACACAAATTTTTACGTTTATATTCAAGTCTCTAGAGGAGCACCAAAACATGAAGAAGAAGTATTAAGACAACATCATTACTATAATGAAATGGAACCTACAATTTTTATGTATGTATCAGAAATTAATTTACTCCCAGAGGATAAAATTAGAAAGGGATTTTCATGTGTCACTCTAGATGATTTAAGATGGGGTATGTGTAATATTAAATCTATATCTTTGGCCTATAATGCTTTAGCAAAGAATTATGCAAAAGAAAGAGAAGCATTTGAGACTGTTTTTGTAAAAAAAGGGATTATTACAGAGGGATCCTCGTCAAATATTTTTATAGTTAAAGATAATGTATTTTACACACCTCAACTCAACAATTATGTCCTACCTGGAATTACAAGAGGGTATGTAATTGAAGAAATAAAAAATTTAGATTATCAAATTCAGGAAATAGATATTTCAATTGATCTGTTGGAAAAAGCTGATGAAGCTTTCTTAACAAATTCAACACAGTTCTTAGTACCTATCTCTTCTCTTAATAAAAAAATTATTGGCTCTGGACAAGCGGGAAAATATTCATGTGAGCTTTATGAAAAATTCAAAAAAATCTCTAGATATTCATAGAGAAATTAAAATTCACAAAAAGAAATTGTCAAATTGCAGATTATGTAAAAACATGAAGGGAACGCCTGTGATTTGTAGTAATTCTTCATCTGACATTTTATTAATTGGTCAAGCACCAGGTATAAAAGAGAAAGTGATAAATAAGCCTTTCGCGTGGACTGCAGGTAAAAATCTATTTTCATGGTTTTACAAAATAGACGTAAGTGAAGATAATTTTAGAAAAAATGTATATATGGCCTCAATTTGCAGGTGTTATCCAGGAAAAAATATAAAATCTTCGGGAGATCGCGTTCCAAGTATTGAAGAAATAAATAATTGCAAGCAGTGGCTTGATTTTGAAATAAATATACTTAAGCCAAAACTCATCATACCAGTAGGAAAGCTTGCTATCGAAAAATTTATTTCATTCCAAAAGCTTCATGAGGTAGTTGGAAAAAAGTTTACAAAAAAAGTTAATGGTATTTCGTTAAATATTATATGTTTACCTCATCCTTCTGGAATATCTATGTGGTATAAAAAAAATCCAGGTAAAGCTCTTTTAGAGGAGTCGTTATTTAAAATTCACAAAACAAAAGTATGGCAAAACTTAATTTCAAAAGAAAAGTGATTCAGCAATTTTAACTCTCTCAAGAGTACCGACGTCTACCCATTTACCATCATAAAATTCACCTTCGATCTTTTCGAGTTTTATTGCTTTATCAAAAACACTTTTAAGACTAAAAATTTTATCATTGATATCTTTAAATAATTTAGGATTTAATATCGATAAACCTGTATATGTTAAATTATCATTATTACTTGATAATACTTTTTTTCCGTTTAAAGAAAAATCACCTTTTTTATTATGACTAGGATTTTTGGTAAGTATTATTTTACATAGATTACCGGATGATATCTCATTATTGATGATTTTGTAGTCTATTAGTACGTCACTGTTTAAAACTAAGAAATTTTCATTTTTAAAAAAATTGATTGTATTAAGTATTCCACCACCAGTATCAAAAGGCTTAGGTTTTTCGATTGAATAAAATATCTTAACACCAAACCTACTCCCATCACCGATCGCTGAAATTATTTTATCTGAAAGATAAGAGACATTAATAACAATTTCACTAATATTATTTTCTTTTAAATATTTAATATTTCTTTCTATAAGTGGTACACCATTAACTTTTATTAAGGGTTTAGGAATTTCTTTAGTAAGGTTTCCCAGTCTTTTACCCCTACCAGCTGCTAATAATATTGCTCGCATTTAACTTATCTCTTACTAAGGTTGAATATTTATTAATTAGACTAAATTTTGTATTATTGGTTTCTTCTATAATGTAATTAACTGTTCTTGGAATATATTTAATATGAGAATTTCTTTTTTCTTTAATTAATAACCTAGCAAATATACCTGCCGCTTTCATGTGCCTTTGAATACATGATTCATTAAACTCAAAAAAACAAGCGTCAAAAGATTTTTTTTCAAAGTCACTATTCTCACAGTAAAACTTTAAAAGTTTTTCTATTTGATTTGCACTAATATCAAGATAGCAATCTTTTAAAATTGAACAGATATCATAAAATTCTGAGGCTACAAGAGCATCTTGGAAATCTATCATAAAAATTCTCTTATTTATGTAAAATAAATTTTTTGAGTGATAATCTCTGTGAATAACAAATTTCTTATGGTTGTAGATATTTTGAATAAGACTTTCAATCTCTTTTTGAATTTGTTTAAAATCTTTTGTACTTAAATTAATTTTTAAAAGATCTGTAATTAAATAATTTATATAAAGTAAACACTCACGAAAATATCTATCTTTCGTAAATAAATAAATATCTTTTTTTGGTGTTTTTTGGATTTCTATTATATTTAAAATTAGTTTTTCATACAGTTTTTCATTATAGGATTTTTTTAATTTATCGTTTATTAATTTCACACCAAGATCCTCCATCAAGATAATATTTCTTTTATTATTTTTTTGATAAATAACTGGAAGATTTAAATTTTTTGAAAAGATTTTATGAAATTTTAAATAATTTCTGTAGCTTCTAATTTCTTGAGAGCTATCCATTAATATGTACTTATTCTTTTTGGAAGTTACTTTATAAAATTTTCGTTTACTAGCATCACCTTTGATTGCCGAATAATGGAAATCATCAGTATTAAGCATTGATTTAAGTAATCTATCTATAGACACAAAGTTTTTTTTATTTTTTTTCTACTTCCACATTTTGGCTACAAGCTGTTAAACTTGTTTGTACAACTGCTATATAAATAATGCATATGAAAAAAATTCTTATCATTACTACTCCCTTATATATTATACTATATTTAATGAAACAATTTATCCAGAAATGAAGGCTTCGGATCTTTTTATAAAATGTCTTGAAAACGAAAATATTGAATATATTTTTGGTGTTCCAGGTGAAGAAAATGCTGATTTTCTAATCTCCCTTAAAAAGTCTAAGAAAATTAAATTTATTTTAACCAGGCATGAACAAAGCGCCGCTTTTATGGCTGAAGCTTATGGAAAATTAACTGGTAAAATATCTTGTTGTTTAAGTACTCTTGGGCCAGGTGCTACAAACCTGCTTACAGGAGTTGCCGATGCAAATATGGATCATTCTCCCGTTCTTGTAATTACAGGTCAAGGATCTACAAATAGACTTCATAAGGAATCACATCAAATTATGGATGTTTGTGGCATGTTTGATCCGGTTACTAAATGGACCACATCAATTAGAAACCCAAATACTATTCCAGAAATTATCGCAAAAGCTGTTAGGCTTGCGACTATTGAGAAACCAGGGGCTGTACATGTTGAGCTTCCAGAGGATATTGCTAAGGTAAACATAAAACAAAAGCCATTAACATTTAATAAGATAAGAAGAGCAGTTCCAGATGATAAAATTTGTAAAGAAGCNTTTGATCTAATAGCAAAATCTAAATCCCCAATAATTATTGCCGGTAATGGGTCAATCCGAAGAAGNGCNTCTAAGCAATTAAGNAAATTCTGCNCAAGATCTAAAATTCCNCTTGTAACTACATTTATGGGTAAAGGAGCGATTGATTTTCGTTCTGAAGAATATATTGGAACAATTGGNTTAGGNGCAACAGATTATGGAGATCTAGCAGTAGAACATGCAGACTTAGTNATTACAATTGGATTTGATATGGTGGAATANCATCCAAAATTATGGAACAAAAGAAAAACAGCAAGAATTATTCACATAGATTTTGAGCCATCTGAAGTAGATGANTTTTATTCTCCACAAGTTGAAATTGTTGGCGATATTGCTCACGCAATATGGAAACTAAATAGTTACTCAAATTACCATGGTATAAAAAAATTCAGCGACAAATATCACCAAAAGATAAGACATCTAAATAGCTATGATATCAATAGATATTCTTCTGACGATTCTGAAAATCTTATTAANCCACAAAAGTTTCTATCTGACTTAAGAAGNGTNATGAATAAAAAAGATATTTTAATTTCTGATGTAGGAGCCCACAAAATGTGGATTGCGAGAAATTTTCAATGCNATGAGCCAAACACCTGCATTGTACCTAATGGATTTTGCTCAATGGGTTTCGCATTACCAGCAACAATATCGTGTGCTTTATCTGGATTTGGTAGAAAAATTTTTGCAATAGCAGGNGATGCTGGTTTTATGATGAATGTTCATGAGATGGAAACTGCTAAAAGATTAAAAAGTGACATTACTGTTATTATTTGGGAGGATAATTCTTATGGCCTTATTAAATGGAAACAAGAAAATCAATTTGGCGAAACTTCTGATTTAGATTTTGACAACCCAAATTGGGATGAATTATCAAAGTCATTTGGATGGAATTATTTTGAAGAATCCCAAAGTAAAAATTTAAAAANAACTCTTAAGGAAATTTATAAAAGAAAAGGTCCAAACTTACTTTTGATTCCCATTGACTACAGTGAAAATTATAAACTTACACAAAAATTATCGAAACTTAGGCTGCCCAAAAAGAAATAATGTACTTTAACGTAAAAAATCTAGGACCACATAAATATAAAAATACAGTCATTGAAAAAGTATTTTCACCCTATGATAATTCTGAAATTGGAGAAGTTGAGTGTATAAATGAAAGTGATNTCGAAAATGTTATTGATATTGCTAGTAAAGCATTTCTAAATTCTANACTTTGTTCTAAAGAAAACAGAATTGAAATATTTAANAAAGTNTCAGNTGAAATAAAAGCTAAAGCTGATTTTTTTTCTAAATTAATTGCTCTTGAGGGCGGCAAACCATTAAAAGATGCTCAAATAGAGGTTTCAAGAGCTATCGAAGGTTTAGAAATGTGTGCTTCTGNNATACAAACATCTCATGGGAAAGAAATTCCTATGGGTGTAAGCGAAGCATCAAAAAGTAAGGTTGCATTCACACAAAAATTTCCAGTAGGCCCAGTATTTGCTATAAGTGCTTTTAATCATCCATTAAATTTAATAGTTCATCAAATAGGTCCTGCAATAGCTGCTGGNTGTCCAATAATAATTAAACCTGCACTTGATACTCCTTGCTCATGTTATGAATTAATAAAATTATTTTATGAAAATGGCNTACCTCAGGAACTTTGCCAAATGATAAATACCAATGACAATAACATCACTCAAAAGTTTGTAATGGACACAAGAATATCTTTCTTGTCATTTATTGGAAGCGCCAAAGTAGGGTGGAAGTTAAAATCCATGATGCCACCAGGTTGCATGTGCGCACTTGAGCACGGTGGTGTTGCACCTGTTGTAATCGATAAAGATTATANCTATCAAAATGACCTTTATAAAATTCTCAGAGGAGCATTTTATCATGCTGGCCAGGTTTGCGTTTCCATTCAAAATATTTTTGTAAATAANNAAATAATCAATAATTTTTCNGAGGAAATTGTTGCNAATGCAAAAAAANTTAAGGTAGGTGACCCTTTATCAATTGAAACTGACGTTGGACCATTAATAAGAAATCAAGAGGTAAATAGGGTTGAAAAAATAGTTGATGAAACGTTATCTTCTAAAATGGGAGAATTGCTTTTAGGTGGAAAGAGAATAAGTAATAGTCTTTTTGAGTGCACAATTTTACGAGATACAGATCCAAATTCTAAAGTTTTTAAAAATGAAATATTTGGGCCTGTAATTAATATTCTAGAATATGATGAAATGGATGATGTAATTAATTTAATCAATCAAAGTCAATTTGGCTTTCAATCATCACTGTTTTCAAACAACATGCATAATATATTTTATTTTTACGAAAAGGTACAAGCCAAAACGGTTTTAATAAATGAACAAACTGCATTTAGAGTCGATTGGATGCCTTTCGGAGGGATAAAAAATTCTGGTGAAGGGGAAGGGGGAATTTTTTATTCATATGAAGATATGCTGTATAATAAACTTTTAATAATTGACAAATCCTAAGCAAATGAAAAAAATAATTTATATAATCTTACTAATTTCATTCTCGACACTTCGCGCTGAGGTAGAGGAAAAACATCCTATAATTGACGATTTATACGCAAAGAAATATGTTTTAAATTTGAAAGAAATGTCTACAGATGACTTGAAAGTTGAAAAATTAAAACTTACAGATATTCTTAAAAATATTAATGCTAAATTCGATAAAGATAAGTCAGAACAAGAAATTTTTAAAACGCTCATGGAGTATGATGAAGAGAGAATCAAAATTGTTTTTGTTCTCAAAGATATATGCAAAGAGTACAAAGTTTCAAAGAATATACAAGATCTTTTATATAGATACAGTAATACATTTGAAGAAACAATAAAGAATAATAGGTATCTTGTAAAAAATTTAGATGATTACAAATCTTACGATTTTAGAATTGGGGCTAATTATCTTGCCATGATGACTGCGTTACAAGCAAGTGAGGAAACTAAAATACTCTATGATAGGCTTTTAAAAGATAAAGATAACCCCAACACTTATTTTGGAAAATACAACGGCTCTTTAAGGCTTGCTTATTCAAAAGTTATAAAGGCTAAAGAGCAAGCTGACAGCTCATCCGAAGCTTTTGAAATAAAAAATATCTTAAAGCAAATAGAATCTGAACTTAATAGTAGATAATTAAACTACTCTATCACCAGGCTCTTGGTTGTTATAAAAAGCTTCCATATTTTGTAAAACTCTCATTCCCATATCTATTCTTGTTTCAATAGAGGCACTTCCAAGGTGAGGGAGTAACACGACGTTTTCTAACTCTAAAAAAGCAGGATTTAATTCTGGCTCACCTTCAAAAACATCTAATCCAGCCCCTGCAATCTTTTTATTTTTTAATGCATTTATTAGAGCATCATTATCAATTACATCACCTCTAGCAGAGTTTATTAGATATGCTGTTTCTTTCATCATTCCAATCCTTTCATCATTTAATAGGTGGTATGTGCTTTCACCACCTGGGCAATGGATAGATACAAAATCTGAATTTTTAAGAACTTCTTCTATTGATACATGCTGGGCATCATATTTCTTAATTACTTCATCAGAGGGCTTATAAGGGTCAGAAAAAATAACTTTCATTCCAAAGCCAAAGTGAGCTCTATCTGCAGTAGCTTGTGCTATTCTTCCAAAACCAATGCACCCAAGAGTTTTTCCAGTCACTCGCATACCTCTCAAGTGGGTTGGTCTCCAACCAGACCATTTTCCTGCTCTTAATTCTCTTTCGCCCTCTCCTGTTCTTCTAGCAGCTGAAAGTAATAAAGACATTGCAAGGTCTGCTGTGCAATCAGTAAGAACTTCTGGTGTGTTAGTGACAACTAAACCTTCTTTTTTTGCAGCATCTAAATCTATATGGTTAAAACCAACTCCAAAACTGGCAACAATTTTTGCTCTTTTATTTTCAACTGACAATACCTCGCTATTAACATTATCTGTCACAGTAGGGCAAAAACAATCATACTCCTGTAAAGCTTTTTGCATTTCTTCTTTTGTCATTGGTTTGTCACTCTCATTAAGAGTTACATCATATTTTTCTTTAAGAACAGCTTCAACTTCTGCTGGCCATCTTCTTGTTACTAATACCTTAATTTTATCCATTCTTATCTCCTCTAGATTTAACTATTCTTTTCGAGTACAGCTTTCATGGTTGTGCCAAGCTCAGATGGATTTGGCACAATATGAACTCCCGCTTCTTGTAATAACTCTACTTTTTC
The DNA here is from genome assembly GCA_002702235.1 of Gammaproteobacteria bacterium. GTDB lineage: Bacteria > Pseudomonadota > Gammaproteobacteria > Poriferisulfidales. The sequence continues at coordinate 27,253 of NZYO01000020.1, forward strand.
GGCAGCACTTTCTCCCTTGCCAGAAATTATTGCTCCAGCATGACCCATTCTTCTTCCCTTTGGAGCAGTTAAACCCGCAATATAAGCTACTACGGGCTTATGTTTCATATTTTCTTTAACAAATTCAGCTGCTTCTGCTTCTTGTGGGCCACCAATCTCGCCTATCATCATAACTGCTTTAGTACTATCGTCTTCAGCAAACAATTCAAGAATATCTTTATGAGAACTCCCATTAATTGGGTCACCGCCAATTCCTACACTCGTAGATATTCCTATACCTTCAGATTTCATTTGAGAAGCTGCTTCATAGCCAAGGGTTCCTGATCTTCCAACTACCCCAACATCACCTGCCATATAAATATGACCTGGCATAATACCTAGCATTGCTTCTCCAGGTGTAATTGTTCCAGCACAGTTAGGACCCGTTAAAATCATTTTATCTTCTTTTTTGTATCTCAACATGTATCTTTTAACTTTCATCATATCGTGAGCCGGGATACCATCAGTTATAGATACGCAGTATTTTATTCCAGCATCTGCTGCTTCCATAATTGAATCGGCAGCTGCAGCCGCAGGCACAAAAATAATACATGCCTCGGCTCCAGTTTCATTTACTGCATCTTTTACAGTATTAAAGATTGGTCTATCAAGATGTTTTGTTCCACCTTTTCCAGGTGTAACGCCAGCCACTAAATTTGTTCCGTAATCAACCATTTCTTGGGCGTGGAAGGATCCTATTCTACCTGTCATTCCTTGAATCAAAACTTTTGTATTTTTATTTAATAAAATAGACATTCTTTCTCCTTTTATTTTAAGAGCTAATAGCCTCTACAGCTTTTTCAGCAGCATCTTTCAATGTATCTGCAAGTATTATTGGAAGACCACTATCAGTTATAATTTTAGTTCCCTTTTCAACATTCGTTCCTGAAAGTCTGACTATGAGAGGAACAGATAGAGACATACTTGAAACCGCCTTAACTATACCTTCAGCTATCCAATCACATCTATTAATACCAGCATATATGTTTACTAGCATCGCTTTAACTTCTTTATCTTGAAGTACTAATTCAAATGCTTTTGCAACTCTTTCAGGAGATGCTCCTCCTCCAATATCTAAGAAGTTTGCTGGCTTACCACCACAATGCATTATCATATCCATTGTTGCCATAGCTAAGCCCGCACCATTTATCATACAACCAATGTTTCCTTCCAAACCAACATAACTTAGATCATGTTCTTGAGCGGCAACTTCCCTTGGATCTTTTTGACTATTGTCATTCAAAACTTTTATATCTTCGTGTCTAAATAAAGCATTATCATCAAAACTCATTTTAGCATCTAGAGCGAACAATTTTTTATCTGCGGTGATTACTAAAGGGTTAATCTCAATCATATTTGCATCTAAACTGACCATTGCCTTATATAGACCCATTAACATTTTCACACCATCTTTAATACACTCACTTGGGATATCTAAGGCAAAAACTAAATCTCTAGCCTGAAATCCCGTTAAACCAACAACAGGATCAATTTCAACTTTCTTAATAGCGTCAGGTTTTTCAACAGCGAGCTCTTCAATTGTCATACCCCCTTCAGCTGATGCAACAATAGATATTCTTTGCTTTGCACGATCCATTACAAACGCAAGGTATATTTCTCTTTCTATATCACAGCCAGATTCNATGTAGAGCTTTTCAATTAATTTTCCTTGGCTTCCGGTTTGNATGGTGACTAATTTNCTTCCTAATAGTTTTTCAGCAGCATCTTCAACCTCTTCATTNGACGANCANACCTTTATTCCACCNGCTTTNCCTCGTGCNCCTGAATGTACTTGTGCTTTTACAACACATTTTTCAGTTCCNAATTGATCAAAAGCAGTTACAGCCTCTGAAGGCTTTAATGCAACTGAACCAGGTAGAACTGGAACATTGTATTTTGATAATATTTCTTTTGCTTGATATTCGTGTATNTCCATAATTTTTTATTTAGAGTTAATTAATTGATCCATTTTGACAACATTTTCAGCCATTCTAGCTGATGCTGCGTCAATCATTTTTCCGTTTAGTGAAGCGGCCCCTTTGCCTTCTTTAGCAGCATCATCTAAAGCTTTTAATATATCTTTAGCTTTTTGAACTTCTGTTTCTGGAGGTGTGAAAACATCATTAGCTAACTTAATTTGAGAAGGATGTATCGCCCACTTACCTTCAATACCAAGCGCAGCAGCTCTTTTTGCAGCCAATGTATAACCATCTGGATCATTGAAATCACCAAACGGCCCATCTATAGCCCTTAAACCAAAAGCCCTACAGGACACAGTCATCTTAGTTAATGCGGCATGCCATTGATCTCCAGGATAATCTGGATTTAAACCACCAATATTAACAGTTCTTGCACGATTACTAGCTGCATAGTCGGCAACCCCAAAATGAAGTGCCTCAAGTCTAGGGCTAGACTTTGCGATTTCNTCAACGTTTGCCATGCCAAGTGCAGTTTCAATTAAAGCCTCAAGCCCAATCTTATTTTTAAAGTTTTTAGCAATTTCAATTTGATTAACCATGGCTTCAACCATGTAGATATCGCCAGAGACACCAGCTTTTGGTACTAAAATTGTATCAAGTTTAGAGCCAGCTTGTTCTACAACATCAACTACGTCTTTATACATATAATGTGTATCAAGGCCATTAATTCTAACTGAAATAGTTTTACCATTTCCTTTCCAATCAAGATCATTAATTGCTTGAATTACATTTTTTCGAGCNTGTTCTTTATCATCTGGTGCTACAGCGTCCTCAAGATCAAGGAAAATATAATCACATTCGCTTTTTAATGCTTTNTCAAATAATGCTGTATTTGACCCCGGCACAGCAAGTTCACTTCTTTGAACACGTGTGACACTTTGTTCATATCTAGTATGACTCATTCATCCCCCTTAGTTATGATTATTTTCTTTTCTTCTNAGCAGGATTACTGGTGTAATATTTTGCTGCAGCAGCACAACCACTTCCTGGTGTAAATTTAATACCTGCATCAATCATTGCTAGNTCTACACCACCAATAGCTGCCATCATTCTTACTTCGTTATTATCACCAAGGTGACCAATTCTAAATACTTTTCCAGCAACTTGTGTAAGACCAGCACCCAAAGATATATTATATTTATCATAAGCAATACTTATAACTTCTTGGGCTTTTTTACCGTTACGATTATTTTTAGATCCTGGCTCAAGCCATATAGCGCTTACTGTATCAGAATGCCATTTTGGAGATTTAGCCGCTAATTGAAGACCCCAAGCTTTAACTGCTGCTCTAACTCCTTCTGCTAAACGGTGGTGACGCGCAAATACATTTTCCATTCCTTCCTCTAATAATAAATCAATTGATACTCTCAAACCTCTCAACAGTTGAACACATGGTGTATACGGAAAGAAACCGTCTTTATTTGTATTAATATGGTCTTGAATGTCTAGGAAGCATCTTTTGCATTTTGCAGTTTTCCTCATTGCTAGTGCTTTTTTACTAAAACATAAAATAGCCAAACCTGTTGGTAGCATAAATCCTTTTTGAGAACCACTAACAGCTATATCAATTTTCCATTTATCAAATCTAAATGGAATACTAGCTATTGAACTTACCCCATCAACCATTAACAGAGCAGGATGTTTTACTTGATCCATAGCTTTTCTAAGACCTTCTATATCGCTTGTTACACCAGTTGCTGTTTCGTTATGACAACAAACAACAGCTTTAATTTCATGATTTTTATCTGCGGCAAGAATTTTTTTAAATTTTTCAACTGGTATACCTTCGCCCCAGGGAACGTCAACTAATTCCACTNCTAACCCTATTCTCTTTGCTAGGTCATACCATAAGTGACTAAATTGACCAAACCTAGAGGTAAGAATTTTGTCACCTGGTGATAGAGTATTTGTTAACGCTATTTCCCAACCAGCTGTTCCAGTTGCAGGAAAAATAAAAGGGGTACCAGTTTTTGTTAAAAAAACTTTTTTTAAATCTCGTAAAATTGGCTTTACCAGACTAGGAAAATCTGGTGCTCTATGGTCTTCCATAGGGGTATTCATAGCATTTTGAACCACAACAGGAATATGGGTTGGTCCTGGTGCAAATAAGTAATTTCTTCCTGGATATCTAAGTTTTTCGCCTGGCATAATTTTTTCCTTATATTATTGATTAATCTAACTTAAAAAGCTGTAAAGGGTGAAATAATGCCATAGCATGGCATTCCTCTCAAGTATAATTTGTTGATTAAATAATACCTTGTAATTTGGCGGCTGCGACGGTGTTTTCCATTAAACATGCCACAGTCATTGGCCCAGTTCCACCTGGCATAGGAGTAACAGCATGCGCAATTCCATCAACGCTATCAAAATCTACATCACCGTGAATTCCGTCTTTGTCGCTTGTAATACCAACATCTAATAATACAGCACCTTTTTTTACATTTTCTTTGTTGATCAAATTAGGTATTCCAACGGCCGGCACAACTATGTCAGCTTTCATAATAAGATTATTCATTTCCTGTGTTCTTGAATGTGCAAGAGTTACGGTGCAGTCTATTCCTTTTGAACCAAGCATCAACACTTGAGGCATTCCTACAAGCCTAGACCTCCCAATAACTAGCGCCACTTTTCCTTGAGTATCTATTTTATAATGCTCAATTAATCTCATTACACCTAATGGTGTGCAAGGTTTTAGAATAGCGTTACCAACAATTAATTTTCCAAGATTAGAAGTTTTTAATCCATCAACATCTTTATTTTCAGGTATAAGTTCNATAACTCTATCTTCATCAAGCCCCTTAGGTAAAGGCATTTGGACCAAGATACCATTTATTGAAACATCATTTCCTAATTCAATGATCTTTTTTTCTAAATCTTTCTGAGTAATGTCAGCAGCTAAACTAACCATGACTGATTCAATTCCTGCAGATTGTGCTTGTTTATGTTTGTTGTTTACATATAACTTACTGGGGCCATCGTCACCGACTAATACTGTAGCTAATGTTATTTTTACATTCTTTTTTTGAATTTCTTCTTTAAGTGAAGCTTGGATTTTTTTTGCAACATCCCTGCCATCTAAAATTAAAGATCCTTTTTCGGTATAGTTCATTTTTAAAGAGTTTATTTTGGTTGTTTATCAGGATTTAAGTAAATAAAACTTTTTCCAAGCCTTCCCTCATAATTTCCAGCAGATATCATTAGCAAACCATTCGTGTCTTTTGAAGCATTAATAGCAGCTTGTGTAGCATTAATTATTGAATCCATATCCTTACCATTCATAATAATTTCCATAACAGAATTTACGCCCTCAGGTAAACTACCCTCGACATCTGGGTTATCTTGAAGTAACGGACAAAACTTTTCGTAAGTGCTAGCGATAGTAAAATCATAATCACTCCCCGCTTTTGAGCCACTGCCCGCAATGCCGCCAGGGAAAGTCGAAATAACATTAGGCATCGGGATAATTGCTTCAACACCTTTCTCAGCAGCTTCCAATGCTGAATCAACGTCTTTACCAAAAAACCAAAGATTGCCACCCATCAATCCATCAGCATACCCAAGTCTTCTATCAATAATAAATTCGCCACCTAAAATAGGAATCCACCACATTTCTCTTCCAAACCTTGAAATTCTTTTTTGATATTTATTTCCAAAATACGCAACTTTTCTACCAATTTGAAAATATTGTTCGGAATCAATTAAATTAAAACATGAGGCAGTAGGGCAGGTAAGTATATTCTGACTTATCCTAACTAAGGCAGATTTTTCAAGTTTTTTTGGATCTTTCCAAAATTTTGGAATATGAAGTTGGATAATTGCTCCAGGTCTTCCGTCAGGTGTTTCAACACTCTCATCACCACCAGGGCCAACAAATCTATCAAAACCGGCTTCACAATCGCACAAAATACTACTAGACGCATTTCCCGTAGCAGCATCGACAGCGTGCTTTACCCATTTTTGATTCACCGCAGTAATAAGTATTTCTACATAAATACTTTTAAAAGCTTCGGCATAAGTATCGTCGATTATAGCACTCAAAACTATCTTCCTTTTCCAATATATACTTCTTTTTCAGTTACAACTTTATCCATATAAACATCATGTGGGGCAACTAAAATATTATCGAATAATTGAGACTCATAACAAAGTGCGATTAAAAAACAATCAGGCCTCACTTTCTCCATAGTACGATCATAATAACCTTGACCATTTCCCATTCTTCCTCCGTCTCGGTCAAATCCTACACCAGGGACCATTATCATATCTAATTCCTCCGGAGTAACTTCTTTCTCTGGATTGCCCCATAATTCTTTTGGTGGTTCTAATATGTTCCATTTACCTACAACCATCTCTTCTAAGCTTTCCATATGCCATAAACCTAATTTATTTTCACCATTTTCGTCTTCAGTGCAATAAGGAACGATAATTTTTTTTTCACCTTTTTCAACTTCTGCCAATAATTGAGGTTTAGTTCTTGTTTCTGAACGACAATCTATATACCACATAATGGTATGCGCTTTTTCATATTCTGGAAGAGCCATAAATTTTTCAACAGCAGCAGCGCTTACCTCATCTTTATTTTCTTGTGCGTTTCTTCTGTCATAGGCCTCTCTGCGCATCTTTCCCTTTTTTTCCATTATCTTTTCAAGTTCTTCTTTAGATATAGACATTTTTTCTCCTACTATGCTTTTTTTGGTTATACTAATAGATTGTTATAGATAATTCTATACTAGATTTAAAACAATACAAAACTACAAAGATGATATTTAGCCCATTATTTCTCGATTTAAGTAAAAAAAATTGCCTAATTTTAGGGGGAGGAATAATTGCCACAAGAAAACTTCTTTCTTTAAAAGACTCAGGAATGATATTTACTATCATTTCACCTGAGGTAACTAAAGAGATCGAGTCTTTTGCTAAGGATACAAAAAACATAACTATTATAAGGGATAAATACAGCTCTCAAAATCTATCAAAATATTATTTAATTATAATTGCCACAAATGACAAAAGCACAAATAAACAAGCTTTAGAAGATGCAAAAAAATCCGATATTTTAATTAATACTGCGGAAGATTCTGTAAATGGCAATGTCCTGATTCCATCAGTTGTCAAAAGGGATCCTATACAAATCGCAATTTCGTCTGGGGGCGCATCCCCAATTCTTACGAGAGTCATTAAAAATCGTCTAGAGTACTCAATTCCTTTTGGCTTTAGTGCTTTAGCAAAAATAATGATGCAGTTTAGGTCTAAAGTTAAATCAAAATTTAAACTTGTAAAAGAAAGAAGAATATTCTGGGAAAATTTTCTGGATAGCCCAATCTCTGAAATGGTTTTATCAGGACACCTAGATAAAGCAAATAAAATGCTTGAAAAAGACATAGAAAATGGAGCGATTGAAAATAGTGGCGAGGTGTATTTAGTTGGTTCTGGTCCAGGCGACCCAGAATTATTAACTTTTAGAGCATTAAGGTTGATGCAAAAAGCTGACGTAGTCATTTACGATAGATTGGTATCAGATCCGATTATGAATCTTTTAAGGAAAGATTCTGAAAAAATTTATGTAGGTAAAGAAAGAGCAGATCATGCAATGCCTCAAGAAGAGATAAATGATCTTCTTGTAAGATTAGCTAAAGATGGGAAAAAGGTTTTAAGGTTAAAAGGAGGGGACCCTTTTATTTTTGGAAGAGGCGGAGAGGAGATTGAAAGCTTAATTGATTACAAAATTCCATTCCAAATTGTTCCAGGAATTACTGCTGCTTCTGGATGCTCCAGTTATGCAGGCATACCTTTAACGCACAGAGATTTTTCACAGGCCTGTATTTTTGTGACAGGGCATTTAAAAGATGGTTCAATAAATCTTAACTGGCAAATGCTTGCACATCCGAATCAAACTTTAATTTTTTATATGGGTATGCATGGAGCAAAAATAATATGTAAAGAATTAATTAAACATGGTTTAAATAAGGAAACACCTGCAGCTCTCATTACAAAAGGTACTACTCCTGAGCAAAAAATATATTTGGGAGATCTTCAAACACTTCCGAGCATAATTTCTAATAATGAAATTAAACCACCAACTTTAATGATCATTGGGAATGTTGTTAAGCTTCATGAAAAACTTCAATGGTTTATTCCTAAATAAATTCAATTATTCATTTCTATAACTGCAATATTTTTTTATGATGCATTCATTACATTTTGGGCTTCTGGCTACGCATGTGTAGCGACCATGTAAAATTAACCACATGTGTGCTTTCTTTTTATATTTATCAGGAATTACCTTTATCAAATCATTTTCCACTAAGTCTGGTGTTTTTCCATCAGATAAATTTAATCTATGAGAAACTCTGAAAATGTGGGTATCAACAGCAATAGTTGGCTTTCCAAAGCCCTCATTAAGAACTACATTTGCTGTTTTTCTTCCTACACCTGGAAGCTTAATAAGCTCCTTAAATTGCGAGGGAACTCTAGAATTATATGACGATTTTAGTATCTTAGATGTCAAAATTATATTTTTGGCTTTTTCATTAAACAAGCCGATTGTTTTAATTTTTTTTTTAAGTCGGCTTTCTCCAAGTTTTGAGATTTTTTCAGGCGTATTATAATTTTTAAATAATTCTTTAGTTACTTTATTGACAGACTTGTCAGTAGCTTGTGCAGATAGTATAACTGAAATTAGTAACTCGAATTTTGTTTTGAATTTTAGATCTGTTTTGGGATTTGGATTGAGTTTATTAAATTGGTAAAAAATTTTTTCAATGTTATTTTTGTTCATTTGCTAAAATTTTATCTATTTGAGAGTTAATTATACTCTCTGTTCTTTTTTCTACTCTACTAACTCTTGCTTTTTTTCTTTGAAAATTAAACAATATTTTTTCTGTAATATCTTTTTTATCTCCATCTATGGAAATAACTTTAATGCAATCTGTTGGGCACACTGGAATACATAATTTACATCCTGTGCATTCATTAAAATTTACTCTGTGTACAAAATTTTCGGTACCAATAATTGAATCAAAAGGACACTTTTTTATACATATCTGACATCCAATGCAATTATCTTCTTTAATAAATACAACTCTTCTAGTCATCGAATTTTTGCTCCATTGATAACGTCTTTATCGATTTCTATTAGATATACTTTTTCATCGTTATCAGCTGCGAGTAACATACCTTCGGATTCACCGAACTTCATTTTTCTAGATTTTAGGTTATTAACTATTATAATTTTTTTTCCCAAAAGGCTTTCTGGTTCATAAAACTTTTTTATGCCAGCAAAAATTGTTTTAGTTATTGACCCAATATCTATTTTAAGACACAGCAATTTATCTGCACCTTCAACATCTTCGGCACTAATTATTTCTCCGACTCGTAAGTCAATCTTAGAAAAAAGATCGTAGTCTATTTCGTCCATAATATTCTCCTATGCTAATTTACAAACTCTTTAACATCTTCTTCATCAATTCTATTCTTTAACGGCGAAAATTTATTAATTTCATGATCAAGAGTGGGATCTTTATAATTTTTAATATTTAATTTCTTAATATTTAATATTTTACAACTTTCATCAAAAAGATTTGGCAAAATAGGTGATAGTAAAGTTATTATTATTTTATAATAATTTATGGCTTGGGTAGAGATCTCTTGAATTATTTTTTTGTCTTTATCCTTATCAAGCTTCCAAGGTGCATTATCATTAAAAAAAGTATTAGCCTCATCGGCTAACTTCATTATTTCTTTTGTTGCTGAAGAATATTTTCTTAAATGTAATTCTTTTAAAATATTTTCAGTTCTGGAAACAAAGNTTTGATAATGATTTTNGTCAGATANGTTTATAGCTAATTTATAGTCATTATTTTTTATAAAAGATACTGACCTACTAAGTAAATTTATGACTTTACCTATAAGGTCGCTATTAATTTTTTTTCTAAAGTCTTCAAAATTTAAGTCAATATCTTCAATTGTATTGCTTAGCTTACTAGCGAAATAATATCTTAAAAATTCAGGATCAAATTTTTTAACAAAATCTGATGCACGAATAAAAGTATTTCTTGATTTTGACATCTTCATTCCATTAATTGTAAGAAAGCCATGGCAGAAAATATTTGTTGGTAGATTGTAATCAATACCTCTTAAAATTGCTGGCCAGAATAAGCAGTGGAAATAGGCTATATCCTTTCCTATGAAATGGTAGATTTCAATGTCTTCATTCCAATAATTAATAGCCTTTACTTCTGAATTGATGTTTTTATATTCATTCAAGGATGCAATATAACCAATTGGTGCATCCATCCATACGTAGAAATATTTATTATTTTCTCCAGGAATTTTAAAACCAAAATATGGTGAGTCTCTTGTTATGTCCCAGTCCTGAATGCCACTNGACAACCATTCATTCAACTTATTTTTTATTGAAGGTTGGATATCTGTATTTTCAAGCCATTCGNTAAGAAANTTTTCAAATTTCTTTAATTCGAAAAAAAAGTGTTCAGTTGATTTAATAATAGGTTTTGAGCCAGATATAGATGATATTGGATTAATTATCTCGGTTGAATTATAAGTTGCGCCACATTTTTCACAAGAATCTCCATATTGGTCTTTCGCTCCACATTTTGGACATGTTCCTTTTATATATCTGTCTGGCAAAAATATATTTACTTTTTCGTCAAAGTATTGATCAATACTCTTTTTATATATATATTTTTCATCCGTAAGTCTTTGAAAAATTTCGATACAAGATTTTTCATTAGTTTCTGAATGAGTGGATGAATAGTGATCGAATTTAATTAAAAAATCCTCAAAATCCTTTTTGTGCTCAGCTAAAGATTTATTTATTAATTCCTCAGGAGAAATACCATCCTCTTTTGCCTTTAACATAATAGGAGTACCGTGTGCATCATCTGCACAAATATACGTCACGTCATGGCGTAAAAATTTATTTAATCTAACCCAAATGTCAGTTTGTATATATTCTACAAGGTGTCCAAGATGTATAGGGCCATTGGCATATGGAAGTGCGCTAGTAACTAAAATACATTTTTTTTTATCCATTTATTCTCCAAAAGAACTTATCTAGTATATAATAATTATTTGCAATCTTAAAAATATGATTAAGGAGACAGAACAATGTCATTAGATGCTGGTGATGTAAAAGTCCTTCTGGAAGGCATAATGGATGAGAATACTTCTAAGAAACTTGGAGAAACTAANAGTATTAAGAATCTCGAGTGTGAGGGAGAAAATGCCAAAGTAAAGATTACGCTTGGTTACCCTGCTAAAAATTATGTAAATAAACTTGCGGAACAAATTAATTACGAATTAAAAAATATTGGCGCAAATAATGTTGAAGTAGAAATTGACTGGAATATTGTTACCCACTCAGTTCAAAAAAGTCTTAAACCAATGGAAAATATAAAAAACGTTATAGCAGTTGCCTCAGGTAAAGGTGGAGTAGGAAAAAGTACTACNGCTATTAATCTGGCCTTGGCACTCTCCGAAGAAGGAGCAAATGTAGGCTTGCTTGATGCTGATATTTATGGTCCTAGCCAACCTAAGATGCTTGGGCTTAATGGTCAACCTAAATCTGAGGATGGAAAGACCTTAGAGCCAATGGAAGCCCATGGAATACAAGCTATGTCAATAGGGTTTCTAATTGATGATGAAACGCCAATGATTTGGAGAGGACCCATGGTCACTCAAGCTCTAGAGCAGTTGTTATCTGATACAAGCTGGAAAGATGTTGATTATCTTGTAATAGATCTGCCACCCGGAACTGGAGATGTTCAATTAACTTTAGCTCAAAAAATTCCCGTNAGCGGTGCNTTAATAGTAACCACNCCTCANGATATTGCTTTATTAGATGCTAGAAAGGGTTTGAAAATGTTTGAGAAGGTTGAAGTACCAGTGCTAGGTGTCGTAGAAAATATGAGTATACACATATGCAGTAAGTGCGGTTTTGAAGAATCCATATTTGGTAATGGTGGTGGAGAATCCTTATCAAAAGAGAATAATGTTGATCTTTTAGGGAAATTNCCATTAGATATTTCTATCAGAGAACTCACTGATAGCGGCAGACCTTCTGTAGTTTCTGACCCTGAAAGTAGGATAGCTGAAATTTACTGCGAAATAGCTAGAAAAACTGCAGGAAGATTATCTGCACAGAGTAAAGATTATAGTTCTAAATTCCCTAAAATTGTTATCGAAAATAACTAATAAATGTCTATCAAGAACGACAATTGGATTAAACAAATGTCAATTGAGCACGATATGATAAATCCTTTTGTCGATGATCAAACTAAAAAAATTGGTGATAAATCAATTATTTCATTTGGAACTTCAAGTTATGGCTATGACGTAAGATGTTCTGATGAGTTTAAGATTTTTACAAACATTAATTCTGCTATTGTTGACCCTAAAAGTTTTGATCCGGAGAGCTTTGTTGATTATAAAGGGGATGTTTGCATTATACCTCCAAACTCATTTGCATTAGCTAGAACTGTAGAGTATTTCAAAATACCTAGATCTATACTTACGGTTTGTTTAGGAAAATCTACCTACGCTAGATGTGGAATTATTGTTAACGTTACTCCCCTTGAACCTGAATGGGAAGGTCATGTGACTTTAGAATTTTCAAATACCACTCCTTTACCTGCAAAAATTTATGCAAATGAAGGCGTAGCTCAAATGCTTTTTTTTGAGTCAGATGAATCGTGCAAAATTTCATATAAAGATAGNAATGGAAAATATCAAGGGCAGACAGGGGTAACACTNCCAAAAACATGAATTTAAATATTTATAAACAAATAAGAAGATTATTAGTATTTTTAATTGGAATAAGTATTACTTTACTTGGTTTAATTGCTTTTTTTACTCCAGTTCCCGCAATTATAATTATTCCTTTTGGTCTTGCAATTTTGGCAACAGAATTCATTTGGGCTAAAAGACTGCTTAAGAGTTTTAAAGAAAAGACTGAGGAATTATCTGAAACTGCAAAAGGTGTTTTTAAGAAAAAAAATAGTTAAAGCAGTATTAAACTTCCTAAACCTAAGAAAGAAAAGAATCCTAAAACATCTGTTATTGTGGTTAAAAGAACTCCACCCGCTAAAGCTGGGTCAATTCCTATTCTTTTAAGAATTATTGGCAAAGCAACTCCAGATACAGCTGCAAAAACTAAATTTGATATCATAGCAAAAGCAATAACAAATCCTATCAAGTAGTTCTCAAACCAATATGAAGCGATAGTTCCTATGATTACTGACCATAACAAGCTGTTAAGAACGCCTACCATTAATTCTTTTATTAAAAGAGATTTAGAATTTTTTTTTCTAATATTNCCAAGAGCAATACCTCTTATAACTAATGTAAGTGTTTGCATCCCGGCAATACCACCCATGCTTGCAACTATTGGCATTAACACAGCTAAGGCAACAACTTGTTCAATTGTATTTTGAAATAGACTAATCACCCACGCAGCAATCAAAGCAGTTATTAAATTAATACCAAGCCAAATCCCCCTTCTTCTTGCAGATGGTACTACAGGTGCAAATACATCTTCTTCATCAGTCAAACCTGCCATATGCAAAATTGTACTTTCACTTTCTTCTCTAATTTCGTCAACAACATCGTCAATCGTAATCCTACCNAACAAAAGATTTTTTTCATCTACAACTGGAGCAGAAANTANATCTCTATCTTCAAAAATACTAATNACTTCTGNGGCTGGNGCTTTTGCTTCAATTACAATATCATCTTCAATCATTGTTTCTGAAACCAACTGTTCTGGTTCTTTACAAAGTAAGTCTGTAACTGAAAGAGTACCTATGTACCTATTATATCTATCAACAACAATAATATTGTCTGTATTGTCGGGCATCTCACCTCTTAGCCTTAAATATCTAAGCACAACGTCTAATGTCACATCAGGTCTTATTGTAATTGTATCTGTATTCATTAGGCCCCCAGCCGTATCCTCTGGGTAATTTAAAACACCCTCAAGCCTATTTCTGTACTGATAATCCATGCCATTAAGGGCCTCTGATATTACTTTTTCTGGAAGTTCTACTAATAGGTCGGCCAAATCATCTATATCCAATCCTTTAGTTGCAGCAAGCAGCGATTCATCATCCATTGATTCTATTAAACTAGACCTCACTTCTTCACCAACTTCTAAAAGTACTTCACCATCATTTTTATGATTAAACATTTCCCAAATAATCCTTCTTTCTCTTGGTGGCGAACTTTCTAATAATCTTGCAATTTCTGAAGGGTGCAAACCATTTAAAATAAGTTTTGCCTTCAGCATTGCACCAGAATTTAAAGATTCTGTTATTGTTTCTAACTTTAAGGTTCTTTTATCTTCTGGCATTTCTATATATCTCTATGTTTAATTAGAACTTTATAATTTTTAATTTTTTTAAAATTTTCNCCAAGCTTTTCTGCTATATATACAGATCGATGCTTTCCACCAGTACAACCTANTGCAATACTNATATAATTTTTATTTTGTTTAGAAAANACTTTNACCCATTTTTTAAGAAAAATAGTTATAGATTTTATTAATTCTTCAGGGAGCTTATCTTTTTTAAAAAAATTTTCTATTTTTTTATTTTTNCCGTTTAGATTTCTCAAATTTTTTTCCCAATACGGATTTNNAAGNCATCGTGCATCAAAAATNAAATCAGCATCCTCAGGAATTCCAAANTTATAACCAAAAGATTTTATACTTACAATTGATAAGTTCACTTTTTTAGAAACTTTATTAATTATAATATCTCTGAGTTGGTATATATTTGTTTTTGAAGTATCTATGATTTCGATCTTTTCATTAATTACTTTTGAAAAAGCTTTTCTTTCTTTATCAAGTGACTCTTGCAAAGTTAATCCTGCACTTGCCAATGGATGCTTTCTTCTTGTGTTATTGTATCTTTTAATAATTGAGCTAGCACTGGATTTTAAAAAAAAAGTTTTTAAAGGGTAACCTAATTTTTCAATTTCTTTTTGAAGATACGGAATTTCCTCAAAACTTTTAAGTCCAGTTCTTATATCTATACCAAATGCAATTTTATCAAATAGCTTTTTATCATATTTAATATAATCTTGAATATGATCTTTTAGTATCTGAGGATTCATATTATCAATGCAATAATAACCTAAGTCTTCTAGTGTATTTAATACTACTGTCTTGCCTGATCCTGATAGTCCACTAACAATAATAACATTCATAATTTTTTAATTTTCCTTTCATGCGCAGGACCATAACCAATTTTTTCACGATACTTAGCTATTGTTCTTCTAGCAATATCAAGCTCATTTTCTTCTAAAATTTCTTTGATCTTTTCATCACTGTAAGGCTTTACTTTATCTTCATTATCAATTATTTTTTTGATAGTTTCTTTTATTGAATTCGATGAAATATGTCCACCTAGCTTAGAAGTTATTTTACTTGAGAAAAAATATTTAATTTCAAAGATACCGTGAGGAGTATCTATGTATTTTCCATTACTTAATCTTGAGACTGTTGACTCATGGACATTTATTTCGCTAGCAATATCTTTCAGAGTTAGTGGAGTTAAAAACTCTGGGCCTTTATCAAAAAAGGGAAGTTGTTTATTGAAAATTGCTCTAACAAGCAGAAGTAAGTTATCGTTTCTGTACTTCAAATTCTTAATGAACCACTTTGCTTTTTGAAGATTATCAGAAAGATATTTTTTGTCTTTTTCGTTTTTAATTTCTTTTGTTAATTCTAGGTAATAGCTATTTATCTCAATGGTTGGGGATAGTTGTTTATTAGTTTCAATTCTCCATCCTTTATTATCCTTTTTAACATATATATCTGGAATAATATATTGTGTTTCGTCGTGCGAGTTAATCAAATTACCAGGCTTGGGATTAAGATCTTTTATTATTTCTTTACAATCATTAAATAATTCATTAGAAATTTTAAGACTATTTTTTATAAGATTAACTTTATCATTAGAAAATTCATTAAAAAAATCTTTGATAATTGATATTGCAACTTGCGTTTTTTTATTATCATTATTACTAGCGTTTAGTTGAGCCAATAAACATTCCTGAATGTCAGTTGATCCACATCCGACCGGATCTAGACTTTGTATTAGGTGTTGAATTGCAAATATTTCATCAATCGAAGTATCTTCATCTTTTAGCAGTTCTTCATAAATAGATTCTATACTACAGGAAATATAACCATTTGGATTTATGTAATCAATTATTATCTTTGCTATATTTTTATCTTTATCACTTAAATTAATTAACTCGATTTGCCATTCTAAATGCTCTTTTAAAGACCTCTCAGATGTATAAGTTTTTTCTATGATTTCTGATATTTTGTTGGGTTCAAAATTATTTTTCATACCAGAATAATGTAAATAATGCGAAGAACATTCTCCAAGGGAAAGCTCTTTGCAATCATCTGTTTTCTCTATTAAAGGGTTTTCCTCAAAAATTTTCTGAATTTCAGCATTTAAGTCTAAGGCGCTAAGTTGAAGTAATTTTACAGCCTGCTGTAATTCNGGTGTCATAGATAAAGAATTTGTGAGATTTAAATATGTTCCCAGTTTCATATCNAATTAATCTCCAAATTTTTTAAACTAAATTCTAAATTCTTCTCCCAAATAAACTTTCTTAACATCTTGATTTGATAAAATCTCNTCAGAAGAGCCTTCAGCAATTAACCTTCCCCCATTCATTATATATGATCTGTTGCATACATCTAGAGTTTCTCTGACATTATGATCAGTAATTAAAATTCCAATATCATCTTTTTGAAGCTCACTTATTATTGTCTGAATATCAACTACGGAAATAGGATCTATCCCTGAAAACGGTTCGTCTAGTAATATAAATTTTGGTTTTGACCCGAGAGCTCTAGCAATCTCTACTCTCCTCCTTTCACCTCCTGATAGGCTTATACCTTTAGTTTTTCTAATACTTGTTATATTAAATTTCTCTAAAAGATACTCTAACTCATTACTTCTTTTTTTAGGGTCTTCATAACAATATTCTAAAATTGAATTGATGTTTTCCTCAACTGTAAGGCCTTTGAAAATTGATGGTTCCTGAGGGAGATAACCAATGCCTAAGCTTGCTCTTTCATCCATATTTAAATTAGTAACGTCTTTATTATCCAAAATAATTTTTCCTGAATCGCATTTAATTAATCCAGAAATCATGTAAAAGCATGTTGTTTTACCTGCTCCATTAGGTCCTAATAATCCAACTACTTCACTTTTTTTCAATTTTAAAGATATAGCAGATACGATATCATTAGTCTTAATTTTTTTTGAAATTTTTTGAATTTCTAACATTATTTTTCTTTATTGGGTTTAAATAACATTTTGACTCTTGATGACCCATCTTTATTGCCAGCTGTAATATTTTCCGAACTAATTTTATATATAATCTTATCGCTTCGAACTATGTTTGTTCCTTGTTTTAAAACTGAGTCTTTCAAGAAAATAATTTCGTCTTTTGAAATATTATATTTAATTNTTTNTGCCTCACCATATATTTTTTTCCCTTCTTTGGTGATTTGNTTATATTTNGCTTTATCACCTTTCATAATCATATTNTNAATTTCATTATTATTTGATGAAACAGTCAAGANATCGCCATATAAATTTAATTTTCCCTGTTTNACAATCACGTCACCTCTATATGTACTTATTTGTGATTCNTCATCCCATTTNGCTGAATTAGATTCNAGTAATATAGGAATTTTCTTTTCTTCGCTTATGGAATTTTGAAAAAAAAATACAAGAAGCAATAAAAAAAATTTTAAATGATAATTATTCAATATATTTCCCTTTTGTATCTTCAAATAAAACAAACTCTCCCTTCAAAAGACTACTCTTCATGCCTTTACCACTTAAAAAAGAGTTATTTTTTTTTATTAAAACGTTTTTTTCAGTTACTGCTAATTGTTCATTAAGGTAAATATATATCTCATCTGTAGTTAGAATTAATTTTGAGGCATCTTCTTTTTCCTTAAATTTCATTTCTACTTTATCATTTAATTTGATATTTTTTGTTTTGTATGAAACTCTACCAAATCCTGAAACTATCTGAGTAGGCGGTTTCTCATTCCTAAAAAGTAATATCTTTGGGGAAGCAAGTTGAATCATTTCTGTATCAAAGTATTGTTTCATAGATGGACTAACAACAGTATAGCTTGGNGTACCGTCTTCATTCATNGCAATATATTTACCATTTTTGAAAAAGTTATCAGGGGTAGTAACACTTTCAGAACTAATTATTGTTACTTTTTCATCATAGAAATTTTCTAGCATTAGAAGAGCTATAAAAGATATTGCTAGAATAATAGCATTTGTTATTTTAGCTTTTGTCATTTTACACCCGCATTAATTATATAAAACATATTAACAGCTCCAACAAGTTTTTTACTTGAATCAATCACTGGAAAAGAGTTAATCTTTAATTCACGCATNTTTTTTAATATATCGTAAGCTGATTCATCTTCATANCATGTNAAGAAATTTTTGTTTAGAACGTCCTTAATTTTAACATCTGCGAANTGTTTTTTTCCTTTAATAATTCTTCTAAGGTCACCATCTGTAAAAACACCTTTGATAGTTTTTTTATTTTTAGTGACAATAACAAAGCCTAGACTNTTTTTGCTCATTTCATTTATTGCTTCGTTCAAACTTTTTGACTCGCTGATAATTGGGATTTGCGATCCTTTTTTCATAATATGTGAAACTTTAATATTAAGATTTTTACCAATTTGCCCCCCAGGATGTATTGCCCCAAAATCTTCTTTATTAAATTTTTTTAATTTTGTAAGAGCTGCTGACATAGCGTGACCAAGAACAAGTGTCATTGATGAACTTGTAGTTGGCGCGAGACCAATTGTGCAGGACTCTTTACTTACAGATGTGTCGATAACAAAATTAGAATATTTTGCAATAGATGAATTCTTATTTCCTAAAAAAGATATGATAATATTTTTATTTTTTTTGATTAATTCTAAAATATTTATAATCTCACTTGTTTCGCCTGAATTAGAAAAAATAATTATTACGTCATTTTTTCCTATTAACCCTAAGCTACCGTGGGTGGCATCGGATGGATGAAGAAAAATAGTTTTAGTTCCAAGGCTTAAAAATGTATTGGCTAACTTTGCAGCAATATCTCCAGATTTGCCAATACCAATCATTATCACATTACCCTTAGAATTATTAATAGCACTACATGCTTGATAAAAATCATCATTGATTCTTTTTAATGCATTTTTAAGCTCAGATAACTCGATAGAAATGGCCTTTCTTGCAATTGACTTGATTACATTATTTAATGTGTTTGACATGTTTTATCTCATTATTACACTGATTATATAGTATACATATAACAGAAGAAATAAAATTCCNGTTAGCTTGTAAACTCCAGGACTAAATGCCTTATTTTTTGTAAAAAGAACCATACTTAGAGTAAGTGTTAGCATAATGGAATAGTCAAAATTTAAAACAAATTGAGGTATATTAATATTTGTCACAAACCCAATTAAACCAACTCCTAAAAGTAAATTTAATAAGTTTGATCCCAGAATATTTCCAATTGCAATATTATATTTTTTATTCATTATGCTTACTATTGAAGCTGATAATTCAGGNANGCTTGTTCCAAATGCAAAAATAACGGCGCCAACAGTTAAATCGCTTANATTAAGCTTTTCAGCAATATTTACGCCAAAATGAACAATTATTTTCGAAGATATTATTAAAAATATATATGATATTAAGAAATAAGAAAAAACTTTAAAAAAATTACTCTCATTTTTANTATTAGATTCTTTTTTATTACTTTTAATTAAAACGAAAAAAGAAAGTAAGAGAAGTGTAAGAGATATTATTGAATCATATCTATCAAAATTTCCGTCAAATATTAATAGGAAAAAGAAAACACTAATTATAATTAATACAAGAAAATTATTTTTCTCAATTTTNAGCTNGCTGTAATTATTAGAAATTAACATCACTACTGCAATNACTAAGCTAATATTAGCAATATTAGACCCGATAGCATTTCCAAAACCTAAAAAAGGATTACCTTGCAGAGCAGAAATAATGGAGACTAAAATTTCTGGCATCGATGTCGCTAATCCAACAATTACTATGCCAATTAATAAATTTGATAACCCAAAANAATTACCAAGACTTTCAGCATATAAAATAAATTTATTAGCTGATTGAAAAACTATTATGAATCCAAGAATTAATAAAAATACGTCTATATAAATGTTCATTTTTTAATACATTTCATACAATATACTGACACAAAAGTTTATAAGTGATAGCATAAATGATATTTTAATGGATTCACATGGTTTTTTATAAAAAGATATTTAGTTTAATATTCAAAGCTTACGATAATGCTATTTTTAGTAAATCAAATATATCTTTATTTTTGCTTAGCTTAATAATAATATTTTTTTCTTTTTACATCTCTGATTTTAAACTTGACTCCTCAGCTGATTCTCTTGTGCTTGAAAATGATAGTGATCTTAAATATTACAGAGCTGTTAGTGCAAAATACGGAAGTGAAGATTTTGTGGTAATAACTTTTTCGCCATTTGATAAAGATCTCTTTTCTAAAAAAAATCTTCTTCAAATTGAAAACTTAATAGACGATCTTAAAAAAATTAACAGAGTTGAATCCGTTACAAGCATTCTAGATGTTCCTCTTTTATATAGTCCTAAATTGTCCTTATCAGAACTCTCTCANAAAAATAATACCTTAAGAAAAGGNGACNTTGATATTGAATTAGTGAAAAAAGAATTTCTTGAGAGTCCTTTGTATAAAAATTTGTTAACTAGTGAAAATAATGATACGACAGTTTTGTTAGTAAAATTTAAACGTGATAAAACTTACCAAAGTTTACTATCAAAGAGGCAATCTTTAAGAGATAAAAAATATAATGGAGTCCTGAATAATTTTGAGAAAAATGAGTTAAAAATCATCGAAAAAAAATTTAGTGATTACTCAATTGAACGTGCAAAAAATGAAAAAGTTACCATTAAAGAAATAAGAAACATCATGAGTGATTATAAAGAAGATTCTAGAATGTTTCTTGGTGGCATCCCAATGATTGCCTCTGATATGACAGACTTTATTGAGCAAGATATTAAAAAATTTGGTATTGGTATCTTATTATTTTTAATAATTACTTTATCCGTTATTTTTAGATCTATTAGATGGGTAGTTATACCTTTAGTGGGTTGTATTGCATCTGTAATATTTGTAAGTGGGTTTTCGGGTTTTGCTGATTGGAGGCTTACGGTAATTTCATCAAACTTTCCATCACTTCTGTTAATTATAACGATGTCAATGACAATTCATTTAGTAGTAAGATACAGAGAGATTAACAGTAACTCTGATGAGACAAACAAAATTAAATCAATCAAGGAAACAATATATTATATGTTTATTCCTTGCATCTATACTTCTCTTACAACTATTGTTGCTTTTATCTCGTTATTTGTAAGTGGAATTAGACCCATCATTGATTTTGGGCATATGATGACTTTTGGAATTATTTCAGCTTTTATTATAACTTTTATTATTTTTCCAACTATTATAAGTTTAATTCCATATAAAAAAGAAAATGATTCAAAAGATCTTACAAAAAAAATTACTTTGTATATAGCAAAGATTAGTAATCAAAATTATAAAAAAATAATTTTAGTATCAGTTATNGTTGCGTTCACAGGCTTCTATGGTATTTCAAATTTAAAAGTAGAAAATCGATTTATAGATTATTTTCATAACGATACTGAAATACATAAAGGTATGCTTGAGATTGATCAAAAATTAGGCGGTACTACTCCCTTTGATATAATAATTAAGGCACCAGATAGCTATTTAAATTCTGTGATTGATCAAGAAGAAGATGATTTATTTGGAGAGCTTTCAGAAGCACTAGGTGATGAAAATACCAACACGCAATCTTACTGGCTTACAATCCCAAAGATTAANGAAATTAAGAAGATACATTATTATTTAGAATCTCTCGATGAAACTGGGAAAGTTCTTTCAATCTCAACTCTCACTGACCTTGTGACAGATTTAAATGGAGGGCCTNTAAGTGACCTGCAAATAGGCGCTATTAGAAGTGCAGTTTCTGATCAAGTAAACGAAGTTCTTTTGAAGCCTTACTTATCTGATGATGGTAACGAAATTAGAATAAGTCTAAGAGTGATAGATTCAAATAAACAATTAAAGAGAAAAGATTTCATTGAACAAGTAGAAGGTTTTCTTCTAAAAGATATGGGATATCAACAGGATCAATTTAGAACGTCAAATATGTTAGTTCTTTATAACAATATGCTNCAAAGTTTATTTTCTTCTCAGATTCAAACTATAGGATTTGTATTTATATCCATTCTCATCATGTTTATATTTTTATTCAAATCATTGTCANTAGCTTTAATNTCTATAATTCCCAACATGATACCAGCTACGATTGTTTTAGGNTTTATGGGNCTTAAGGAAATACCTTTAGATTTGATGACGATTACTATTGCTGCTATAAGTGTTGGTATAGCGGTTGATAATACAATACATTATATAATTAGATTTAAGAGGGAATTTAATAATTATAATAATTACGAATCAGTAATCGAAAGATGTCATTCAAGCATTGGTAAGGCAATGTATTATACTTCATTAATAATAGTTGTAGGATTCTCAATTTTATCTTTGTCNAACTTTATACCCACAATATATTTTGGCTTGCTTACGGGATTAGCGATGCTCACAGCTCTAATATCTTCACTATTACTTTTACCCTCAATGCTAGTATTTTTTAAGCCACTCGGTAAAAAGCAATAATCTTTTGTTTATAGACTGATATATTTGTAATATAATNTNANTCTAAATTTCTGANAAATAAATTATGTATAAAATTTTAACATTTCTTTTAATTTTTTTAAGTTCAATTAATTATAATTGGGCNTCGAGTAATAGTCCTGAATTTATAATTGAAGAAGCAGCAAAAGANCTTTTTGAGAATGTAAAAGAGAATAAAGAGGANTATAANAAGGATATTNCTCCATATTATAAAATTGTNAATGATGTATTAGCTCCAATTTTAGATTATGACAGTTTAATCAAACAAATATTAGGAAAACAAATTTATTCAACTACTTCAGAAAAAGATAGAAAAAGATTTACAAATGCTCTCCAANCCCAGCTTATTAAAGTCTACTCAAAAACGATATTAGAATATAGTGATGCNAAAATAACNATTCTTAAATCNTCAAGCAANCCAGAAGCAAAAATTTATNTAGTTTATACNGAATTATATATTGGCAAAGGACGACCTAATTTTAAAGTNAACTACGCAATGATGAAAAATAAGAAAGATAATAAATGGAAAGTTGTTGAAGTTATTGCTGACGGTATTNGATTAGTAAAAAGTTTAAAAAATAGNTTAGCNCCTGAAATTAAAGAAAAAGGTCTAGAAGCAGTTATTAGAAGATTGGAATCTGAAGTTACATAGCCTTNTATGGAAAAACTTATTATCGTTGGACAAANAAAGCTTAAAGGGTCCGTAANAATTTCNGGTGCTAAAAANGCTGTTCTTCCAATTTTAGTCTCAAGTTTATTGACGAAACAAAAATTAGTTATTGGGAATGTCCCTCATTTGCAAGATGTAACCACTACAATATCTCTTCTNAGTGAAATGGGGGCNGANTCNACAATAAATGACAAAATGGAAGTNGAGATATGCACTAAAAGTGTTAATAAATTTATCGCTCCGTATGAAATGGTAAAAACAATGAGAGCATCTATACTAGTTCTTGGTCCATTGCTTGCGAATTATGGTGAAGCTAAGGTTTCATTACCTGGAGGATGTGCNATTGGATCAAGACCNGTAAATCTTCATATTGATGGNTTGAAAGCAATGGGTGCAAAAATTGAAGTNGAAAATGGATACATTTNTGCGTCTTCAAAAANACTAAAAGGTGCTGAAATAAATCTTCCAATACCGTCAGTTACAGGAACAGAGAATTTGATGATGGCTGCTACATTAGCAAAAGGCAAAACAATTATAAATAATTCTGCAAAGGAGCCAGAGGTTGTAGATTTAGCATCATGTTTAAGAAAAATGGGTGCAAAAATTTCAGGAGATGGATCATCTAGGATTGAGATTGAGGGGGTAAATAAACTTAAAGGATGTGAATACAATGTTCTGCCAGATAGAATTGAAACTGGTACGTATCTTGTAGCAGCAGCTATAACTGATGGTGAAGTTGAGTTAAAAAATACCAAACCAGAAACTTTATTAAATATCATAAACAAACTTAAACTATCAGGGGTTAATATTGAAACAAAAAAAAATAGTATTTTTATAAAAAAAACCTCAAAAAAGTTAAAAGGTATTAATATTGAAACTTTACCATACCCTGAATTTCCAACAGACATGCAGGCGCAATTAGTCTCATATAACTCTATTGCAGACGGAAGTAGCCAGGTAATAGAGTCAGTGTTTGAAAATAGATTTATGCATGTTCAGGAATTAGTTAGAATGGGTGCAAATATTAAAATCAATGGAAATGTAGCCTTAATTGAAGGCGTTAAAGAATTAAACGGAGCAGAAGTTATGGCTACAGATTTGAGAGCATCAGCAAGTTTAATTCTAGCGGGCTTAGTTGCAAAAGGTGAAACAGTTGTTGATCGTATTTATCACATTGATAGAGGGTATGAATGTATCGAAGAAAAGTTAGGGCANCTTGGTGCTGATATAAGAAGAGTAACAATATGAAGTTAAGCTCAGAAATAAGTATTGCTGTTTCAAAAGGTAGAATTTTTGATGAATTTATTACTNTACTTAAAAAGATTAAAGTAGATTTAAAAAACTCTAATGACTTAAATTCAAGAAAACTTATTCTTCAAACAAGCATAAAAAAACTTAGTTTGGTCATTGTTAGAGCAACAGATGTGCCGACCTTTGTTTATAATGGAGCTGTAGATTTCGGAGTTGTTGGAATGGATACCTTGGTAGAGAATGACGAACTAGATTTTTATACTCCATTAGATCTAAAAATATCAAAATGTAGAATGATTTTGGCTGCTAATGATAAAAACAAAAAAATTTTAAGTTCCAGTATAATTGCAACCAAATATGTTAAAGCGGCTCAACAGTATCTTAAAAAAAATGGTAAGCAAGCTCAAATAATAAAACTCTACGGTTCTATGGAGCTGGCGCCAATTCTAGGTATGTCTGACTTTATTGTAGATTTAGTTGATACTGGCCAGACCTTGAAAGAAAATGGTCTCATTGAAATTGAAAATTTATTTGATGTAAGTTCTCACATGATTGTTAATAAAAGTTCAATGAAGTTAAAACACGATGATGTATGGTGTATAATTAACGAGTTAGAAAATATTATACAGGCAAAAAAATGACATATGAAACAGACGACTTACGCATAGAAAGTCTTAATGAACTATCTAGCCCTAAATCAGTTCGAGAAGAAATTCCAATTTCTGATGAAGTCGCGTCTATTGTTTATAATTCACGCCTTGCATTATCTAAAATTTTAGATTTTGAAGATGATAGATTAATTTTAATCGTAGGGCCTTGTTCAATTCATGATCCTACAGCTGCTTTAGAATATGCGGCAAAACTTAAAGTTCTTCAAGAAAAGTATAATGATGAACTAATGATAATTATGCGGGTGTATTTTGAAAAACCAAGAACAACTGTTGGTTGGAAAGGTTTAATAAACGACCCAGATTTAGATGGAAGCTTCAAAATTAATAAAGGAATAAGAATTGGTAGAGATTTACTTTATAAGATAAATGAAATGGGACTTGGAGCCGGCACAGAATATTTAGATTTAATAAGCCCGCAATATATATCAGATTTAATAAGTTGGGGCGCAATAGGTGCAAGAACAACAGAAAGCCAATGCCACAGAGAGTTAGCCTCAGGACTTTCTTGTCCAGTTGGGTTTAAAAATGGTACAAGCGGGGATTTACAAATTGCAATTGATGCAATTGGCTCTTCTTCGATGCCTCACAATTTTTTATCTGTTACAAAAGAAGGAAATTCTGCCATATTTACCACCATCGGTAACGAATATTGTCACGTAATACTTAGGGGTGGCAAATCAAAAACAAATTTCGACAAGGAAAGTATAAATCTGGTTTCTGCTAAACTTGATCAAGCGAATTTACCCGTAAGAATAATGGTTGATTGCAGTCATGCAAATAGTAGAAAAGATCACAAAAAGCAAATTGAAGTTGCAAATGATATTGCTACGCAAATTTCAACAGGCGAAGACAGAATTATTGGAATAATGATTGAGAGTAATTTAGTTGAGGGAAATCAAAAAGTCGATGATATTGATAAGATTCAATACGGCAAAAGTATTACCGATGCTTGCATAGGTTGGGAAGATACTGAAAACGTAATTGATTTATTCTCAAAAGCTATAAAAAAGAGAAGAAAGAATGCTTAAAATAAAAAGTCTTAATACATCATCAAAAGCTTTTGACAAAGATTTCAATAAATTTATTAACAAAAGAATATTTAGGTCTGAAAAAGTTCAAAATAAGGTAAATTTAATTTTAAAGGACATTCTATTGAACGGTGATAGAGCTTTATTAAAATATACCAAGAAATATGATAACTATGATGCGAAAAAAATAAAAAATCTTAAAGTTTCACAAAAAGAAATAAATAATTCTTTCAAAATAATAAGCAAAGAGGATTTATCAGCAATAAAATTTGCTGCAAAAAATATTTATAAATTTAGTAATTTACAAAAAATAAAAGACTGGAAATATTCTGATTCAATTGGCATTACTTTTGGTCAAAAATGTTCACCCATTGAAAAAGTAGGTATATACGTTCCAGGAGGATCAGCATCCTATCCATCTTCTGTCCTAATGAATGCCATACCAGCAAAAGTAGCTGGTGTAGATAATATAGTCATGGTAACCCCAGCCACTAATGGCGAAATAAATCCAGCAGTGTTAGTTGCAGCAAAAGTTGCGGGTGTAAATTCAATTTATAAGATAGGTGGTGCTCAAGCTATTGCTGCATTAGCTTTTGGTACCAAGATTATTCCAAAGGTTTTCAAAGTGGTTGGCCCAGGTAATAATTTTGTTGCAACAGCGAAAAAGACTTTATTTGGTCAGATTGGAATTGATAGTTTTGCAGGCCCCTCTGAGATAATGATTGTAGCCGATTCTACAGCCAATGTAGATTGGCTGACAGCAGATATATTTGCTCAATCTGAACATGATAATCAAGCGCAATCAATATTAGTTACGAACAGTCAGGAGTTAATTAAAAAGGTCTCAAAAAATATTGAAGAAAAAATCCAAAATATGAAGAGAAAAAGAATAATAAAGCATTCTTTAGAAAACTACGGGTTGATGATCAAAACGAAAAGTATTAGTGAAAGCAAAAAAATTATAAATTTGGTTGCCCCAGAACACTTGCAATTATCGGTCAAAAATCCAAGTAAATTAATGAATGAAAATTTAAATGCAGGAGCTATTTTTATGGGCCCTAAATCTCCAGAAGTTTTTGGTGATTACTGCGCAGGTCCTAACCATGTCTTACCTACAATGGGAACTGCAAAATTTTCTTCACCACTAGGAGTATACGATTTTCAAAAAAGGTCAAATTTTCTAAAATGTAGTTCAAGAGCTGTAAAGCAACTTTCTATTAATTCAGAGATATTAGCTAACTCTGAGAATTTAGATGCGCATAGTATATCAGCGAGATTAAGAAGAAATTTAAAATGGTAAACTATAAAAAATACTTAAGAGAAGACATAAATAATTTTAAAGAATATTTTATTGATAATCCCGAAAATATGATAAAGCTTGATGCTATGGAATATCCCGTTGATAAAAGTTTAAGGGATGTAATAAAATCACTTAATATTAATGAAAAAGAGATATTATTAAACCGATATCCCGAGTCACACTCTCAAGAGCTTGAAAAAATTATCTTAGATTATTTTGGTCTAAACAGTAACTTCGGAGTAAATTTTGGTAATGGATCCGATGAACTCATTCAAAATATTTGTTTAGCTTTTTCTAAAAAAGGTAATAATGTTATGGTTCCCTCACCTTCTTTTTCTATGTATGAAAAAATTATCTCTACTGTTAATTTAAAATATATTCCAGAATATTTGAACGAAGATTTTGATATCAAAATTGATCAAATGATTAAAAATATTTCAAAATATAAGCCAGCAATTATTTTTTTAGCTTGCCCTAACAACCCTACAAGCAATTTATGGGATAAAGATAAAATTATTCAAATAATAGAGAGTTCTGAGTCTATTGTAGTTATCGATGAAGCATACGTAGATTTCTGTGAATCTTCATATATTGATCTAATAGAAAAGTACGAGAATTTAGTAATACTGAGGACTTTTTCAAAAATTGGTTTCGCTGGCCTTAGATTGGGGTTTATGATTTCAAATAAAGAAATATCAAGTATTATCAATAAAATCAGACTTCCGTTTAATATCAATACTGTATCATTAAAAATAATAATAAATATTTTTGAAAATTTTTCCATCATAAAAAAAAATTGCCAAAATATCATAAGTTTAAGGGAAAAATTGTATTCGGATTTATCAGAGTTAAGAAATATTAAAGTTCTCAAAAGCTCAACAAATTTTTTAATATTTAAGACCTTAAATAAAAGCTCAGATGAAATCTATAAATTACTCAAAGATTCAAATATTTTGATTAAAAACTTGAACAATAATTCTAACTTAAAGAATTTTCTTAGAGTCACTGTAGGCACCGAGGAAGAAAATAACAGTTTCGTATCAACTTTGTCTAAATATTTGTAATATTTTTAACATTTTTTTAACTCAACATGTTAATATGCCAAATATAAAAATTTTGTATATTTGAAAATTTAATCAACATATAGTCATATAAGATCATGTCAGAAGGGGATAATCAAAGTAGAAGAAATTTTCTAACTAAAACAATGACTTTAGTTGGCGGAGCCGGTGCCGGAGCGGTTGTATTCCCGCTCGTTTCTTCTATGGCGCCTAGCGAGAAAGCTAAAGCAGCAGGAGCTCCTGTAAAAGTNGATATTTCAAATCTTAATGAAGGCGAAAAAATCGATGTTATTTGGAGAAAAAAGCCTATTTGGATTATTAAGAGATCCAAAGAAATGATTGATAGCATTGACACAATTGCAGGTAAATATAAAGATCCAAATTCAANCAATAAAGAACAACAGCCAGAATTTGCAAATAATAAATATAGATCTTTAAAGCCAGAAATCTTGGTTTTAGANGGAGTATGCACACATTTAGGATGNAACCCTGCTTATAAACCAGATTCCTCTGATAAATCTCTTGGTTCTGACTGGAAAGGCGGCTTTTTCTGCGCTTGTCATGGTTCTAAATTTGACTTTGCTGGTAAAGTTTTTAATGGTGCGCCTGCAGGAGCAAATCTTAAAGTTCCCCCATATAAGTTTGTTGGTGAAAATACAGTTGTTATTGGTGAGATGCCAAATAATTTAAACGAGAGTGAATTATCATGAGTAATAATACAGAAAGTACATCAGGAGTTATAGGCTGGATAGATGCAAGGCTTCCAATTCTTAGTTTCATTAAGAACCATTTGACAAATTATTATGCACCAAAGAACTTTAACTTCTGGTATTTTTTTGGTTCATTAGCATTTTTAGTTTTATTTCTTCAGATAGTTACAGGAATATTTTTAGCAATGCATTATAAACCAGATGCACAAATGGCTTTTGATTCAGTTGAGTTTATTATGCGTGATGTAAATATGGGTTGGCTAATAAGGTATATGCATTCAACAGGAGCATCAGCATTTTTTATAATTATATATTTGCATATGTTTCGAGCCCTTATGTATGGTTCGTTTAAAAAGCCAAGAGAGCTAATATGGTTGTTTGGAGTTTTTATATATCTTGCATTAATGGCAGAGGCCTTCATGGGTTATTTGTTACCTTGGGGTCAAATGTCATTTTGGGGCGCTCAAGTTATTATTAACCTTTTCAGTACAATTCCATTTATTGGTGAAGATCTTGCTATTTGGATTAGAGGAGACTTTGCAATTTCTGACCCAACTTTAACAAGGTTTTTTGCATTACATATTGTCGCAGTTCCAATGCTTCTTTTGCTTCTTGTCTTACTTCATCTTGCAGCTCTTCACACAGTAGGCTCAAATAACCCAGATGGAGTTGAAATAAAAGATCATAAAGATAAAAATGGTGTTCCTTTAGACGGAGTTCCGTTTCACCCCTATTACACAATTAAAGATATGGTTGGCATCGGTGTTTTCTTATTTATATTTTCAATAGTAGTGTTTTATGCTCCTGAGATGGGCGGTTATTTTCTAGAACACGCCAATTTTGTACCAGCTAATGCTCTTGTAACTCCTGAGCATATTGCTCCTGTCTGGTACTTTACCCCTTTCTACTCAATCTTAAGGGCAATACCAGATCCACAATTTGGAGCGTTAGCAATGCTTCTTTCAATTATCGTATTATTTTTTCTACCATGGATTGATACTAATCCAATTAAGTCTATAAGATATCGAAGCACTCTATTTAAAGTTAATCTATTTATTTTTGTCATTGCTTTTATGATTTTAGGGTGGTTAGGAGTAAAAGCAGTAACACCATTGTATAGTGAACTTGCCCTTCGCTTTAGTCAGGTTTATTTTTTATTTTTTATACTTTTATATTTCTATAGTTCTTCTAGAAATAAAATATTTACATATATATTTACGGCAACTATTCTAGGAATTATTTTTATTTATGATTTCTTTAGATTAGCTGGTGCTGATTTAACATACCTTTCAGTTGGATTTTTATCCTTAGTCCTTTATGTAATTTTTATGTTTATGTCGCCAATATTTACTCAATTAAATTCTGAAAAGCAAGTCCCAAGCAGAGTCACATAATAATGAATTTTAAAAATATAATTTCGTTCACATTCTTTCTTTTTATTTTCAATATTAGCTTTGCAGCAGGTGGTAATAGCTTTGAAATGAAAGCAGTTTACGATATTAATAACAAGGCTTCACTTCAAAGAGGTGCAAAGTATTATGTAAATTATTGTATGGGGTGTCATTCTTTAAAATACCTTAGATATAGCAATGTTGCAAAAGATTTAGATATTGATCCTGAAATTTTTGAAAAAAATCTAATTTTTTCCTCTGCAAAGCTTGGTGACAATATGATAATACCAATGAACAAAGATGATGCTATAAGTTGGTTTGGAGCATTACCACCGGATTTAAGTTTAACTGCAAGGTCTAGAGGAGCAAATTGGATATATTCTTATTTAAATAGTTACTATGTAGATGATAAAAGACCTACAGGTTTTAACAACTTGACCTATCCTAACACTGCGATGCCTCACGTACTTGCAGATCTTCAAGGTGAACAGATACTTTTAGANGACGGTCAAAATAAATTTGAAATCTCTAGCCCAGGATCATATGACAAANTCAATTATCAAAAAGCAACTAANGATATAACAAATTTCCTNGTATATGCTTCAGAGCCTATTAAGTCAAAAAGGCATGCAATTGGTTTTTGGGTCTTATTATTTATTTTCGCTTTTACTGTTATCGCATATTATACTAAGAAAGAATATTGGAAAGATTATAAATAGGCTCAAAATAACAAAAATAAGTTTTAATTAACAAACTCTTTGGGGGACTTTATGCATGTAATGACACTTTATTCAAATCCTGAATGCCCCCAATCACATAGAGTCAGAATTGTTCTTGGAGAAAAGGACTTAACTTTTAAGGTTCAAGACATCCAAAATAATGAACGAAACGAGGATTTGATTTCATTAAACCCTAATCATTCCACCCCAACATTTGTTGATAGAAACTTAGTTTTATACGAATCAAGAGTAATCATGGAATATCTTGACGAAAGATTTCCACATCCTCCCTTAATGCCAGTTGACCCAGTCGTAAGAGCGAAAACTAGAATGGTTCTTCATTACATAGAGAGAGATTTATATGGTTTATTAAATGATATAGGGTCATCGGGTGAAAAAAAATCAAGCCAAGCAAAAGCTCAATTTAAAAATAATTTGATGTCTGCTATGGACTTTTTTCAATCTAAAAAATACTTTTTAGGTGAAGATTTTAGCCTTATTGATTGCAGCATGGCTCCCTTATTATGGCGACTACCTTTTTATAATATTACCTTACCGAAAAATGCTAAGCCACTAATTTCATATAGCGAAAAAATTTTTGATAGAAAGTCTTTTCAAGAAAACCTCTCAGATTTTGAGCAAGAAATAAACACTTTTATTTAAAACGATTTATCTGGATTTAGAATACCCCCAGGATCAAACTGGCTTTTAATTTTTTTCATTAGGTCTGTTGTTATTGCATCAACCTCAATATTTAAATACTCTTTTTTTATAATACCAATACCATGTTCACCGGAAAGTGTTCCATTAAGCTCAATCACTAAATTAAAAATCTTTAAAAGACAACTTTTTGTGTTTTCCGAATTTTTTTCTTGTTCAGAGTCAAGAATTAAATTTACATGAATATTACCATTTCCTGCATGTCCAAAATTTACTATTTGGATATTATGATGATTACCAATTTCAACAACTTTTTTTAAAAATTTGTTTAAATTTGTTATTGGGACAACTACATCTTCATTTATTTTGTAGCCACCAAAATTTCTAAGAGCTGGCGAAAGTGACTTTCTCGCTTTCCATATTTTTTGTATATTTTCTTTGTCTTTTGCAAACTTCATTTTTACGGCAAAACATTTTTCTGATAACTCCCTTATAAAACTTTTTATATTCTCTTTTTCTTCATTGTTACAATCAAATTCACAAATAAGGGCTGATTCTGTCTCATTAGAAAAGTATCCTTGCATCATATTGTTTATCAGTTTGATTGAGAGTTTATCGAGGTATTCTAGAGAATATGGAGTATGGTTCTTTTCCATGACAAATTTTATAAAATCTATCGAATGACTCGTTTTTTTAAAACAAATTTCGAAAGTCATAAGACTTTCTTTTTTAGGTAAGATTTTTAGAGTAGCTTCTGTAATAACTCCTAAAGTACCTTCGGAGCCAACTAAAATTCTTGTTAAATCTAGCCCAACAACTCCTTTTGATGTATGTACTCCTACTGAATGTGATACTCCTAGACCGTCAATAAATTTTAGTCCAAGAATATTATCTCGTGGTGTGCCATATTTTATAGCTCTAGGCCCAGCTGAGTTATTTGCAATGTTTCCTCCAATAGTTGAATAAGCCATACTAGAAGGATCCGGAGCCCAAAAAAAATTATTTTTTGATAATTCTATTTGCAAGTCTTTATTTAAAATGCCAGGTTCTACCTTACAATATCTATCAATAGTATTAATGCTTAGGANCTTATTCATTCTTTCCAGAGATAAAACTACTCCCTTTTTCTTTGGAATAGATCCTCCAGTATTACCAGTACCTCTTCCTCTCGGTGAAATAGTTATTTTATTTTCGTAACAAAATTTTACTACTTTTTGTACTTGACTACTATTCTCTGGTAATAAGACACCGTCAGGTAGTACATGCAATTTACTATTATCATATCCATACGCCCAACAATCTTCTGGGTGATAGTAAAAATTATCTTTTCCTAATACGTCTGAAAAAAAAGTTATCTGACTTTTATTCATTTTCGATTATATTAATTAATCTTGGACGNCCATTTTTAAATTTAAGATAATTAAGATCTCTTTTAATGATACCGTTAGTACTAATATAAATTTTACCTGTTCTTAGTTTTATAAATTTTTGTTGATCTTCTTTAAGTTTGTCCAAGAAAGGATAAATATTGACAGAATCCATGCCAAGCGCAACAAATCTTAGAAAGTTTTTACGCTGATCGCTAAGTACAAGATTTTTTAAAATTCTTTTATTTTTTTTATCAAACAGCCAAGGAATATCACAAAATACTATATCATTAAGATCTTTATCTTTTTGGCTATTAATAACACCACTAAATATATGTGAAGTTGAAAATACAGGTATATTTTCAGCATAATAAAAATCTAATTTTGGCTTAATCTGCTTTAAGTCATCCGATGTACCAATTGAGAAAATAAAATCGATATCATCTCTAATATGTGGTACAAAATTGAAATTTATATCTAATAAACTCTTTATATATTTTNTCTTTGAATAACTTTCTTCAATATGGAATATTTCCTTTAATTTTTTATCAATTTCTTTTTTTTGTTTTTCATATGATATTTCTAATATCTCTTTTTTATATGTATCAAATTGATAAAAACTATCTTGAAAAGATATCAGAAGTCTCTCACCCCACCTGTTTTTTGGATATATCATCACTCCTCTTTGATAGTTATTTGCTAAAATTCCTTTANTAATACATTGAATGTCATCTTCAGGGAAAAGACCGAAGTAAAATTTATTTTTATTAAAATTTATTTTTTCTGACTTATTTAATATTAGTTTTTTTGCATTTGAAGAGGATTCGTTCGAATAAGTACTTATATTTTTTTTTAAAATTGGACCAATTACGTAATCGTAGTCGGATTGATTTATATCATTTGAAATTTTTTTAATTGATAATCCTTGTTCCCCAGAATCATATATTTTTGTTTGAATTGATATCCCAACTTTATTTAAATTTTCAATNCTCATTTCAATCCCATTAATAAGAGATCTTCCAATTTTAGAGTATTTTCCTGAAACGGGTGCAATGATAGCAATTTTTTGTGGCCAAATTTGTAGCTCAAAATTTTCTTTAATTTCAATTTTTTTGTTATCTATAAAATATTCTTTTACCTCATTTATAACATTATTATTCACGGTCTCGCTGTTATTTACAGAATTATTATATGTGCAGGATGAAGTAAATATACTAATGCTTATTATTAGGATATATTTATAAATTAAAAAACTTTTAATAAAATTTAAATGCATAATAAAAATTTAAAAAAAGGCAAACTTTATCTTGTAGCAACCCCTATTGGTAATCTTGCGGATATAACATATAGAGCTATCTCTATTTTATCTATGGTAGACCTAATAGCTACTGAAGATACAAGGCAAAGCGCAAAATTACTTAATTATTATAGCATTAAAACACCGACATTTAGCTATCATAAATTTAATGAAAAAGAGAAACTGGATTTCATATATAACAAAATTCTTAAAGGAAAAAATATTGCTTTAGTTAGTGATGCTGGAACGCCATCTATTAGCGACCCCGGAGATATTCTTGTGAACTTCCTAAGAGACAAATCTGTTGATATTGAACCAATTCCAGGTCCATCATCAATAACAGCGTCTTTAAGTGTAAGTGGTTTTGGCTCAAAAGAGTTCAGCTTTATAAGTTTTTTCCCAAAAAAGATAGGAAATAGAAAAGATATTCTTGATCAATTCTTAGAATCAGAAAAAACATTAATTTTTTTTGAATCGCCCAAGCGTATTAAAAAAACGCTTATTTTTATAAAAAATTATTTTGGNAAAAATATAAAAATACTTATTTGTAAAGAAATTACTAAAAAAAATGAATTAATAAGTTTTGATACAATAGAAAAACATGTAAAGAATATTGAAGATAATAATTTAGACAAAGGTGAATTCGTGATTCTTTTACCACCTTTAAAATTAGAAAGTAATAATTATTTAGAAATAGAAAAATTAATGCAAATTTTAAATAAGAATAAAATCCCTAAATCTGCTGTAGTAAAAATTTTGTCTGAATACTTTGATATTAGGAGAAATAGTATTTATAACAAGATCATTTAATATTGATATATCAGGTGAAATGTATTTTAATTGTATATGAGCTAACCGAGTAATCGCTCTATTTTATATAGAGAGGAAAGTCTGGGCTCCATAGAGCAAAGTGCCAGGTAACTCCTGGAAAGCGTGAGCTTATGGAAAGTGCAACAGAAAATATACCGCAACNTATGTTGTAAGGGTGAAAAGGTAAGGTAAGAGCTTACCGCATTTTCAGTAATGAAAATGGCAATGTAAACCCCACTTGGAGCAAGGTCAAATAGGAAAGNTATAGTGCTGCTCGTACTNCTTTCGGGTAGACCGCTAGATGCATATGGTGACATATGTACAAGATTAATGATTACTAAAACAGAACCCAGCTTACTGGTTGGCTCACTTATATTCTCTAAGAAAAAATCCTTCACTTTAAAATACTCTTAATTAAGTATTTAAGATTAATGTATATACTACTGATTTTATTGAATCTGTAGACATTAACAATTTTGTATAAGTTATTGAGAAATAACAATATTTTTTGACATATAGCAATATTCAAGTAAAATTGTGGAAATTAGTGGTAAAAAGTGGGGAATTATGTTTAAAGGCGTTAGTGATATTACTATCGACAATAAAGGAAGGGCAACCATGCCCCAAAGGTATAGAAAAGACTTTTATGAAAAAAGAAAGTCATCTTTAATTATTACTGCTGATAAAGATCAGTGCCTTCTCATTTATCCTTTAACAATATGGAATGATGTTGAAAGACAATTATTGCAGCTACCTTCATATAGTAACGAAGCGAGATTTCTTCAGAGGCTTGTTCTTGGATTCGCTACAGAGACTGAATTAGATAATCAAGGTAGGTTTTTAATTCCTAATCCACTTAGAAAATACGCAAAAATATCAAAAAAAATTATTCTCCTTGGCCAGGGCAAGAAATTTGAACTTTGGTCAGAAGATTTATGGTCTAGCAAATTTAGCTCCTGGTTAAAAACCGAGGGAAGAAAAAACATCGAAAATAGCGGAATAGAAAATCTAAAAATATGAGCAGTACAACTTCAACATTCTTTCATAGCCCTGTCTTTTTAAATGAATCAATAGACAATCTTGGTATTAAAGAAGATGGTGTATATGTAGATTGCACCTATGGAAGGGGCGGTCATAGTAAGAAAATATTATCTAAATTAGGAGATAAAGGAAGACTATTATCACTTGATAAAGATTTAGAGGCAGAAGAACACGCAAAGAAAGCTTTTATTAATGATAAAAGATTTAAATTTATAAGAGCTAACTTTAGTAAAATAAATGAAATAGTCGAAAAAAATACCTACACAGGTGGGGTCGACGGTATTTTAATTGATTTAGGTGTTTCATCTCCTCAGCTTGATAATGCTTCAAGAGGCTTTAGTTTTTTAAAAAATGGCCCTTTAGATATGAGAATGGATCAAACTCAGAAACTAACTGCTGAAGATTGGATCTCAAATTCAGATTATAACGAATTAAAATCTGTAATTAAAAATTATGGAGATGAAAAATACGCTAGCAAAATTGCAAGAAAGATAATTGAAAAAAATACAACAAAAAAAATACGTTCAACTTCTGAACTACAAATATTAATTGAAGAGATATATCCAAAAGGAAAAAGTAAAAAAAATCCGGCAACGAAAACTTTTCAAGCCATAAGAATACATATCAATGATGAGATAAATGAGTTAAAAAAGATTCTTGAAAATTCATTAAATATTTTACACAAAGAAGGAAGAATTGTTGTAATTACTTTTCATTCTCTTGAAGATAGAATTGTAAAAAAATTTTTTAAAGAGAACTCTAACCCTCTTCGATTATTATCAAACGTTCCGATACCAAAAGATTATGATAGGCCAAAACTTAAAGAATTAGTGACCATAAAAAAAGTCACAGAGCAAGAGTATGAAAAAAATCCAAGATCAAGGAGCGCGAAACTAAGAGTGGCAGAAAGAATATGATAAAGACGAAATTAATTTTTTTAATATTCCTAATGTTTATTAATGTAATATCAGCCTTTTCCGTTGTGTATATTCAATTTTTAAATAGACAATTACATATTACCCTTAATCAGTTAGATCATAATTCAAGTAAACTTGAAATCGTGCACAATAAGTTTGTACTCGAGACCCAGTCATTTGCTAACAGAGCACGAATTGAAAACCTTGCAATTTCAAATTTAGATATGATTTACCCCGAAAAAAAATATAAAAATTTAAATGAGGTATATAAATAATGAGAAAATTTTTTATTTATACCTTCTTCTTTGTCATAGTAGCTGCATTAGTAATTCAGTGTGTTGCGCTCCAATACAGAGATGGGGAGATTTATTCGGAAAAGAGTTTTAAGAAACAGATACGAGACATTCCTATACGTGTAACCAGAGCAACAATATATGATAGAAATTTTAACCCTATTGCTGTCACCATACCAATGGATTCACTTTTTATTAACAGACCAAGAAATTTTCTGAAAAATGAAAATAGTAAACTACTTGAGCTTTCGAAAATTTTAAAAATTAACAAAAATACAATCTTGTCAAAGGTCGAAAATAATATTAATAAAAATTTTATTTATATAGAAAGAAAAATTTCTCCAACTAAAGTAAAGAAAATCCTCGATTTAAATTTAAAAGGAATAGCTTTTCATAAAGAAAACCATAGGTTTTATCCAGAGGCAGAGGTAACTTCTCATATTATTGGTAAAACAAATATTGATGATATAGGTCAAAGTGGTATGGAAGAAACCTTTAATAAAAAGCT
Organism: Gammaproteobacteria bacterium; assembly: GCA_002702235.1. Lineage (GTDB taxonomy): Bacteria > Pseudomonadota > Gammaproteobacteria > Poriferisulfidales. The sequence goes on from NZYO01000020.1 coordinate 65,851, forward strand.
ATCAGGAGAGAATGGAGTTAAAAAAGTTATGCTCAATAGAAAAAAGGAACAGGTCAAAGAAATAGAATCAACTTTACCTGTTTACCCTGATAGTGTTCACTTGACTATTGATAATAGAATTCAATATGCAGCTTATAAGAGTCTTAAGGAGCAAGTAATCAAAGTTAATGCTGATTCTGGCTCTATTATTGTAGTTGATAGTACAAATGGAGAAATTTTAGCCTTAGCAAATTCGCCATCATACAATCCTAACAACAAAAATGGTTATACTCCTGAAAAAGCAAGAAATAGAGCAATTAAAGAAAAGTTTGATCCAGGTTCTACAATCAAGCCATTTCTTTTTGTTGCAGCACAAAATACAAAAAACTTCTTTTTTGAAAACAAAATTGATACCTCTCCTGGGAAATTAAAAATTGGTGGTGGCTACACAATAGAGGATACCAAAAATCATGGAATACTTAGTGCTGACCAGGTTTTAATTAAATCTAGCAATGTTGGAAGCGTAAAAATTTCTGAAATAATATCTCAAGAGGATTATTATGAAATATTATCTTATGTTGGTTTTGGGGAAGATATTGACATTAATCTTTCAGGTGTAAATAATTCGACCAATCTAAAACATTTCACAAAATGGAAACCAATAGATTTAAAAACATATTCTTATGGATATGGATTAAACGTTACCCCCCTTCAATTAGTGAAGGCATATACTGTAATCGCAAATAATGGAAAAAAACTACCTTTAAAAATTATTAAAGAAGAAAGAAGCCTTCAAACAATTAGTGAACAGAAATACGAACAGAATTTTATTCAAGTTAAAAAAATTCTTCAGAAGGTAGTTGAAAAAGGAACTGCAAAATCTGCAAGATTAGACAATTTCACTTCAGGTGGAAAAACCGGAACCACAAGAATTTATAACCATGAATTAAAAAAATATTTTATTAACAGACACAGATCAATATTTGTCGGCATGACCCCAATGAATGAAACAAAGCTTGTAATATTGGTTGTCATCGAAAACCCAAAGAATAAAAAATATTATCCTTTTTACGGGGGTATAGTAGCTGGGCCAGTATTTAAAAAAGTCGCTACAGAGTCCTTAAGGATATTAAATATTCATCCCGATAAAAATTTATTATCAATAACTAGTAAAGGAGGTTCAAATGTCTTTTGAATTAAATGATACAGGGGGGCAAAGAGCTGTAATCAAAGTTCTTGGAGTTGGAGGTTGTGGAGGAAATGTGATCAAGCATATGGTTAAACAAAGAATCGCTGGAGTAGATTTTCTAGCAGCAAATACTGATGCCCAAGCATTAGAAAAAATATCCCCTAAAGCAAACAAAATACAAATAGGTCTGAGCACAACTAAAGGGCTTGGCGCAGGAGCAAAGCCCCAGATCGGGAGAGATGCAGCATTAGAGGATAAAGATAGATTAAGAGAAGTTGTTGAAGGTTGTGATATGTTATTTATTACTGCTGGAATGGGTGGTGGAACTGGTACTGGAGCAGCACCAATTATCGCTGAAATAGCCAGAGAATTAAATATACTTACCGTTGCAGTTGTTACAACTCCTTTTAAATTTGAAGGAAAAAAAAGGAGTGAGTTAGCTGACGAGGGTATTGTAGCTCTAAGGAGTTGTGTTGATTCATTAATTACAATTCCTAATGATAAAATTCTTACAATTCTTGGAAATTCAATTGAAATGGAAAAAGCTTTTAGCGAAGCTGATAAAGTTCTACAAGGTGCAGTTCAAGGAATAGCAGAGTTAATCACAAAGGTTGGAAGAATTAATCTTGATTTTGCAGATGTAAAAACAGTCATGTCTGAAGCTGGTACTGCAATGATGGGTACCGGAATGGGCACTGGCATTGATAGAGCAGAAGACGCTTATGAGAATGCTATAAAAAGTCCATTGCTTGACGATATTCAAATTACAAATGCAAAGGGATTATTAGTTAATATTACATCTGATAAATCAATATCAGTTGATGAATATGAAATGATAATGGAGAAAGCTCATGGGTTGGCTGCAGAAAATGCAACTATTGTCATAGGACAAACTCAAGATAATAGAGCCAAGATGAAAGATACTGTCAAAATTACTATTGTTGCCACTGGGCTTAATGATGATTCAAATCAAATAAATGATGATTTTGAAGATACCTACGATATTGGGGATCAAAAAGTTCAGCAACACTCTGTTGTCTCAGAAGTACCAACTAATATTGAAGCTGAGCCATTAAATAATGACATAAGTGAAAATATTTCTAAGGATCAAATTGATGAGGACGATGACGGCTTCAATTTAGAGCCAAACACCGAAAGTTTAATTGGAAGTAAGAAGAAAAGTATGTATAAGGAAAATGGAGAAATGGATCATGAATATCTAGATATTCCTGCTTTTCTGAGGAATCAACAAGACTAATAATTAAGGAGGAAAAAATGAGATTTACTTTTTATTTTTGTGTAATAGCTTTAGGATATTCAATTTTGGTAAGTTGCAATACAATTGATGGTATTGGTAGGGATTTATCAGCGGCTGCTGAATGGGTAAGCGGTGAAATTGAAGAATAATATTTTATTAAATGAAATTAAAAAAAATATGTAGTATTTTAAAAATTAATACTAATNATTCAAATTTTGATAAAGATATTGACATATATTCCGTATCAGATGATAGTAGAAATACCAAAAAAAAAGATTTATACATTTCGCTAAAAAAAAATCAAAATAATTCTCATGATTATCTTAAAGAGGCCATAGGCAAAGGTTGTAAAGTAGTTTTCTCTGATTATCAAATAGAAAACTCCTTAAAAAAAGAATATAAGAAAGTCATTTTTTTAAAAGTGAAAGGCTTAGAAAAAAAAATTCCTTTAATTACAAATTTTATATATAAAAATCCATCTAGAAAATTAAAAATTACTGCTGTAACAGGTACTAATGGTAAAACNAGTGTAACCCATTTTTCNCACCAAATTTTAAAANTTATTGGTGAGAAATCTGCAGTAATTGGNACAAANGGTTATGGAGAGCTAGGAAAATTAAAGAATTCNGGGTATACAACTCCTCGCAATGTTATTTTGAATAGAACTTTAAGCGAACTTAAAAAGCTTAAATTTGAAAAAGTATACTTAGAGGCTTCTTCTCANGCNTTAGAGCAGGAAAGATTAAAAGATATAAANATTGAAAATGCAGTTTTTACCAATTTAACCCATGATCATTTAGATTATCATAAAAANATGAAAAATTATTTTAATGCAAAACGAAGACTTTTTNAGGATTTTGATATAAAAAATGCAGTCATAAATGTNGATACCCAATATGGTGAAAAATTAGCAAAAAAAATAGATAGAAATATCAAACTCTTAACTTTTTCAAATAAGAAAAAAACAGCAAACGCTTATATTAAAAATTATAAACTTAATGAAAATGGTATAGACTTTGTATTAGATNTAGAGTTGAATCAAATTAAATGTTCAATAAACCTCTATGGTTTTTACAATATTGAAAACTTATCCTTAGCCATACTAAATTTAATAAATCAAGGATACTCTCCCAAAGAAATAGAAAAATCATTAAAAAATCTAAAGCCTGTAAAAGGCAGAATGGAATGTGTTTATAATAAAAAAAATAAAAAAATCTTTGTAGATTATGCTCATACACCAATATCTATTGAAATTTCTTTAAGGTCACTAAAAGAACATTTCCCAAAGAGTAACATAGCCTGCGTCTTAGGATGTGGGGGCGAAAGAGATAGAACGAAACGGGGTAAAATGGGNGAATTAGCCTACTTGAATTCANACAGGTTATATATCACAAATGATAATCCTAGAAATGAGGACGAAAATAAAATTTTTCAACAAATAATTGAAAAAATAAGNAATAAAAAAAATATCGATATAATTGCTGATAGGAGGTCAGCCATTAAAAATGCTATTTATCACAGTAATTGTGAACTAGTGGTTATTTTTGGTAAAGGACATGAGGAATATCAAATCCTTAAAAATAATACTATTAGATTTAACGATAGAAAGATCGTAAAAGATATAATGGATGAATTATGAAGAACATTTCTCTTAAAGAAATCAGTAATGCAGTGAACGGAGAGTTATATGGTAAAGATTATAAAGGCTCCTATAGTTTTGGTATTGATTCAAGAAATTTTGAGAATCATAATTTTTTTATACCACTCAAAGGTGATAGATTTGATGGTCATAATTATATTAAAGATGTGGATGAAAAAGCGATATGTGTATTGTGCAGTTATGAAAAGAAAATGAAGAATATAAGGTCAAATATAATTTATGTAGATGACACACAAAAAGCTCTCCACAAGCTTAGTAGATTTTACAGATCTATGTTTCAAGGAAAAGTAATTGCAATAACAGGATCAAACGGAAAAACTTCTGTAAAAGAGCTCCTAGCGCTGATGCTTAAAAAAAACCAAATTAGCTTTACTCAAGGAAATTTAAATAATCATATAGGTATGCCTTTAACTATAATAAATAGTAATCATGCTAATGAATTTTTAATTTTAGAAATAGGCATATCAATTGCAAACGAGATGAAANNCCTAGCTGAAATTGCAAAACCTGATATTGCAACGGTAACAAATATTGGAAAAGCCCATTTAGAAGGATTGGGTGGTGAAGACGGAGTATATAAAGAAAAAACAAAATTATTTGATTATGTNAAAAAAAGTGGTACATGTTTTATAAACTTAACAGATGTNAAAATGTCAAANTATTCAAAAAAAAATGGACTCAATTATTTAACTTTTGGAAGTAAGGATTCAGATTACTATGTTGAGACAAGAGAAAAGGATTTTTTCTTAAATCTAAGAGGAGAAACAGTTAAGATTTNNCCAAAGTATANAAATAATCATGATCTTATTAACATNTCTTGTGCAGCTTCGATAGCAGACNATCTAAAAATTGAAGTTAGNGAGATTGTTAATGGAATTGAGAATTTTTGTGGAGTAAAATCTAGACTTAATTTAAAAAAACTAAAAAATGGGGCAACATTGATCGACGATACATATAACGCTAATCCAGGATCATTTAAAGTTGCATTAGATACACTTAAGACCGCAGAAAATGAAAAATGGTTAGTATTTGGAGACATGGTAGAGCTTGGCTCTGATAGCGCTAAGTATCATAAAGAAGTAGTTGAATATGCTTTGAGTTGCGGTGTTGATAAAATAATAACTTATGGAAAAGAAAGTAAAACTGCAGCTACATCTTTACTTGGAGAGGAATCGCTTCATCTAGATACAATTGAAGAAATATTTAATTATATAGTNAGNAATATGTCTCATGATTTATCTATTTTANTTAAAGGATCTAGAGCTATGTCTTTAGANAAACTTACAAAGCAGTTGGTAGAATTTCAATGATTTATTATCTAAGCGAACTTTATTTAGAATATTTTCCNCAATTAAATTTATTTCAGTACATTACTGTTCGAATTATATTTGCTGCTATAACTGGACTNNTNTTTACGCTTTTATTTGGCCCAATTGTTATCAAAAAACTAGCTGATTATGGTATTGGTGAAAAAATTAGCAAATACAATCCTAATACGCATTTAACTAAAACTGGAACTCCTACCATGGGGGGAATAATGATAATCTTATCTGTAATTCTTTCCTCTGTCATCTGGGCTGATTTGTCAAATAAGTATATAATTTTTGGTATCCTTATTATGTTATCTTTTGGAGCTTTAGGGTTTTTTGATGACTATACTAAGTTAAAAAAAAATAGTAAGGGNATTAAAGCTAAAACAAAATTTTTAAATCAGNTTTTATTAAGTTTAATATTTGCAATTCTTATTTTTGTAAATATAGAGGATATCAACGAACAACTACTTTTTTTTCCATTTTTTAAAGAAATAGTAATAAATCTATCCTATTTTTATATACCATTATTTATTCTTGTAATAGTTAGTTCTTGTAATTCTGTGAATTTAACGGATGGATTAGATGGTCTTGCTATTACNCCAGTTATATTNGTTTGTGTTGGGTTGGGAATATTTACATATCTTTCTGGGCATATTAATTTTGCAAATTACCTACTAATACCTCATTTACCTGGAGTAGGCGAATTAACAATTTTCATTGGAGCTATAGTTGGCTCTGGTCTTGGTTTTTTATGGTATAACTCATACCCAGCNCAAATATTTATGGGAGATGTTGGTTCATTATCACTGGGAGCAGTTATTGGTTACGTAGCAATGGCAGCGCGACAAGAAATAGTATTAATTATTATGGGCGGTATTTTTGTTGCAGAAACAATATCAGTTATTATTCAGATAACTTCAATAAAACTCTTTAATAGAAAAGTATTTTTATGGACTCCTTTACATCATCATTTTGAAAAGAAAGGCTGGCCAGAGCCAAAAGTCGTATCTAGATTTTGGATTGTAACATTTATATTGGTTTTGGTTGGAATTGCTACTTTAAAAATTAGGTAATAAAATGATAAACGAACTTCCTATAGCTATCTTAGGATTTGGGAAAACTGGGGTATCAGTTGCTGAATATCTGCATAAAAAAAATAAGCATTTTTATGTATTTGAAAATAATGAGACCGTAGAAAAGCTTAATCAATTTAATTCACTGTCAGATGCTAGTAAAAACAAAATTTTNTTTGGTAATTTTGATCGTACGGAATTATATAAAGTACAATACATAGTACAAAGNCCTGGTATAGCTTTAAGTAAAAAAATTAAAGATAAAATATCAAAAAATAATATCAAGATCGTCTCAGATATTGATATATTTATGAAAAATTATAAGTCAAAAGTAATTGCAATTACTGGTTCTAATGGCAAAACTACAGTGACNGAATTATTAAATTATGTCTTAAATAAATTANANTANAAAAGTGTTTCATGTGGNAANAATGGNATCCCTATTNTAAGNATNGAACATTGTAAATATGATTATATTTGCTTAGAAGTTTCAAGCTATCAATTAGAAATTTCCGGTAATATAAATTCTGATGTNGCATTTATAACAAATATTACACCTGANCATATTGAGAGGCATGGGTCATTTGAAATTTATAAAAAAATAAAATACAAGATTTTTGAAAAGGCAAAACAAATAATAATTGACAAAAGTAATTTAAATATTGATTATTCTGGATCAGGTAAATTAATAAGCTTTGGTATTAGTTCATCAAATTCATATACAATTAATCTTATTGATAAAAATAATGATTTCATTATTTATTATTTGTCAAAAGAAATTTTAAAACTCAGCGACATAAATTTAACAGGATATCACAATCTTAAAAATGTGGCATTTGTATTATGCTCTATAATAGCATTAGGACTGGACGTTAATAAAGCAGCAAAGATTATTTCAAAATTTAAACCACTACCTCATAGAATGGAATATTTTTATAAAAATAATAATTTTCATTTTATAAACGACTCAAAATCAACAAATATTGAATCAACCCTAGCAGCACTTAGATCGTTTGAAAGTCCTATAGTATTAATATTAGGTGGAAGGTCAAAAACAGATAATTTTTCAGATATAATTAATTTTATTAAAGAAAAAGATATCAAGCTTATTGTATATGGTGATGCAGGAAAACATTTCGAAAATTATAATGAAAGCTATACTAACTTTACTATTATAAAAAATTTAAGCGACGTTGTTAATAAACTCAAAATTATTCTTGGTAAATTTGATCAAGAAAAAAAAATAAATATTTTGTTTTCTCCTGCTTGCTCAAGTTTTGACCAATTTGAAAATTATGAAAAAAGAGGAGAATTTTTTAAAAAGATAATTAAAAATAATTTTAAATGAAAAAAAATATCCTTAACTCATTAAAGCAATATTTTGACCCCTTATTTCTATTCACTTCAATTTTTATTATAACTTTTGGCCTACTAATGCTTTTTTCTGCATCGACAGAAATAGCTTATACAAATTTTAATGATCCATTTTATTATATAAAAAAACAAATTTTCTTCCTNATAATAAGTTTTATTTTTTGTATTTCTATTTCACATATAAGACTTTCTAATATAAGAAAATACTCACTAATATTATTTATAGGAAGTATTATAATTTTACTACTTTTATTTATCCCCGAGCTTGGAAAAGAAGTTAAGGGAAGTAGAAGGTGGCTAAAGTTATATTTGTTTACAATTCAACCGTCTGAATTAGTAAAACTTACTTTCTTGGTTTGGCTTTGCTCTTTTCTGTCTTTACAAAATGAAAAAATTAAAAAATTTGAATATTATATTATACCATTTTTATATTTACTTATTCCATGTACNACGATTTTATATTTTAAAGATTTAGGATCAATCGTAATAATTTTATTTATTACTTTATCCCTTCTTTGGCTAGCTAATGCTAAATTTTTTCATATTTTATCTACAAGTTTTTTTGGTATATTTTTAATTTATGTTTTAATTGTGTTTGAGCCTTATAGAATGAAAAGGATGATGACTTTTCTTGATCCTTTCGCCGATGAGTTAGATGGTGGATATCAACTATCAAACTCTTTGACAGCAATCGGAGACGGTGGNATTTTTGGAAAAGGTCTTGGAGGNAGTAGTTTTAAGCAATTTTATTTACCTGAAGCTCATACAGATTTTATATTTGCTATTATAGCTGAAGAATTGGGCTTGTTTGGTTCAATTTTGATGATCTTCTTGTTCTCAATTCTTATTTATAAATGTTTTAATCTTGGAAGCAAAGCATTAAAGCTTAACTTAAAATTTCAAGGCTATTTATCATACGGAATTGGACTTTATTTCGGATTTCAATCTCTACTTCACATGTATGTAAATGTTGGTATGAGTCCCACAAAAGGTCTTACACTTCCATTTTTTAGTGCTGGAGGCTCTAGCTATATAGTATCTTTTATTTCGATTTATTTCGTTTTTAAAATATATCGTGAGGTATACTTAGCTACAATAAATACTAAATTTTAGGAAATTTAATGAATGCCAAAAAAAAAGTAATTTTCTCAGCTGGTGGTACAGGAGGCCATGTATACCCTGCATTAGCAATAGCAAAAAATTTAATTTTAGAAAATTATGATGTATTGTGGATAGGAACTACCAGAGGGTTAGAAAAGAAAATAATTGAAGCTGAATCTATCAACATAAAATATATTAATTTTCAGGGTATAAGAAATAAAGGATTTATCACAATCTTAAAATCGCCTTTTCTCCTCCTTAGGGCTTGCTACCAGGTATATAAAATATATAAGTTTTATAAGCCAGATTTGACAATTTGTTTTGGAGGATATGTCACAGTTCCATGTGGGTTAATTTCTTTTCTCAAGAAAATACCACTATTTATTCATGAACAAAATAGTGTGTTGGGGCTATCAAATAAAATACTATCTTTGTTTTCACAAAAAACCTTGATGGGTTATCGAAAACCAGGTAGCAAATACTTATATTCTGGTAATCCAATGAGAGAAAGTATTAACAGAATATCGAAGAAGGAGAAAAACTTTAAAAATAACCTTAATATTTTAGTTTTAGGTGGGAGTCTTGGGGCTAAAGTATTTAATGAGAGAATACCTTTCGCAGCAAAGCAATTAATAGAGAAATATAAAATAAAGAATTTAGAAATTGTTCATCAAGCTGGTAAAACTCATGGTATTGCTCAAGACAATTATAAAAAACTTAATATCAATTGTAATGTTAAAGAATATATTGATAACATCCAGGAATATTACGAGTGGTGTGATATTGTAATATGTCGATCTGGAGCTATTAGTTTAGCTGAACTTATGACCGTTGGTATTCCATCGATTTCCATACCATACAAATATGCAACTGATAACCATCAATATCACAATGCAAAACTATTATCTGATGCTGGCGCATTAGTTCTCATGGATGAAAATTTATTTGATGGCTATTCTCTTGCTGAAAAAATATATAAAATTATAAGTGTAAAAAACCTTTATAAAAAAATTCATAACAATACAAGAAATTTCTCCCATTTTCATTCAAAAGAAAAAATATTGGGAGAAATAAAAAAACATTTCAAAAATAATATATGAAAAAATATTTTAATAAAAAGATAGGGAAAAAAGAAAAAATTCATTTTATAGGCATTGGTGGAAGCGGAATGTCAGGCATTGCGTCAGTCTTATGTGATCTTGGCTATGATGTATCGGGCTCTGATATTATAGATTCGTCTACAGTAAAAAATTTAGAAGATAAAGGAATTACTGTTAAAATTGGGCACCACAAGAAAAATATCTTAGGAAAAGATATCTTAGTTATATCAAGCGCTATAGACAAAAAAAATGTTGAATTAAAGGAAGGATTGAAAGCAAATATTCCTGTAATTCAAAGAGCTCAAATGCTTGCTGAACTTATGAGATTTAATTACGGTGTAGCTATAGCTGGTACACACGGTAAAACTACTACAACCTCAATTTTAGTTCATATCTTGTGTTACGCCAATTTTGACCCAACATACATTATTGGTGGAAAAATTCTGAACTCTAAAAGCTCGTCTTTGGGTTCAAGTGAGTACCTTATAGCAGAGGCCGATGAAAGCGATGCTTCATTTTTGAATCTTACACCAAATATAGCAGTAATTACTAATATTGATAACGATCATTTAATAAATCATGATAATAGTTTTGATAAACTCAAAGACAATTTTATTAAATTTTCTAACAATATTCCTTTCTACGGTAAATGCATTATAAATAAATCTGATAAAAATATTTCAAAGATTGAAAAAAAAATCCTTAGAAAAAAGATTTCGTTTGGTATTGATACTAAAGCAAACTACATGGTAACAAAAATAAAAAATAATTTTTTGTCAAGTGAGTTCACTGTAAAAGAAAAAAAAAAAGAAATATGCAGTTACCTTAAATATACCGGGGTTTCATAATGTAGAAAATGCTCTTGCAGCAATAGCAACAGCACGTGAGATGGGTGTAAATATTAAGGATATACAAAATTCAATACCATCATTTTTGGGTATAAAAAGAAGATTTGAATTATTAGGAGAGTTTAAAATAGATCAAAATTCATTTTATTGGATTGATGATTATGGTCATCATCCAACCGAAATACTTGCAGTTTATAACTCTGTAAAAGAGATATGGCCAAAAAGAAAGATTCTAGTAGTTTTCCAACCACACAGATATTCACGAACCAAAGACTTAAGCAAAGAATTCAAAAAAATTTTTCGTAAAATAGATAAACTTGTAATACTTGATATTTATGCAGCTAGTGAAAAAAATAAAGATAAAATTGATATAAATAAAATGTTCAAAGAAAATTTAAGTAAAAAAAATGCTCTTCATATTAAAGGATTTAATAATCTAGAAAAATATTTGTTAAAAAGTATTCAAAATGAGTACGTTTTAATAACAATGGGTGCTGGTGATATATCGAAATTTGTATTATCTTTTAAGGATCACAAAAAAGTTATAAAGATATGAAAAATATTCTCAATTCAAAATTCAGCGAGAAAGTAAAATTTGAACAATCTATGAAGAAGTATAATACCTGGGGTGTTGGGGGCTTAGCAGATGTACTTTACGAACCTGAATCTGTAAATGATTTATTGAATTTTTTGAAATTAGTTAAAGATGAAAGAAAATTTTTTATAGGAAATGGAAGTAATATTCTTGTAAGAGATAAGGGTTTAAGAGGGGTTGTAATATCACTAAAAAGATCTTTGCAAAAATGTACAATCAATGATGATAATTCTTTATATGTTGAAGCTGGTTATTCATGTATGAAAATTGCTCAATATTCTGCAAAAAATAACTTAGGAGGTCTCGAATTCTTAAGTGGAGTTCCTGGAACAGTTGGAGGAGCTTTATATATGAATGCTGGATGTTATGGAAGTGAAATTTGGGACTTTATTGATTATGTAGAGTTAATAAATTCTAATTGCGAACCTGAAAAAAGAAGAAAGTGTGATTTTAATATTAATTATAGAAATGTAGAGTTAAAAAAAAATGAATTATTTGTTGGTGCGTTAACTATTCCATTAAAGAGAAACCATAACGCAGTAAATAAAATTAAAAGTTATCTTGAAAAGAGGCGAAAATCTCAACCTACAGGAGCAAAAACTTGTGGTTCAGTTTTTAAAAATCCTGAGGGAAATTTCGCTGGCAAAATAATTGAAGAATTAGGACTTTTAGGTTATTCGATTGGAGGTGCATGTATTTCTAAGAAACATGGAAATTTTATAGAAAATAAAAATAATGCGACATCCAAAAATATTGAAGATTTAATAGTATATATTCAGGAATTTGTTAAAGAAAANCGTGGGATNAATTTGGAAACTGAAGTTAAGTTNATCGGAGAAAAGTAGAAGTGAAAAAAAATCCATATGGTAANGTTCTTGTTCTTATGGGTGGTTGGTCTAAAGAGAGAGAGATATCATTAATTTCAGGAAATGCTGTGTATGAATCTTTATTGAGATCAAATATTGATGCTGTTTTTCTAGATTTAAATAAAAATAATATTAATGAAATAGAGAGAATTGCACCTGATAGAGTCTTCAATATTCTTCATGGAAAAGGAGGTGAAGATGGATATATACAAAAATTCCTAGAAGATAAATCTATTCCATTTACAGGGAGTGATTACGCAAGTTCAAGACTTTCTATGAATAAATGTGATACAAAAGATGTTTTATTAAGAAATAATATTTCAACNCCTAGATATGTAAAATATTTGCCAGAAAATGAACTNCAAACTAGCGATTTAAACTTTCCACTTGTAATAAAACCTTCTAGCGAGGGCTCTAGTATTGGAGTAAAAATTTATAAAGAAAGGTCAAAAAATTTCACTAAAGAAATACATGATCTTTATAATGAATATAGTGAAATTATGATTGAGGATTATATTTCAGGTATAGAATGTACCGTAGCCATACTAAACAATGAAGCTTTACCAACGATAAAGCTTGAAACAANNAATCTATTTTANGATTATGAGGCAAAATATNTATCTGATGAGACAAAGTACATTTGTCCGTCAGGATTTTCNACAGATTTAGAAGAGAAATTAAAAAAAATATCCCTTAAAGTTTTTAAAATTCTAGGAGCAAAAGGTTGGGGTAGGGTTGATATTATTTTAGANGAAAATCAGGTTCCTTGGGTTATAGAATTAAATACTATACCTGGAATGACAAAACATAGTTTAGTNCCAATGGCAGCATTACAAAATGGAATAAACTTTGACGACCTAGTTCTTCAGATAATGAGATCTACTCTTGAACAATAAATTTAAAAATTTTTTAAAATATTTTACTTTTTTATTTCTTTTGACTTCAGTAATTTTATACGGCTACAATAACATTGAACTATACGTAAATAAAATTAGTATCTCNAGTAATGGTAATAATGTTAATACNGATATACTAAAAACTCAAATCAAAAAAAAAATCAAGCTTCAAAATTTCTTTAATATTAATCCTTTAAATATTCAGAAAGAATTGATAAATCATCCTTGGATAAAAAAAATTGANGTTTACAAAAAATTTCCTGATAAACTTATTATAAAAATTACGGAAAGAGTTGCTATTGCAATTTTTAATGACATTTCTCTTGTAGATGGAAGNGGTAATATATTTAAAAAANTAGAAAAGAAAAAAAATCTTCTAAAATTTTATGCAGATGACCANAAAGAAGTAAAATATATTTATAATTTTTATAAAAAATTTATTAAATTTCAGAATCTTAATAATATACAAATCGATATTAGTTACATAAAAATAAATTCCATAAAAGAATTTGTAGTAAGAACTAAAGCCAATAACCTTATCTATTTTGGAAGTAAAAATATTGACGAAAGATTGGGAAGATTTATACAATTATATGGAAGTATTGAATTAGAAAATTTAAATAATGTTGAATATTTTGATATGAGATATACTAATGGTGTATCTGTTAAAAAACGAAGATAATTTATGATTTCAAAAAATGATAAAAATATAATAGCTGCTCTTGATGTCGGAACGTCAAAAATTGTTACCTTAGTTGCTGAAATATCAGAGGATCGTAGTATAGATATTATTGGCTACGGCATATGTGAATCAAAAGGGTTGAAAAGAGGAATTGTTGTTGATATAGAGGCTACTGTTGAATCAATTAAAAAATCAATTGGTGAAGCGGAGAGAACAAGTGGGCATAATATCTTATCCTTAGTAACTGGAATTGCAGGAAATCATATTAGAAGTATAAGTTCAACTGGCACAGTTCCTATTACAAATAATGAAGTTACACAAGATGACCTTGATGCTGTTTTAGAATCTGCTTCAGCTATAACAATCCCAGGCGATCAAAAAATTNTACACCGTATACCTCAGGAGTACATTATAGATAAGCAAGATGGTATAAGAGTCCCAATAGGAATGTCAGGAATTAGATTAGAATCAAGAGTACATATAGTCACAGGTGCAAANAATGCAATTGAAAATATAGTAAAGTGTATAAAAAAATGTGGAAGAAGTGTCCAAGAATTAGTATTAGAGCAAATTGCCTCAAATGAATCCGTTCTGACAAGTGACGAAAAGGAACTAGGTGTTTGTTTAATTGATATTGGTGGTGGTACTTCAGACATTGCNGTTTTCTCTAATGCATCTCTTGAATTTACATCTTCAATTGCTATAGGTGGTGATCAAGTAACAAATGATATTTCGGTAGCACTTAAGACTTCGAGATCAAATGCTGANGAGATAAAAAAGTTTTATGGGTGTACAAAACCTGAATTGGTAAATTCTGAGGAAATGATAGAAGTCCCTGGGGTTGGTGAACGCCCATCTAAAAAACTTTCCAAGCATAGGCTTGCTGAGTTTATTAAACCAAGATATGAAGAAATTTTTACTTTAATAAATAATGAAATTGAAAGAAGTGGTTTTGANCCTAAAATCCCTGCTGGAATTGTCCTCACTGGAGGAAGTGCAAAAATAGAAGGTGCCGTAGATTTAGCTGAAGAAATTTTTCACAAGCAAGTNAGAATTGGAATTCCTCAATATGTTTCTGGAGCGTCTGATATTGTCAAAAATCCTGTTTACTCAACAGCAGTAGGTCTTTTGCTAATAGCAAAAAAAGACATGGAGATAAATGAATTATCCAACGAGAAAAGTAATAATTTTCAAAATTTTAGAAATTTAATCAAAAAATTACTTATGAACTAACAAATNTGGCCTAGCATTTGCATGATTATATTAGTATTAACTAATNATGTGAAATTTATACTTTATTAAATGAAAAATGCTTTACTTTTGTGCATATAAATCTATAATTTGACATTCAATTAGGCTAAACAATGATTAAACAAAGAACAATAAAGAACACCATTAAAGCAACAGGAATCGGTCTTCACACTGGGAAAAAAATATCTCTTACTCTCGTACCTGGATTACCAAATTCTGGAATTGTTTTTAGACGTGTAGATCTAGATCCTGTAATCGAAATTAAAGCATGTCCTGAAAATGTTGGAAATACAGTTTTATCTACAACTCTTTCTGATAAAGGAAGCCAAGTTTCTACTGTTGAGCACTTAATGTCAGCAATTGCTGGCTTAGGAATTGACAATCTAAATATTAATATTGATGCACCAGAAGTTCCTATAATGGATGGAAGTGCAGGGCCGTTTGTTTTTCTTCTTCAATCAGCTGGAATAGTTGAGCAAAATCATGCAAAAAAATTTATTAAAATTAAAAAAGCTCTAACCGTAAAAGATGATAAAAATGATAAGTGGGTAAAACTATCCCCATTCAAAGGTTTTAAAGTTTCATTTACCATTGACTTTGATCACCCTGTTTTCAAAACGAAAACTCATAATTCAGTATTAGACTTTTCTTCAGTTTCGTATGTTAAGGAAGTCAGTAGAGCAAGAACATTTGGATTTATGAGGGATGTTGAAGCATTAAGATCAAAAAATCTTGTACTTGGTGGTAGCTTAGATAATGCTGTAGTAGTTGATGACCATAGAATACTTAACGAAGAAGGTTTAAGGTATGAGGATGAGTTTGTAAAGCACAAAATTTTAGATGCAGTTGGTGATTTATATTTACTTGGGCATAGTTTAATTGGCGCATTCGAAGGTTATAAATCAGGTCATGATCTTAACAATAGGATATTGAATGAGCTAATGGATAATGTAAGCGCTTGGGAAGAAGTCTCATACGAAAGCTTTGAAGATTTACCCGTGAATTTCGTTAAAACTTACTCACCTTTAAGTATCTGAAATTATTTTCTTAAATTTAATTTTTTTTATCTCTTTATTGTCTAAACTTTTTTTGAAGTTAAAATTTATATCCTTAATTATTTCTCTTTCATAATTTTTTATTTTAGAAATTACTTCATTACCATGCACGCCAATCACAATAGTATGATCATAAATATTATATACCACAACATTTTCGCAAAAAGTGCAATTTTTATTGAGAAAATTAGTGATTTTTGACAAAAACTGCGCTTTATTTAGTATAATTTGGTTTATATGGTTTTTTATATTCTTCATATTGTTATCATGTGTTGACTAAAATTATGAAAAAATACCAGAAAAATGCAAATATTAATTTTTAGAGAAAAAGGCAATAAATCTTCAACTATTAGAATAAATGGTTGGGTAGGCATATTAGTGATCACCATTTTATTAGCATCCTGTACGTTAATAATAGGAGCTTCAAGCTATTTTTACGGAGTTAAAATTGGGTATAAAAGCCTTTCTAACGAGAGTATTACTGACCTAAATTTTTTAAAGAACCAATATAATTCTCTTCAAGGAAATTATGAAGCTAAGAAAGATTTTTATGCAAGAAAACTTGCACTTATACAATCTGAACTCACAAGATTAAACTCTCTTGGGAATAAGATAGCTAGAATTGCTAATTTAGACAGAAAAAAATTTAATTTTGATAGCCCAGCATTTATAGGTGGAACTAAGGGAGTAGATTATAAAAAAGATTTCTTCTCTCAACTTGATGAAGTCTTCGAGGAAGTATTGGTTGAAATAGATTCTACCCATGATCAACTAAATATTCTAAATAAGATAATTGATGAAATACAAATTAAAGAACAATTTAAACCTACAGGTAAGCCAGTTTTAAAAGGTCAGATTTCTTCAATGTATGGTTATAGAAATAAAGTTTTTGGTGGAAAAGGAAAAGATTTCCATAAAGGTATTGACTTAGCGGGAAAGACGGGCAATAAAATTTTCACTTTGGCTAGCGGTAGAGTAAGTTTTTCAGGATTTAAAAAAGGATACGGCTATATAGTTGAGATAGATCATGGAAATGGCTGGAAAACTAGATATGCCCACAATTCTAAAAATGTTGTTGAATATGGGGAATTTGTTAAAAAAGGNTCACTTATTGCTTTAATGGGTGACACAGGCCATTCAACTGGACCACACGTTCACTTGGAAATTTTAAAAAATGGTAAAGCCATTGATCCGTATAAATATATAATCAGTAAAGATAAATTTTTCAATAAAAAAATTTTTTCAGAGCAGTTTGAATGAAGAATATATTGGTAAAGATTTTTGGAAGCAGAAATCAAAGAGTTTTAAAAGATTTTAATAAAATTCTAAAAGATGTGAATTCTTTTGAGCAAGAATTTAAAACATTAGGTGATTTAAACTTTCCAGATAAAACAAAAGAATTAAGATCTAAAATTAATGATTCCAATATTGAAAATTATATACCTGAAGCATTTGCGCTCGTAAGAGAAGCATCAAGAAGAGTTTTAAAAATGAGGCATTTTGATGAACAAATTCTTGGTGGTTTGGCACTTTTTTTTGGAAACATTGCGGAAATGAAAACAGGAGAGGGAAAGACTTTAGTTGCTACTCTACCTGCTTATTTATATGCTGCTGCAAATAAAAATGTTCACATTGTTACTGTTAATGACTATTTAGCAAAAAGAGATTCAGAATGGATGGGAAAAATATTTTCATTTTTAGGAGTTTCTAGTGATGCGATTTTATCTAAAATGAGTCACACTGATAAGAAAAATGCTTATAGCTCAGATATTGTGTATGGAACTAATAATGAATTTGGCTTTGATTATCTAAGAGATAATATGGTTTCTGAAATTTCCGAAAAAGTCCAAGGAAATTTAGACTTTGCAATAATAGACGAAGTTGATTCAATATTGATTGATGAAGCAAGAACGCCCCTAATAATATCAGGTAGTTCAAATGAAACGACTGATTTATATTATAAAGTAGAGAAATTAGTTAATAACTATCAAGAAGGTGCTGAAGAGGATGAAAGATCAGATTTTTATGTAGACGAAAAAGTAAAACAAGTTTATCTTACAGAAAAAGGACACTTACTTTCTGAAAAACTTCTTTTAAATAATAATTTAATGAATAATAACGAAAGTTTATATGATCCTAAAAACATTAATTTATTACATTTTATTACTACTGCTCTTCGAGCAAGATTTTTATACCAAAAAAACGTTGATTATATTGTCGAAAACTCATCAATTGTCATTATAGATGAATTTACAGGAAGAAAAATGCCAGGAAGAAGATGGGGTGATGGTCTTCATCAAGCTATAGAGGCAAAAGAAAAACTTAAAATTGAAAAAGAAAATAAAACCTATGCGAATATTACATTCCAAAACTTTTTTAGGATGTATGAAAAAATTTCAGGTATGACTGGAACCGCTGACACTGAAGCTGAAGAATTCAAAGCAATATATAACTTGGAAGTAATTTCAATTCCAACTCATAAAAATATGATAAGAGAAGATCATGGAGATATGATATACCTTACAAAACAAGAAAAATATGATGCAATTGTAAGCGACATAAAAGAATGTAATAAGAAAAACCAGCCCGTCCTAGTTGGAACTTCATCTATAGAGTCTTCAGAATATTTGTCAAAAATCCTAAAGAAGATTAATGTAGAGCACGAAGTATTAAATGCAAAACTTCACGAAAAAGAGTCTCTAATAATTGAAAATGCGGGGTTACCTGGTGCTGTAACAATTGCAACAAATATGGCCGGACGCGGAACCGATATCGCTTTAGGTGGTAAATATGACGAATCTGAAACTTGGAAAGATAATAATCAGATTGTAAAAGAAGCTGGAGGCCTTCATGTAATAGGTACTGAGAGACATGAATCCAGAAGAATTGATAATCAGCTTAGGGGTAGGTCAGGAAGACAAGGNGATCCTGGCTCGTCAAGATTTTATTTATCTCTTGAAGATAATCTAATGAGAATTTTCGCTTCAGAAAAAGTAAGTTCATTAATGCAAAAATTTGGTATGAAAGAAAATGAAGCAATTGAACATCCATGGGTAACAAAAGCCATAAGCAATGCACAAAAAAAAGTAGAAACACATAATTTTGATATAAGAAAGCATCTAATAGAATATGATGATGTTATGAATGATCAAAGAAAATTTNTATATGAAAAAAGAGATCATATTCTTGATCCAAGTTTTTCAGAAAAAAATATANTAGATATAGTTNTTAATGTTAATGANGATATATTTTATAGCTTTTTTCAAAANAACCAATTAGATATTGATGGTTATGAAGATTTTATAAANCAAAATTTCAATATTTCACATGATATTAAAAANTTATTATCAAATGAAAAAAATAAGAACGATATTTTNAAAATTACTGAAGATTTATTNATAAAATCTTATAAAAATAAAAAAGAAAATTTGGATAATTCTGTTTTTTTAAAGGTTGAAAGAGAAATATTATTATCTATTTTAGACTATAATTGGATTGATCATTTACAAAATATGGATTCACTAAGGCAGGGAATAAATTTAAGAAGTTATGCCCAGAAAAATCCAAAACAAGAATACAAAAAAGAGGGATATAATCTCTTTCAGGAGATGATAAGTGAAGTCCATTCTAAGTTTTTAGGAATTATTTTCAAAATTGAAGTTAATGAAGACTCTACAAGTAGTGAAAATCCTTTTAGTGAAAACATTACACTTTCTCATGATAAGCCCCAATCAATGAATGAGCCAATTAAAACTGATAATAAAGAAGAGAATAATAAAAGAATGTATACATCAGGAGTTAGTAACGCTAAAAGAAAAAAAGCTAGATTAAAAAGAAAAAAAAGAAAATAATGGTATGAAAGAAAATAATTCACAAGACTTTAAACCAATTAAAGGTATTTTAATATCTTCAGGCTGCCTTGGACTATATGATAATAAAAGAAATGATATCTCATTGATTTCACTAGAAACTGATGCAACGGTATGTGGTTACTTCACCCAAAATATTTATAGGTCTGCAACAGTAGTGATTTCTGAAAAAAATATAAAAGAAAATCCACCAAAATATATAATTGTCAATGCTGGCAATGCAAATGCCTGTACTGGTTATGAGGGGGAGCTTGATATCAAAAAATATTGTGAAAAAATTTCAGAGCTAACCAATATTAAAGAGAACTTAATATGTCCTTTGTCAACAGGAGTAATCGGTGAAAGAATTGATGTTGAAAGATTTATAAAAATTATTCCATTATTATTAGATAGTTTATCTATTAATAATTATAAAAAATTTTCTAAGTCTATAATGACTACTGATACCTATAATAAATTNTGTTCTTCTAGTTTTCACTGTAAGAATGGAGAAGAAATAATTATTAATGGAGTTGCAAAAGGCTCAGGAATGATTTTTCCAAAAATGGCAACTACATTAGGATTTTTTTTNACAAATTTAAGAATATCAAAAAAAAGTTTAGATAAAATATGCACTCAATATTTAGAAGAAAGTTTTAACTCTATAACTGTTGATGGTGAGACGTCTACNAATGATTCACTTTTNGTAATTTCATCNAATACATCAAATATTGAATATGAAAANTTAAACAATGAAGATAAAATAAAGTTTCAAAANACCTTAAGAAATTCTATGATTTATCTTGCAAAAGAAGTGGTTAGAGATGGCGAGGGTGCATCAAAATTTATAACTATAAATGTTCAAGGTTTAAGAAATACGCAAGATGCTAAAAAAGCTGCATTATGTATAGCAAACTCAAATCTTGTAAAAACAGCCTTGTTTGCTGAGGATCCTAACTGGGGTAGAGTAGTCTCTGCTTTAGGAAACTCTAATATTTCATATATAGATTGTAANGACTTAAATNTAAAAATTAATAATTTGNCTGTTTTTGAGAATAACTCAATATCTGATCAATATGATGAAGAAGCGGTTAAAAGATCTATGAAGGACAAAAACATAGAAATTTCTCTTATCTTTTCTCACGGAAAAAGTAATGCAACAGTGTGGACTTCAGATTTGACTTATAATTATGTAAAAATTAATGCAGAATATAGATCTTAACGACAGATTTTCGAAGTATTTTATCACTCCTGACTATTCATTATTCTCTGATAGTTTATATTTTCGAGAAATTGAAGCTGTACTCAAGAGTAATGTAAAGATTCTACAATTTCGATCAAAAAATACAGACCCAAAAAAAATTAATAAAATTTCTAATAGAGTATATAAAATTTCAAGTAATTACGAGTGCTTATATATAATTAACAGCTTTCATTTAGATGTAATAGAGCATGAAATAAGCGGTATTCATTTAACCTCGAAAGATTTGAGAAAAGAACCATTTACAAGGCAAAAAAATTTAATTTATGGGGCATCATGCCATAATAAAGAAGAAATTATAATTTCTAATGAATTAAAAATGGACTACATNACCTTATCACCAGTATATGATACAAATAAAAAAAAAGGCATAGGATGGGAAAATTTTAAAATACTAGCAAAAGATTCTCAATCTCCAGTTTATGCATTAGGTGGAATTAATCACCACAAAGAATTAAAACGTGTAAGGAAAAATAATGGTTTTGGCGTAGCTGCAATATCATCGTATTTAAATTCAGATCTTAAAAATACATGAATATGAAAAACCAACATCATTTGAAATTTTTTTGGAAATCAAGTCTTGACTGGAAAGCATCTTGAAAAGAATACTTATTTTTCTATTATTTAAACTTACAATAGGATAAACATTCATGTCTTTGTCCATTTTAATTCTTATTATTTCTAAACTTTGATTTTTGTCGTAATTAATTTCATAGAATCCATCTACAGCTACGCATTCTTCAAAAGAGCTACTTCTTCTTTTGAGTTCAAGTATAGTACTAATCGTATTATTAATAACAGGATAATTATCAAACATCATGTCTAAACTCGTATATATTTTATTTTTATTAAAAGTCAAAAAATTGAGATAACTAGGTAAATCAAAAAAGTTATCGCCAGCAGGAAAATATACTTTGTTCTTAATCGATAAAATAAATTCATTTTCTAAAATCTTACTAAAAATATTATCCTTGAGTTGATGTATTTTATTTTCTTGCTCAGATAGA
>NZYO01000021.1 GCA_002702235.1 Gammaproteobacteria bacterium
TTTGAGAATTTTTTATTTTTTCTTTATTTTTTCCAGTAATTTTATCTGCGTTTTTTATGATATTTTCAGCAGATCCAAACTTTCTTATCAATGAAGATGCAGTCTTAGGACCTATACCATCAACTCCTGGAATATTGTCTGATTTATCACCAACTAAGGCTAAAAAGTCTATGAATTCTTTTGGGTATACATTAAATTTTTCAAATACACCATTATGATCAAGAGGCTTATATGTTACTGGATTTATAATAGAAACTCTCTCATCAACAAGCTGAGAAAAATCTTTATCGCCTGAAAAAATTAATATTTCAATTTCATCTTTGAACTTTTTAGTTAATGTTCCAATTACGTCATCCGCTTCGTAACCTTCTATTATAATTGGTTTTAGTCCATTATAATCTAAAGCTTTGTAGAGTAATTGAATTTGACTTACAAGTTCATCTGGCATTGCCTCTCTGTTAGCTTTGTAGTCAGGGTATATTTCATGTCTAAAATTTGGTCCTTTTGGATCAAAAATCATAGCTATATTTGATGGTTTGAAATCGGCAATAAGCTTATGAATGGCAGTAATAAACCCGTGAATCGCGCCTGTTTCTTGACCCTTTGAATTTTTTAAGGGTGGTAACGCATGATAAGCCCTATAAAAATAAGCACTCCCATCAATAAGAGCCAGTTTTTTTTCTTTATTAGCCATGTTTTAAATTGTTATAATCACTCAAAACAATAATACAAGTAATATGTCTGTTTATACACCACTAAATGAGGAACAAATAATCGAGATTTTATCAAATTACTCTATTGGTAAAAGCGGTGTAGTAGACGGAATTAAAGAGGGAATAACAAATTCTAATTATTTCTTAAAAACTAGTGTTTCAGAATACGTACTAACAATATTTGAAGATGATAATGTAAATTTAGATTTTTGTTTAAATTATATGGAACATCTTGCAAGAAAATCTATCCCATGTCCACAGCCAATACAAACAAACAGCAATGATTCTTATATTTTGTATGATAAAAAAAAATTAGCAATCTTTAGTAAGCTAAAAGGGCAAACCGTTTCGAACGCTAAAATTACCAATGAAATGTGCTCGCAAGTAGGCAAGGTATTAGCTCAAATGCATATGTACTCTGAGGACTTTAAAAAAAATTTCTCTGGAGTGAGAAATCGTGATTGGTTTTTAAATACTTATAACAAAGTTCAAGGTGAGTTAAATAAAGAAAATGCCTCTTTACTGGATGAGGAGATAAAAAGATACCTTAACTATGATTGTAAGGAATTACCAACTGGAATTATTCATTCTGATTTATTTAGAGATAATGTAATGTTCCAAAAAAATACTTTAACTGGTGTTTTAGATTTTTACTATGCTTGTAATGGATATTTTATTTATGACTTAGCAATTACTGTGAATGATTGGTGTACAAATAGTACTTTTAAAATTGATCATGATAAGCAAAAGTCTTTAATAGGAGCATACGAGCAAGTTAGAAGATTGAAAAACATTGAAAAAAAAGAATGGAATACAATGTTAAGATTTGCGTCACTTAGGTTCTGGTTATCAAGACTAAATGATCAACTATTCCCAACTGATGGTGATTTAACAACTGTCTTAGACCCAGACCATTTCAAAAATATACTCAAAGATAGAAAAAATTACAGTGATAAATTGGAATGATATTTTTTGAAAAAATAATAAATAGCTTTGTAAATTTTTTTGGTAACATGAGTTCTTTCCTTTTGTTTCCAATGATATTAATAACTTTTTTTGTTGCTATTACAAGATATATTTTTGATTTTGGAAGTATAGCTTTGCAAGAACTTATTATTTATCTACATGCTTTTGTTTTTTTAGGTGGTATTATTTATATTACACATCACAATAAAAACGTAAGGATTGATATTTTCTATAATAAATTTAATAAAATCAAAAAAAATTTAGTAAACACATGTGGAACTTTATTCTTTCTTCTAATTACTTCCACAACAATCATTTTGACAAGTTTTGATTATGTTTTACAGTCAGTTATCCTTCAAGAATCTTCTCGAGAAGCTGGGGGCCTTCCTTTTGTATATATTTTAAAATCATTTATTTTAATAATGGCTTTTGGATTACTTCTTCATGGCTTACATTTTTTACTCAAAAATTATAAAAAATGATTATCTTACCTATTATTTTATTTTTATTAGTAATATTTTTTTTACTTTTTGGCTATTCTGTTGCTTTTACCCTATCTGGTGTTTCTATTATTTTTGCAATAATTTGCAGTTTTTTTGGACTTTTCGATTTATCTATCTTATATGCAATTCCAAATAGAATTTATGGAATTATGACTAATGAATCTCTGATTGCTGTCCCTCTCTTTATATTTATGGGAATTATGCTGGAGAAATCAAAAATAGCAGAAGATCTCCTTGAAACTATGTCTATTTTATTTTCCGAAGTAAAAGGTGGTCTTGGTATTTCAATCATTTTTGTCGGTGCTCTTTTGGCTGCTAGTACTGGTATTGTGGGAGCAACTGTTGTTACAATGGGAATTCTCTCACTTCCTACGATGTTGAAAAATAATTATGATGTCAAAGTTGCTACTGGAACTATTTTAGCATCCGGTACACTTGGTCAAATAATTCCTCCTTCAATTGTTTTAATTCTATTAGGTGATGTTATGTCATCAGCTTACCAAGAGGCGCAAAATAACATGGGCATATTTGCACAAGAAACTGTTTCTGTTGGTGATTTATTCGTAGGCGCAATCATACCTGGATTGATCCTAATAATGTTATATATGATTTATATTATTTTTTTAGCTTATTTTAAGCCCAAACTTGTCCCCACAAAAAAAATAGAAAAAAACCTCAATTGGTATAAAGTTCTTAGTCAATTCCTTGCGCCAATTTCATTAATATTAGGAGTATTAGGATCTATAATTTTCGGCATCGCTACTCCCACCGAAGCAGCAGGACTTGGGGCAGTTGGTGCAACAATACTTGCTTTAGTAAAAAATAAAATAAGTATTGAAACAGGTTTTAATGTTGCAAAAGAGACAATGACAATTACAAGTATGATTTTTATTTTACTTATTGGTGCAACAATTTTTTCTCTAGTTTTTAGAGGTCTTGATGGTGATGCGTTTATAAGAGATGCACTCCTATCATTACCNGGTGAAATATATTTTAAGATTTTTATAGTTATGCTTTTTATATTTTTGCTTGGATTTATTTTAGATTTTATAGAAATCACATATGTAATAGTTCCGGTAATAGCGCCAGCACTTTTAATGTTAGATATAAATCCAATATGGCTGGCAATTATCATAGCTATAAATTTACAAACTTCNTTTCTTACNCCTCCATTTGGTTTTGCGATTTTTTATCTAAGAGGTGTGATACCAAAAACAGTTATGACAANAGATATTTATCTTGGNGTGATTCCATTCATTATNATACAACTAATTGCAATTAGCTTAGTAGTTATGTTTCCAGAATTAGCAACTTGGATGCCTGATAATTTTTTTTAATTTTTTAGCTTGTCCTGTTGAGTTGTAATACCACCTTCCCAACCACCTGCTTCTTCGGTATAAGCTGTTTCTCTAACTAATGTATAATTATCAAAAGCATTTAAACTGATAATAGCAAAAACTAAACCGCCAAATATATAGGTAAGTTTTTTATGGAGCTTTAAGTCGTCGCTTACTTTATAGTAGTGNAGNGCGGTTGCAACACCAAGCCCAATACAGATAACAAAAAATAATATAACCGTGGCGTATGCTCCAAATTCTAATATTCCCCCAAATACAACGTAAATCGCCCATAAACCAAACGCATAGCCAGCATAAAAGAGAATATTTTTTAACATTGCTGGAACTTTCCCAGTGAAGAAGTCTATCGCAACTATGATCCCTATAAGGGCATTAGCAAAAAGCCATAAAATTTGAGTAGCTTCTTTTTCTGCATTTCCAGTAAACATTATAAATCCTGGAGCCTTAAAAGCCCCTCCTACAGCAATTGCAAATAGTAGACCTAAACTAAAAAGAATATATTTAATTAACTTCGATTTTTCTGAAAATGTAAGTGATCTTACAAGAAGATAGCCTGCTGTAAAACTATTTAAAACAAGCAGTGTATAAAAAATTAAAGGACTTACAATTAAACTTTGCATTACTAACTCCCCAAGAAACTAATATTTATATTTATAATATATGAATTCTATTACATTTTTAAAAACTTCTAAATATTTAAATACGATTTTATCGAAATTTTACTCCATTCTGAAGTCTTTTTCTGAAAATTCTTATAAGAATCATATACTTGCATAGAGAATTTATCTTTTTTGGCTATTTCAGAAATAACCTCATTTGAAATATTATGAAGCATTTCAAGAACTTCATCAGGTAATGGCATTATGTTCACCTTGTGTTTATCTTTTAAAATTTTTAGTGCTTCGTTATTTCTTGCAATATACTCNGAAAGCATGTCTAAATTTGCAATTTTTGCAGCACCTGTAATTATATTCTGTAAATCCTCTGGAAGTGAATCAAATATTTCTTTATTCAAAAAACATTCCAGAGTTGTTCCTGGTTCATGCCAACCTGGGTAATAATAATNCTTAGCTGCTTTATGTAGNCCAAACGCAAGATCGTTATAAGGATTAACCCACTCCGTGGCATCAATGGTTCCAGTTTTAAGCGCAGTAAATAGTTCACCACCGGGAAGATTCACAGGAGTACCACCAGCACGTTTAAGAACTTCNCCACCGAGACCTGGTATTCTCATTTTCAGTCCTTTTAAATCATCCAAAGAATTTATTTCTTTATTAAACCACCCAGCCATTTGAATTCCTGTATTACCTGCCGCCATTGGAACTAAATTGAATTTAGAATAAGCTTTTTGCCATAGTTCTTGCCCACCACCATAATATAACCATGCATTCATTTCATTAGCAGTCAAGCCAAAGGGTACCGTAGAAAAAAATTGAAGAGACTCATTCTTACCTTTCCAGTAGTAAGCAGACCCATGACCCAACTCAGCTATACCTCGAGAAACAGCATCAAAAATCTCAAAAGCCGGAACTAACTCACCAGCACCATAAACAGTTATCTTTATTCTTCCACTAGAAAGTTTATTTATTAAATTCGCTAAATTTTCTGCCCCAGTTCCTAAGCCAGGAAAGTTTTTAGGCCAAGTAGTGANCATCTTCCACGAATATTCTGGCTTTTTTGCTGCGACAGATTTTTGGCTAGTTAAGCCAAGCGAAGCTAACAATGCAGACTTTAAGAAAAAATCACGTCTTTTCATTTTCTACCTTNTTATTTTAATTTTAAATTAGCTAGAGATAATAATAACCACTTTTTGCCGTAAGAATCAAATTCCACCTCGATTCGCGAATTTTGCGAATCCCCTTCAAAGTTTGTAACAATTCCTTCGCCAAATTTTTCATGAATTACTCTTTTGCCAATATCATAAAAATCTTTGTATTCACTATTNTCTACATAAAAAGAATTTTTATTCATTTTTACATACGATGCTGACGCCCCTTTTATTTGTTCAATAAGCTCTTCAGGGATCTCACTTATAAATCTTGAAGGTAATGCGTAATTATCATAACCATATTGTCTTCTTAATTCTGCAGAGCTTAAAAATAATAATTTTCGTGCTCGAGTAATACCAACATAACACAATCTTCTTTCTTCTGATAAATTATCTTCATCAATTGATAACTTGCTAGGAAAAAGACCTTCTTCCATGCCTACTAAAAAAACCACTGGAAATTCTAAGCCTTTTGCAGCGTGAATAGTCATGAGTTGTACACATTTTTCCCACTTATCCCCTTGGCCCTCACCAGACTCTAGTGAAACATGGCTAAGAAAAGCATCTAAAACTGGCTCATCATTGTAATAATTTTCCTCTTGAAAAGAACTCGCAGCTGAAACTANTTCATCTATATTTTCAATCTTAGATTGATTTTGCTCAGTTTTATTATTTTCATATGGTTTTTTAATTCCAGTTTTTTCAATAATTGTCGATATTATTTCTGGTAATTTTTTATCTTGCATATCTTTTATGTGACTTATAACAGCAAAAAAATTATCTAAGGAGTTATTTACTTTATTTGAAAAATTTTTATTTTTAAGAGCATCGTATGCAGATTGAAAAAGAGAAGTATTATTAATTTTCGCTGACTCTCTGATAATTGTTTTTGTTTTTTCCCCAATTCCACGAGTAGGAGTATTGATTATTCTCTCAAAAGAATTATCGTCATTATGATTAAAAGCTAATCTTAAATANGCTAAAATATCTTTAATTTCAGCTCTTTCAAAAAATCTTAAACCACCGTATATTCTATATTTAATTTTGTTTGCAATTAGTTGCTCTTCAAGTATTCTTGACTGTGCATTGGATCTATAAAGAATGCTGATTTCATCATTTTGGTATTCATTTTCTACAAGCTCTTTTATTTTTTCTATGACNAACTCGGCTTCCTCATAATCGTTATAGGCTATAAAATATTTTATAGGTTCCCCAGATTTATCCGATGTCCATAAATTTTTTCCTAATCTGTCATCGTTATTTTTAATAAGATTATTAGCTGCGTTTAAAATATTACTAGTACTCCTGTAATTTTGTTCCAAACGAACAAGAGTTAAATCTTGAAATTCTTTTTGAAAGGTATTCATATTTGTTGAAACAGCTCCCCTCCAACCATATATGGATTGATCATCATCACCAACAGCAAAAACTGAATTTTGTTTTGAAGAAAAGAGTTTTATTAACTCATACTGTATCTTGTTAGTGTCTTGAAATTCATCTACAAGGATTTCTTTAAAATTATTTTTATAATATTTACTAATTTCATCGTTAGATTCTAGAATCTCTTTTGTTTTGAGGATTAATTCACCAAAATCAACAAGGCTACTTTTNTTACAGTATTCCTCGTACAACTGATAAATATGCTTATAACCCTTTTCAGAGAAATCTTTATCAACAATATCCTTAGACCTAATAGAACTATCTTTTTTCCTATTTATGTAATTGACATATTGCTTNGGTGATATAAAGTTTTCATCAATACTGTTTAATTTTAATATTCTTTTGATAAGACGTATTTGATCCTCAGAATCAATAATTTGAAAATTTTTATCTAATTTTGCAGCTAAAAAATGCTGTCTAAGTATTCTGTAACATATACCATGAAATGTGCCTACCCATAAATTTTGAATATTCAAGTTTAAGGATTCTGACAGCCTACTTTTAATTTCATTTGCAGCTTTATTAGTAAATGTTACAGCAAGAATTGATAATGGAGAGTAGTTTTTTTGTGATATCAACCAAATAATTCTTTGTGTTAATACTCTGGTTTTTCCACTCCCAGCACCTGCAACTACCAGGCAATTTTGTGAAACATTCGTTACTGCTTTTTTTTGGGCTTCATTTAGGGCATCAAGTAATTTGCTTTCCATTCTTAGATTACATAAAGGGCAATAAACAGAATTAAAATTATATTTATTAGTAAAAGTAAATTAATCTGTGCTTTTTTACTCTTATTTTCTGAATTTAAAATGATATTTTTTTCTATCATTTTATTTTGATTTTCATAATCACCAATTTGCTTAATAAGCTTAGGTATATTAGACAAATCGTTATATATAATTGGGGCCTCTTTAACTAGTTTNTTAATAGTGGCTTTTAAACTCATATTATCTTTTGCCCATTTCTCAAAAAAAGGTTTAGCTGTGGCCCATAGATCTAGATCAGGATATAAGTCTCTTCCTAAGCCCTCTATATTTAAAAGAGTTTTTTGTAATAAAACTAACTGCGGNTGTACTTCCATATTAAATTGCCTAGCAACGCTGAATAATCTTAACAATAAATTCCCAAAAGAGATTTCTTTTAAAGGTTTTTCAAAAATTGGCTCACAAACACTTCTTATTGCAGCCTCAAACTCCTCTAATCGCGTACCTTCACCCACCCATTTGGAATCAATATGAAGTTGAGCNACTCTTCTATAATCTCTTTCAAAAAAAGCTAAAAAATTTAAAGCNAGATATCTTTGGTCNTCTTCAGATAGAGAGCCCATAATTCCAAAATCAACTGCACAGTAAGTTGGATCATCTGGATTTTCTGTAGAAACAAAAATATTTCCTGGGTGCATATCNGCATGAAAAAAATTATGTTGAAAAACCTGAGTAAAGAAAATTTTCACTCCCTTCTCAGATAGTTTCTGAATATTAATTTTATTTNTTATTAGTAGGTCTTTATGACTTATGTTTATACCAAAAATTCGTTCCATTACCATTACGTTTTCAGTGGTGTAATCCCAGTAGATCTCAGGTACATATAAGTAATTTGAGTTTTCAAAGTTTCTTTTAAGTAAACTTGCATTTGAAGCTTCGCGCAACAANTCAAGCTCTGCATGGATAACTTTTTCATATTCATCGACAATTTCTATAGGCTTAAATCTTTTTGAACCNTTCCAGGCTTTACTGACTATTTTTGCAATAAAATAAAGTAGCTTTAAATCTTTATCTATTTGTTTGTCTATTTCTGGGCGTAATACTTTAATAATTACATCTTTATTATTTAATCTTGCAGAATGCACTTGGGCTATAGAAGCAGAAGCTAATGGTGTTAAGTCAAAAGAATCGAATATATCATTTATTTTAATATTTAAAGATTCTTCAATGGTTTTTTTTGCTATCTCTCCCTCAAATGGAGGTACTCTATCCTGTAACTTAGATAACTCTTCGGATATATCTGGAGGCAATAGATCTTTTCTNGTAGATATAGTCTGACCAAACTTAATGAAAATAGGNCCTAATGACTCAAAAGTTTCTCTTAATCTTACAGCTCTGCTTTTTTTTGAGTTTCTAAACCAGATACTTGGAAAAAAAATTCTAAAGAAATGAAGAAGCCATAAGTTTGAGAAATTCTTTATCTCAATATCTAAGACATTTCTCATAAAAACGAGATATATTTCTACAATTCTATTAATTTGACCAATAAACATATTTTTCTTAACTAAAACTTTTTATTTTCTTTTCCATAAAGTCTATTTTGTTTCTTAATTTAACTATAGAGTTTGAAAATTCATCAAACACTTCTTTTTGAACCAACAAATCTTGATCTTCTCTGATATATTCTTCTATATTTCTTTGGAACGACTCTCTAGCATATTTTTTACTCTCAGCGATATGCTGAAAAGATCTTGACATATAATATGCTAAATCTTGATTAATATAAGTTGCTANAACTGAAGTAAAATCAAAATTNATTCCTTGAAATATTTTAAATATTTTTTCAGCTGTTTTTATATCTCCCATNATTTTAATTTCATTCTCATTGTCTGGATTTTTTATGTAGCTTAATAAGTTAATTGGGGTTGCTAAAATAGTTATAGATGGTTCGTCTTCAATTTCATCTTTCAATAGAATTTTTTCGTTATTTATTTCAATAAAGATTACAGTATTAGTATTTAAAAGATCAATTTTTAATGACTTTCCATCAATAGATTTTAAATCTGTAGTGTTTACATTTGAATATGCAAAAGAATTATTAATAAGTTTATTAAGATCATCTAAAAACATTAAATTTTATATCCCTTGTGAACAGCAACAATACCAGAAGTTAAATTATAGTATTGACACTTTCTATATCCAACCTTTTCCATTTTATCTATCATCTCTTTTTGACTAGGATGAAGCTGAATGGACTCTGCTAAATATCTATAACTTCCTGCATCTTTTGCAACAATCCCCCCAATTTTAGGAATAAATTTATTCAAGTATAAATCGTAAACTCCAGATAAAAAATTATTGGGCTTTGAGAACTCAAGAATATTTAAACTTCCTCCAGGCTTTAAAACCCTATAAATAGAATTTAATGCGTCGTCNATACTAGAAGTATTTCTAATTCCAAAACTACAAGTCACATGATGAAAATAATTTTCCTCAAATGGAAGATTTTGCGCATCTCCTACAATTGTTTTGAAATTTGACACATAACCATAGTCCACAAGCTTGTCTCTTCCTGCTCTTAATATTTTTTCATTAATATCGCACATAGTCAGGTTGAAGGTTTTTGAGTTTTGCTTAAGTAAAAGGCGAGAAATGTCTGCAGTTCCTGCTGCAAGGTCTAATACATTTTGGTTNTTTTGTATATTTACGATTGTTGTAAAATATTGCTTCCAAATNCTATGAAGACCAAAAGACATAATATCATTCATCAAATCATAATTTTCTGTAACAGATGAAAAAACATTATTTACAAGATTTGTTTTTTCCTCTCTTGNAACTTCTTTTTTTCCAAAGTTTNTCTTATTGCTCATTTCTTTTATATCCAGCTTCTTCTAATTTTTTTAAATAAGAATGCCATTTATCATTATAACTTGATCCTAACTCGTATAAGTAATCCCAACTATAAATACCACTACTATGTCCATCATCAAAAAAAATTTGAATTGCATAATTACCAACCGGAGTAATTTTTTCTATTGATACATTCTCTTTTCCAACTTGCAGTTTTTCTTGACCAGGAGCATGCCCTTTTACTTCTGCAGATGGAGAGTGAACTCTTAAGTATTCTGCTGTTAAGTCGTAGCTATCATTTTCATATTTAATAGTTATATAAGCTGACTGTTGATGGAGGTTAATTTCTAATGGAATATTTTCTGCCATAATTAATTACCCTTTTTTAGCTCTTGGATGAGATTTTTCATANATTTTCATTAAGTATTGGTTATCAAGCTGAGTATAAACTTGAGTCGTACTAATATTTTCATGCCCCAAGAATTCCTGAACTGCTCTTATATTCCCTGAAGATTCTAACAAATGCGTTGCAACTGTATGTCGTAACTTATGAGGATATAACTTTTGTTCAACCCCTGANGCTTTGGCATGAAGATTTAGCCTATGTTGAATAGATCTATTAGAAATTCTATTGCCATTTTCNGTAATAAATAATGCATTACTGTTTTGCAATATTGAGCTTCTAGACGCAACCCAAGTTTTAACTGCACTTATTGCTTTTGAACCGATAGGAACGACTCTCTCTTTTTTGCCCTTGCCGATAACTCTAAGAGTCCCAGAATAATAGTCTATTGAATCCATATGTAATGAGGTAAGCTCACTAACCCTTAAACCACAAGAGTAAAATAACTCAAAAATAGCTAAATCTCTNACATAAATATTTTTANTTTTTGAATTTGCTATTTTATCTTCCAAATATTTTACAATGGAAAGAATATCTTCATATTGAAGTATTTCAGGTAATTTCTTATTTACTTTTGGAGTCGCTATCTGATAGGTAGGATTTCGATCTATATGTTTGTTTTCTTCAAGAAACTCAAAAAAAGATCTAAGACTTGATAAATTTCTTTTNAGAGTCTTTGGAGACATTCCTTTTCTATGAAGGGAAGAAATGTAAATTTTAATCAATCCATTATCGATATTAGCAATATTGAGGTCTTTAGTATTAGGGAATTCAAAAAACTTAATGACATCTCTCGTGTAAGACTTAACTGTGTGCTCAGAGTAATTCTTAAGATTTTTCAAGTATTCTGAAAAACTTGTAATAAGCACTTTATTACTATTCATATAAACCTCGCATATGAACATGATATTACATGTGACAATTGAAATAAATAATCGAGCTCTCCTCTAAAATCTTTNTTTTTATAAGAAAAGAGAATAAAACCAAATGGATACTCTTTNCCCATAGAGCAGAAAACTAAATTCCCTGGTTCGNATTTATTNTTNTTTAAAAGTTTTACTAAAACATTTAAGANATCCTCATTTTTTTTAACTTTCCGAGCTTTTTTATTTAAAAAAATATTATTCACGTATTTAATAATCTCTTTTTCCTCCTTAGGTTCTAATACTTTTTGAGATTTAATTTCATCAATTAAAAAGATTTCAATTTCGGTATTTNTAAATTCTTGTTTTAAAAAAGAATAACTATATTTGATTGTTTGCTTTAGATTTTTTAGTTTGAGAGAATTACACAAATAGTCTATCAATAAAAGTTGCAGCTTGTAATTAGTCTTAGCATTTTTTATTAATGATTTAATTTTAGTATCTAATTCATTAATTTTAGAGATATTATANTCATTTTTTTTTTGCCTTGCTAAGTCTAGAGGAAGTATTTTTTTACTATTATTTAGGTCATTNAGTAACCCNGAAAAATANGCTCTATTTCTTTTGACGAAATCAGGATTTTTTTTTATAAAATTTATAATTTTTAANTCATCTTCTGTTTTCATTTACTATATAAATTCCCTCAAAAACTTTGTTTGCAGAACCTATCAAATCAATGTTTTGTGGATTAATCATTACCGTATTATAACCTCCCAAACTGTATATATTCATTCTTGANAAAGTTTTNCCTAATTTAAAAGATACAAGGGCGGTGGATATAGCNGCAGAACCACAAGAGAGTGTTTCACCGGTACCTCTTTCAAATGTTCTAATTTGTATCTTACTTTTTGAATCAACTTGAGCTAATGTTAAATTAATACCATTTGAAAAAATTTGTTTCTTATTGATTGTTTCAGCAATTGCATTTATATTAATTTTTGCAATATTTTTAGCGAAAATTATGCAATGTGGGTTCCCAACATAAGCAAGCTCAAATGAATAACTTTTATCATTTACNGTAATACTTTTTTTATTTTTAGTAAAACCAGTTTTTTTTACTGTTTCTAACTCAGATATTTCTTTATAAGGAAACGATATCTTTATGCCTTTAGAGTCACGAGAACTTAAGGCTTTCATTTCTATAGTTTTTGTTATAAGTGATATTGCTTTGTTTGCAAGGTGGTACTTTTCAGCAATATACTTTACAACGCATTTAGCTCCATTTATACATTGCCCAGATTTACTTCCGTCTTGATTATAAATTTCGTAATCAAATGAATTATTTTTTAATNTTTTNATTAATAAAACTTGGTCGCAACCAACACCATAATTCCTAGAGGCTAAATTTTTTATAAATTTTTTTGATACTTGAAGATTTTTTTTTGTACAATCAAGTACAATAAAATCATTTCCTAAGCTATGCATTTTAGTAAATTCAATTTTTTTCATAACTAAATTAATATTTCGTTTTCAGTTAGTTGCTCATATGTGTCTCTCTTTCTAATCTCTTTACACTTATCATTAATAATTATTATCTCAGCAGCTTTAAGTCTGGAATTATAATTACTAGACATTGACGAAACATAAGCTCCGCAACCATATATACATATTAAATCATCCTGCTTTGCAGATATTTCTACATCTTTACCAAGAAAGTCAGAACATTCGCAAACTGGTCCAACAATATCGTATTTAAGTCCATTATCTTTACTGCTTGAGGAATTAAGAATCTTATGTTTGGAGTTATATAAACATGGTCTAATAAGATTATCCATACCAGCNTCAACAATTAAAAAATTTTTTTGGTCACCTTTTTTTACATACTCAACTTTTGTTATTAAGATACCGGTATTCCCTATTAACGATCTTCCAAGCTCAATTATGAATTCTAAGCTTTCCAGATTACATTCTTTTATCTTAGATGTGATTTCTTTACCAAATTCTTCTAATGATGGCGGAGACTCATCAGTATAATTAATTCCTAAACCACCACCCATATTTATGAGATTTATATTNAAACCTAAATCACATAATTCATTATAAAGCTGAGCTACAGACTCGATTGCTTTCAAAAAAGGTTTAATGTCTAATATTTGTGATCCAATGTGATAATCTATTCCTATCAATTCCACAAAAGAATTATTCTGCGTTAAATTAACTGCATCTTTAATATCACTTAATGAGATTCCAAATTTTGAATCCTCAACTCCAGTTGAAATATACTCATGTGTATCTGCATCGATATTTGGATTCACTCTTATTGAAACTCTAGTAAGACATTTATGCTCATTTGATAATTTAATAATTCTTTCTAGCTCAGCAATAGATTCAACATTAAATGANCTAATATTTATTTTCATGCATTCTAGAATCTCATNTGATGACTTACCAACNCCAGAGTAAACAATATTTTTTGGGTCTACATTGACAGATAAAACTCTTTTAAGCTCTCCTAATGAAACAATATCAAAGCCTGCCCCTAAATCATTAAATATTTTTAAAATTGAAAGATTTGAGTTGGCTTTAACAGAATAAAATATTTTTCTTTTCTCAGATTCAAAAGATTGCTTAATTGCATTAAAGTTTTCATATATTTTATTATATGAATAAACTATAGAGGGTGTTCCAAAAGACTCTGCAATTTCTTTTACGGGAATGCCATCAATATGTGAAGTTCTCTCAGGAGTTGTGTCTTTCATAATGGTTTAAACTTGTGAATTCTTGTGGCAGATACAATGCGCCTTTTTGACCACATGAAGTTATCAATAATGNCATTAAAAATAATATAAAAAATTTAACTTTCATACTCTTTTCTTAAGAAGTTTATGTGCCAAANATATCTGTTTTTTTATGGATTGCTTTGACGTGCTACCATAAGTACTCTTTAAATTGACTGAATTTTCTATATGTAAAATATCATAAACATCTTTTGAAATTTTATTACATACTTTTTTCATTTCTTTCATATCTAATTTTTCTAAACTAGTTTTCTTCATTTCGGCCAAATTAACAATTTCTCCAACAATTTTATGAGCATCTCTGAATGGTATGCCTTTTTTACTTAAATAATCAGCTAAATCTGTTGCATTNGAATAACCACTAGCAGCAGCTTGCATAGCATTTTTTTTATTCAATACCATATTTTTTAAAACAAGATTACAAATTTCTAGTGAGTCTATTACTGTCTTAACAGTTGAAAACATTGGATGCTTATCTTCCTGATTATCTCTATTGTATGCAAAAGGTTGTGCTTTCATTATTGTTAATAAGTTCATTAAATTGCCATTAACTGTTCCTACTTTACCCCTTAACAACTCACACATATCAGGGTTCTTTTTTTGTGGCATTATTGATGAACCAGTGCAAACCTTATCTGAAAGTGTAACTAGATTATATAAAGTAGATGACCAAAGTATAATTTCTTCTGAAAATCTTGATATATGAGTCATTAATAAGGAAGAACATGAAACGTATTCTATTAAAAAGTCTCTATCACTTACACTATCAAGAGCATTATTAGAACACGAATCAAATCCTAATAATTTTGCAGATAAATTTCTGTCTAATGGGAAAGATGTTCCGGCAAGAGCTCCGCTACCTAAAGGCGAAACATTTATTCTTTTTTGAAGATCATGAAATCTTTCAAGATCTCTTTGAAGCATAAAGAACCAAGATAATAAAACATATCCAAAAGTTAAAGGTTGGGCAACTTGAAGATGTGTGAAACCTGGAAACAAATCGAAAGCATACTTTTCAGACATATTAAGAACTGTCTTTTGAAGTTTCTTTATTAGATTCATTGTCTCAATGTTTCTTTTTCTCAANAAAATTCTCATATCTGTTACAACCTGATCATTTCTTGACCTTCCCATATGAATTTTTTTAGCAAGATCACCTATCTTTCTCTTTAATTCAAATTCTACATGGGTATGAATATCTTCAAGCGCTGGATTCCAATTTAACTTATTTTTTTCAATCATCAATTTTACTTGATTTAAACCTTTAGTAATTTTTTTAAGTTCAGTATCTGATATTAACTTTGCATTCTTTAAAACTTTTACATGCGCAATCGAGCCCTCTATATCTTCAATATAAAGTAATTTATCAAGATCAATTGAGGAAGAAAAATTAATAGCCAGCTCGTCAGAACCGTCCTTGAATCTTCCGCCCCAGAGTTTTCGTGTATTATTTGCCATTATGGTGATATTCTAAATGTTTAATAAATATAGTATATCATTATCTTTCAATGGATAACTTACAATAATGTTAAAAAAAATAACTATTGCAACTAGGAAAAGCCCTTTAGCCTTATGGCAAGCTGAGTATGTAGCAAGTCTCTTGAAGTCCAAAAATCATGGTATAGAAATTTCTTTTAAAAAAATAGTGACAGATGGTGACAAGATAATTGATAAGCCTCTTTATGAAGTTGGCGGTAAAGGACTTTTTTTAAAACAACTCGAGGAAGCATTATTAAGTAAAGAAGCAGATATCGCAGTACATTCAATGAAAGACATTCCAGCACAGCTTCACTCTGAACTAACAATATCTGCAATATTACGAAGAGAAGATGCAAGAGATGTTTTTGTATCAAATAAAATGAGCTCAATAAATGAAATTCAACCTGGAAATAAAATTGGCTCATCAAGTATTAGAAGGATCTGTTTACTTAATGATTTTTGTCAAAATATAAAGATATCTGAGCTAAGAGGCAATATACATACAAGACTTGAAAAGCTTGAGCAAAAAAATATGGACGGTATCATCCTTGCAGCTGCCGGCTTAAAAAGATTGAAGCTTGAGAGTAAAATAAAAGAATATTTAGATTATACAAAATGGATTCCTGCAATTGGGCAAGGTGCAATAGGAATTGAAATGAAAAAAGATTCTTCNATAAAATCNTATATTGAAAATTTAAATCATAAAGAAACAAGTATATGCATTAATACAGAAAGAATGATAAGTAAATTTTTTAATGCCTCTTGTGAAACACCATTAGGTGCATATGCCCATTTAGAAAATAAAAATATTAAGATTTTTGGTATGGCAGCTAATCCTCAGACAAAAATTCTTAAAAAAGAATCAATAGAAGGTGAATTAAAAAATTCAAAAGAGTTATCCATAAGNCTTGCTGAAAAGCTAGCCACAATTTTATAATTTATAAATGAAAGTTTTAATAACTAGACAGAAGAACTTTGCAGAAAAAACCAAAGACTTATTAACGCAGGTAAACNTCGACTCAGTAATTGCTCCAGTAATTGAAATTAATTACTTAGATGTAAAAAAAGAAATAGAGAATTCTATAAATATTTATGACTTCATAATTTTAACAAGCCAAAACTCTTTAATTGGACTAGATAAAAATTTTAATATAAACAATTTAAAGAGTAAAAAATTTCTATGTATTGGGCCTTCAACTGCGAGTTTATTAGCAAATTACTCTCTAGAATCATTTAACGATCCAATGCCTGAGTTTTCCAGTGAGAAACTTATTTCCCAAATTGAACAAATAAGAGATTTTAAAAATAGTAATTATTTGATTTGTAAAGGTATAGGTGGAAAACAAACTTTAAGCGAATTTTTTAAAAAGAGTTTAATTTCCTTCAATGAAATATTTTTATACGAAAGAATTACCAAGATCCTAAACATTGATGATATAGGTGAGTTTACCCATATTTTTGTTACCAGTAATGATATATTAAAGAATTTAGAACATAATTTTGCAAATAAAGATCAAAGTTTTTGGATTGACAAAGTAATTGTTGCAGGAAATAATAAGATTGCTGAAAAAATTAAATTTTCAACTAAAAAGGTTATTGTTGCAAATAATCCTACTGATGAAGAAATGATTAAAACCTTATTAAAAAACATATGAAAAAAACTTCTTACATTGT
The DNA here is from genome assembly GCA_002702235.1 of Gammaproteobacteria bacterium. Taxonomy (GTDB): domain Bacteria; phylum Pseudomonadota; class Gammaproteobacteria; order Poriferisulfidales. The sequence continues at coordinate 17,520 of NZYO01000021.1, forward strand.
ATCTATTTTACTTTCATTAGCGTCAGGAGTTCTTTTTCTTATACTTTTTTCTTCAATTCTTGGCGGGGTTTTTGAAGATAGAACATGCCAAACGGATTGTATGACTCTTTTATATTGGTCAACTATTTCTGCTGCAATAGTTTCAGTGATATTATCTTTTGTTGCAAAAGATAATTATCTTAGTAAAAAAGTATTTATAATTTTTCCATTAATATCATTTGGAATAATAGGTATACTTATAACAATTTTGGGTGTTGCAAAGTTTACTTAAGCTCTACTAATATCTACTTCTTCTTTTTGCCATCTTCTACTTAAGAGATCGATTTCTTTTTCTGTAAGAAGGTTGCAGCATTTTTTTACCTCTGGGAGTAATATGTAGTCATTAACAATATTAGCGATTCTATAATTAATTGAACCTTTTTGTTTTTTACCGAGTAATTCTCCTGGGCCCCTTAGTTTTAGATCCTCAGCAGCTATATCAAAACCATCAGAGCTATTTCTTAAAACATCTATTCTTTTAAGTGCGTTTTCAGACAATCCCGTTTTATATATTAAAATACACGTGCTTTGTTTTGATCCTCTTCCAACCCTACCCCTTAATTGGTGTAATTGCGACAGCCCCATTCTCTCAGCATTTTCAATTACAATTATGTTTGCATTCTTTATATCTAGCCCAACCTCAATTATTGTCGTTGCCACAAGAATATCTATTTTATTATTTTTAAAGTCTTTCATTATTATCTCTTTTTCAGAAAAACTCATCCTTCCATGAATTAGGCCAACTTTCATATTTATTAACTCTTTTTGAAGATTTTCAAATGTTTCTGTAGCTGTTCTACATTGCAAAGTTTCTGATTCTTCAATTAAAGGGCATACCCAATAAACTTGTATCTTTTCATTCTCACAGATACTTTTAATTTTTAGAACTACTTCATTCCTTTTTTCTTCCGGCTTTGCAACAGTAATAATTTTTTTTCTACCTAAAGGCATTTCATCAATTATTGAATAATCTAAATGACCATACATTGTCATTGCCAAAGTTCTCGGTATTGGAGTTGCTGTTAAAATAAGTTGGTGCGGATATATTTCATTACTTTTACCTTTTGAAAATAAATGCATTCTTTGATGAACTCCAAATTTATGCTGTTCATCAATAATAGTTAGCGCAAGGTTTTTAAACAATATCTCTTTTTGAATTAAAGAGTGGGTACCAACAACAATATTAATATTCCCAAGTTTTATATCTTCTCTAATTGATATTTTTTCAGAATTTTTTTGATTACCTAAAAGTAGAGAAACTTTAATGTTAAAACTTTCAAGTAAATTTTTAATATAATGGAAATGCTGCACAGCTAGTATTTCTGTTGGAGCCATAAACGCAACTTGATAACCATTTAATATTACGTGGAGAGCGGCAAATAAAGCAACTATTGTCTTTCCAGAGCCAACATCTCCTTGAACAAGTCTTAACATTGGGTTTTCTTTATTTAAATCATTTTGTATCTCACTGATTACTTCTTGTTGAGAATTGGTAAGGGTAAAGTTTAATTGATTTTTCAAAAGTAACGAGTTTTGAGCTGAGGTATTTATTTGAAATGCTTTTATAGTTTTATTAAACCTTTTTACTCTTTCAAAGTTTAATTGATGCGATAAAAGTTCTTCAAAAATAAATCTTTTTTTATATTTATACACATACTCTTCAAATTTTTTAAAATCCTTAATTTTCTTAGGCTGATGAATATTTAATAGGCATTCTTTGATATCAAGTAATTTAAATTTTTCCTCAATTTTTCTTGGAATTATTTTCTTTACTTCTAATTTGTTTTCTTTAAGAAAATAAATTGCCTGTTTAATTAAACTTCTAATACGTGATTGATTGATTCCATCTGTTACTTGATATACTGGGGTGTAAGTTTCTTCCAAAGAATTATTTGTGTCGTCAATAAATTTGTACTCTGGATGAATCATTTCTTTAGTATTTCCAACTTTTCTCATTTCTCCAAAAACTCTTACAATCCTACCTTCTTTAAAACTGCTTACTTGATCCTTTGAAATATTGAAATAGCGTATTCTTAAAGATGAGGATTCATCGGCAATCTTTATTGTTGCAATCTTTTTTTTGTAAAAAAATGAACTTACTTTTATTATTTCTCCTTGCACTAATGCTGATTGATTTTCTTTTAAATCAAAAATTGGAGAAATGGTTGTTTTATCGAGATATTTACTAGGTATATGAAAAAGGAGGTCTTCAACTTGATAAATACCAAGCTTGTTAAGTTTCTCTTGAATTTTAGGGCCAACACCCTTAAGTTCCTGAAGTTTCACCAAACTATCCAGTTACTAAAATAGCATCTACCTCTATTAATACATCTTTTGGCAATCTGCTTACTTCAACTGCTGCACGTGCAGGGAAGGGCTGACTAAATATTTTTTCCATATGTGCATTCACTTTTGGAAAATGCTCCATATTTTTAAGATATACATTAAGTTTCACAATATCTGAAAGGTTCGAATCTGCCTCTAAAATTATATTTTTTAAGTTTTTAAAAGCTTGCTCAATTTGCTCGTCTATATTCTCAGAAATAATTTCCATACTTTTTGGATCTAATGGAATTTGCCCAGAAACAAAAACCATTTTATCAATAGAGACTGCTTGTGAATAAGTGCCAATTGCTTTTGGAGCATTATCTGTATTTATAATTTTCCGACTCATAACTATGTCCTCACAACTTTATTAATATCTGGTAATTTCCTTAATTCTTTTATTACTTCTGCAACATGATCCCTTGATGTAACTTTTATAGAAAAGCAAATTGAGGCATATGGAATTTCGACTTCGTTAAAGCGAACATTCTCAATATTACAAGATAATGATGAAATTACACCTGCGACTTTTGATAATACCCCTCTTTCGTTTGTTGAGATAACTTGAATTTCAACCAAAAATTCTCCCTCAACTTTATCAGACCATTCAATATTAATTCTTTGAAGTCCTTTTTTTAAATTTTTACATGCTGCTCTATGAACTACAAATCCATTGCCAGCCGACATTACTCCTATTATATCGTCACCAGGTATGGGATGGCAGCAGTTAGCGTACTTAACTATTAATCCCTCTGTGCCTTTGATTGGTATATTTTGTTTTTTACTTTTTATAACTTTTTTCAACCAACTATTATAAGTTGACGAAATAATATTTTTTTTCTCAGTGATATCTCGTGCTAATAGATGAGGTATAACATTTCCTAATCCAATATTAATTATTAATTGTCGCGGGTTACTATAACCATATATTGATAAAACTTTTTTATACTCGTCTTCTTTAAGATCAATGAAGCTTGTTCCATAATCGTTAAGTGCTTGATCAAAAATTCTTAACCCTAGCTCGTATGCACTATCCTCTTTTAGATCTCTTAAATAGTTTTTTATATTTGTTCTTGCTTTACCGGTTACTACATACTCTAACCAAGAAGGGTTAGGCTTTCCAATTGGAGAAGTTAATATTTCTACAGTTTGTCCGTTTGAAAGAGGTGTACTTAACGGTTGATTTACACCGTTTATTTTTGCACCAACACACTTATTCCCAATATCTGTATGCACAGAATAAGCAAAGTCAATTACAGACGAATCTTTAGGAAGTCTTTTTATAGCTCCAGCCGGTGTAAATAAATATATTTCATCTGGAAGTAAGTTGACTTTCATATTTTCTAAAAAATCAAAGGAACTAGAGGTTGTTTTTTTAATGTCTATAATTGATTTAAGCCAATCGTGTGCAAATGCTTGTGCTGAAAATTTTCCTCCAATTTTATACTGCCAATGTGAGGCTATTCCTGATCCCGCAAATTTATCCATTTCTGTAGTTCTAATTTGGATTTCCATTATAATTCCATTTGGACCATACAAAACCGTATGTAGACTTTGATAACCATTTGATTTTGGTAAAGCTATATAGTCTTTAAATCGTCCAGGAACAGGTTTATATAAGTTATGTAATCGTCCTAAAATTTGATAACACTCGTCAATTGATTCAGTTACTACTCGAAAACCAAAAATATCATAAACTTTTTTAAAACTTAGTTTCTTATATTTCATCTTCTTATATATGCTGTAAGGGTTTTTTTCTCGACCGATGACCTCAGCTATAATCTTATTTTCAAGAAGTCTTTCAATTATTTTTGCTTTAGTTTTCTCTACTACTTTACGTTTGTTCTTTTTATATTCTTTTACATTTTCAGTGATAATTTGATACCTTCGCGGATTTAGAGTCTTGAAGGATAGTTCTTCTAGTTCTAATCTAATTTTATTCATACCTAGTCTATGAGCAATAGGTACATAAATCTCGAGTGTCTCTTTTGAAATTCGCTTTTGTTTGTCAATTGATAGGAAGCTGATAGTTCTCATGTTATGAAGTCTGTCTGCCAGCTTAACAAGCATAACTCTCAGATCTTTAGACATTGCAATCATCATCTTACTAAAATTCTCTGCTTCAGCTTCTGCTTTAGAGGAAAACTTTATATGTTCAAGTTTACTGACCCCATCTACTATAAGTGCGACATCATCTCCAAAATTTTTTTTAATTTCAGAAGTTTCGATGTGGGTATCTTCAACAACATCATGCAAGATAGCTGCAATGATACTATCTGCATCCATTTTCATTGCTGCAAGAATATTGGCAACAGATATTGGATGATTAATATATGGCTCGCCACTTTTTCTTAGCTGAGTNCCGTGACTATCCTTACTAAATTGATATGCTAATTTAATACTTTCGATTTGAGTTTTACTTAAGTAATCCTCAAGCTTGTAAATTAATTTTTTAAAGTTTGGGTCAGAATTTGAGNTTTCTTTTTTTTTAATTGATAANTTTAATATATCACCCATGACTTNCTATTTTTGATCGTCCTCTTCTACAGCAGCCTCTGCTTGAGGTTCATTATCNGATAAAGTTTCACTNATTAANGATTCTTGAGANTCTGACGCAGTAGCGGTGGATTCCTCAGCACTANGCTCTTGATNTGATGCTTCTGTACTTTCTAAATTATCAGCAGAAATTAGTTCACTTAACTCAGCATCTACTTCTGATTGAGAAAAGTTTTCCTCTTCTTTCTCAGCTTGTGTAGCTGCATCAAGCATTTCTTCATTAATATTACCTGAAGCAATTTCACGCAAAGCGACAACTGTTGGTTTATCGTTATCCCACTCAAGAGTAGGTGTTTTACCAAGCATTAGTTGTCTTGCACGTTTACTTGCAACCCTTACTAAATGAAATCTATTTTCAACATTTTCTAAGCAATCTTCTACAGTAATTCTTGCCACTTCGTATTCTCCATTATTTATAAAAAAGGCTTTATTAAATCAACATGATTCGAACTTATCAGCCTCATATCAACATCGTAGAGGATTTCAGTGAGGTTTGTCACCGACTCCTCAAATACATCATTTATCATAACATAATCGAAGCCGGTTGCTTCTTTAATTTCAGTTTTTGCGGCTCTCAGTCTTTTTTCCAGCTGCTCTTTATTTTCAGTTTTTCTTGCAAGCAATCTCTTCTTTAAAGAGGAATAGCTTGGAGGTAAAATAAATATCGATCTGCAATTTGCGATGTTACTTAAAACCTGTTTTGCTCCATTAGTATCAATTTCTAAAATAACAATTTCAAAATTCATAAGTTTTTCATCAATTTCTTTTTTCGTCGTACCATAAAAATTTCCATGCACCTCAGCGAATTCAATAAATTCTTCTTCATTAATCATAGCTTGAAACTTTTCTTTAGAAATAAAATAGTAATCAATATTATTCTTTTCATTTGGTCTGATATCTCTTGTTGTATGAGATATTGTTAAGCCAATATCATGATGTTGACTAATTACATTATTCAATAAACTACTTTTACCTGCACCAGAGGGTGCAGATAAAACTACTAATTTTTTTTCTGAATTTCTCACATTATTCATATTACTGTAATAAATATTAGCTACTATGAATTTGTCTCAAATTAATAGTGACTCCTATTGAAGTGTGACTCCTCCATTTATAACGCCTTGTTCATACAGGGCGTTTTTTTTATTCTAACATTTTTATGAAGGTAAAAAAAAACCCACTCATAATAAAGAGCGGGTTTTTATTTTTCTAGCTACAGATATGAAAATGTAATTAGAAGGCGTATTGAAATCTAGTTTGAATACTATCTTTATCAGATGTATTTCCACCTGGATTATTTAAGTTATCAAGACCTACAGACACGTAATTGACCATGAATTTGGTGCTTTTATTAATGTACCAGTTAAGACCTAATACCATTCTATCAATATCGATGTCATTAGCATTTACTGTACCAGTATTACTATCTGTTACGCTCACATCTTCGTAACGAAGTACAGCTTCTAAAGCACCCATATCACCTTTAGGTTTAATCTTATCAAACTTACCAGACTTCCATTTATATGAACGAGTCTCGCCTGTGAACGTATAAGCTATTTGCCCATAATAACCATCCCACTCATACTCAGTCGCACCAGTAGTATTATGTTCAACCTCTGTATCTATATATTCAGCTTGGAAAGATAATGGCCCGTCAACATATGCAGCCTCAAGTCCATAAATAGTTATGTCTCCAGCAGCAGACGTATTGAAAGGAGTTACTTTATCTCCTTGGTGAACACCTAATCTTAATGAAGGTGAAATTGAATTACCCTCATAATCGGCAGAACCATAGGATGCCGCAAAGTGAGCGAAATTATTTTTTCCAAGTTTAGGTGAGATACCTACAATTGCTGTTGTGTGAAGTATCCAATCATTATCTGATGAGTCATTTTTATATGCATCAAAGACTGAAAGTGAGCCAAAAGTTCTTGAATCCTTATCGTAGAATCCAAGTTTTACTCCACCGCCATCACCGGGCTTACCGATAAGATAAGTAAGTTTCTCGTTAAACTCATTTAAAAGGCCACGTTCAATTGTTGAAATCCATTTCGACGAAGTTCTTTGCTCAAGCATCATGTCAGCTTTTGTTTTACCGACAGTCATGTAAAAACCTTTTTTGGTATCATACTTGATATAACCTTCATCAAGGTTAGCTGCATTAGTTTCAGATAAAATATCGTAAACCATTGCGTATGACCAATGCTTGTTAACAGCACCTTTGATATTGATTCTGGTTCTTCTCCACTCAGCATCATTAAAAGATTTTGCTTCAGTAGCGTGGCCACTATCCATATGATCTGTATCAAACATTAAACGACCACCAATAGAAAACTTTTGTTTTCCTGATTTAACTTTGATTCCGCCACCTGAAGTATTAATTGACAACTTTTTAGCTTTAGTTGTAATACCACCTTTCTTTCCCTTACGATCTTGCTTAGCAGCTTGCTCTAAAGCTTTAATTTTAATTAAAGCATTTTGAAGTTGTTCCTTCATTTCAGCAATGTCCGCATGAGCATCAGCAAAAGATAAAGATGAGAAAGTTAAAGCAAAAAGTATGAAAGTTACTTTTTTTAACATTATTATCTCCCATAATTAATTAATTAAGTGCGTACATATTGATTATCTTTTGCTACAGATTAATGAATTGAGTATTACATTTGAGTTAAGAAAATATTTCATTTTTATTACATTCAATGTATTTCAGGTTATGGAAGATTTTTTTCGTTAAATTTATCTTTTTTTAAATAAATTAATAAATCTGTAACAAATGTTTGTAATATTTTGTTTGCTATAACAAATTTTCTAATAATTATTGGAGATCATGAAATGAAAAAAATAGTTTTTATAATATCGTTTCTTTCAGTAATCTTTTCNTCAAGTGCTTTTGCAAGGGATCAAATTGAAATAGTAGGATCCTCTACTGTTTATCCTTTTGCAACTGTCGTTGCTGAAAGATTTGGTAAAGAGACTAGTTTTAAAACACCTAAAATTGAGTCAACTGGTTCAGGTGGGGGTCTTAAGCTATTTTGTGCGGGTACTGGAACAGGTACACCAGATTTTACAAATGCCTCAAGAGCTATTAAAACAAAAGAAATTAAAAAATGTCGCGAAAATGGTGTAGGCGATATCGTTGAAGTTAAAGTTGGCTACGATGGAATAGTGATGGCAAATGCTAAAAGTGCACCTACTTTTAAAGTTTCAAGAAAGGATGTTTATCTCGCTTTAGCAGCTGAAATTCCAGACCCAAGCGGAGCTGAGAAATTTATTAAAAATCCTCACAAAACTTGGAAAGATGTAAATCCTGCCCTCCCTGCTGATCCTATTGAAGTTTTAGGGCCACCACCTACTTCAGGTACACGTGATGCATTTGCTGAACTTGTTTTAGAAAAAGGTGGATGTAAAAAATATAAATGGATTAAGGCGATGAAAAAGAAAGATAAGAAACTCTACAAAGCTAAGTGTCATACTGTACGAGAAGATGGTCCATTTATTGAGGCTGGAGAAAATGATAATTTAATGGTACAAAAAGTTGTATCAAACCCTAAGGCATTAGCCGTCTTTGGATTTAGTTTTCTAGATCAAAATGGTGATAAAGTAAAAGGAGCTGAATTTAGTGGTATTGCACCTACTTTTGAAAATATTGCGACAGGCAAATATCCAGTTTCAAGACCGTTGTTTTTCTATATTAAAACTGCTCATCTTGGCGTAATTCCAGGTATGCAAGAATATGTTGAAATGTTTTTGAGCGATGCAGCTTCAGGTCCTGATGGTTATTTAGTAGACAGAGGTTTAATACCAATGCCACCTGCAGAAAGAAGTGATCTAAATCCTAAAGTTTTGAGTATGAAACTTATTGTTGGAGATAAATCACCTTCTAAAATGAAAAAGTAATCATTACTTTTTTTAGTTAATATATTAAACGGAGTAGCAATACTCCGTTTTTTTTTAGTGAGAAAAAATGAATTTATTTGAAAAATATTTAAGTATATGGGTTGGAATTTCAATACTAATGGGAATTATTTTAGGTAACTCTCTTCCAAGCTTATTCACAACTATTGCTTCATTTGAATTGCATAATGTAAATTTTGTTATCGCTGTTTTAATTTGGGCAATGATTTTTCCAATGCTTTTAAATGTTGATTTTTCATGTATGAGGAATGTAAAAAATAACCTAAATGGAATATATCTCACTGTTTTTATAAATTGGTTCGTGAAACCTTTTACAATGGCTGGAGTCGGGTATTTATTTTTTAAAATAATTTTTGCTGACTACATTACAAGTAATGAGGCTGATGAATTTTTAGCTGGCGTAATTTTATTAGGTATAGCTCCGTGTACAGCTATGGTATTTCTTTGGAGTAGACTTGTAAATGGTGATGCTAATTATACCTTAGTACAAGTTTCTGTTAATGATGTTATTTTGATAATTTTATTTCCTTTTTTGACTAAGTTATTACTTGAAATAACTGATTTGACGGTTCCATGGTTTACATTAATTTTATCTGTAACTTTATATATTGTAATACCTCTTCTTATTGCTTTTATAGTGAGAAATTATTACTTAAGAAATAATTCACAAAAAATTGAAAACTTCAGTAGTAAATTTAAAATATACTCTATTGCTGGTTTACTGTTAACCGTTGTTGTTTTATTCGGATTTCAAGCTCATAAAATAATATCCAATCCATTTATTATATTATTAATTTCTATTCCTCTTTTGATTCAAACATATGGTATTTATTTCATTACATATTTATTGGCATTTAGATTATCGATACCATATAATATTGCGGCACCTGCAGCTTTGATTGGTACTTCAAATTTTTTTGAATTAGCCGTAGCCGTAGCTATAAGTCTATTTGGATTAAACTCGGGTGCAGCTCTTGCTACAGTTGTAGGAGTTCTCGTAGAGGTTCCTGTTATGCTATCCTTGGTAGCTATATCGAATAGGACAAAAAGTTATTTTGGAGATTTAAATGGAAATAGTTAAAAAAACAGATAAATACACAATCTTTAAAAAAAAGACAGGTAGGTATTCTGTTAAAGATGATTCAAAAAAATACATGAATGGCGAGGAAAAAATAAAAATTCTCCTTGAAGAGGGCTTAATAAAGATATCTCCAAANAAAGTGAAAGAAGAAGCACCTGCTGAAGATACTAAAGCTGAAGCACCTGCTGAAGAANTGAAAGNNGAAGCACCTGCTGAAGAANNNAAAGNNGAAGCACCTGCTGAAGANACTAAAGCTGAAGCACCTGNTGAAGAAGTGAAAAAAGACAGCTAGAAAATTCTTTAAGACTTAATATTTGAATCTTTTAATAGCTCATACATAGCGCCTTCTCTTAATGCACCATTTGCTCTACTTAAAATACTAATATCTAAAATAACCATTAAACTGTGTAATATTGACAACCCTGCTAAGAAAACTNTTAATCTTTCTGGGTTTATAACCNNAGTNATTTTTTTAAAGTCAGAATCGTAAACCTTGTCGTGTTGATTAAGTAAGATTTGCACAAGATAATCAATCTTCGAAATATCAATTTCATCTTGATCTATAAGTATAGCTTTTAAAGCCTTGTGAACTGCTTTAATTGTACCTGATCCGCCAAAGGCAATATTATCATTTGAATNAATTAAAAGTTTATCAATGGCTTTATTTTCAGAGCCTCGATATACATATTTACCTTGCAAGCTAGCAGAGTCGCTTGATTTGTTTATTTCATTAAAAACATGAAAACATGCTTTATACCATTGCCTTTTAATATCTCCTATATCAAAAAAATAATTATTAATAGTAGAACTTCCAAATTGAAAACTTGCCAAATTGGTAAGTTTTTTATCTTTTACGGTAATGACCTCTGAACTTGAACCCCCAATATCTATAATATAAAAATTTTTATAATTAATTTCTGTAGTGTGTGTTACGCCTTGATAAATAAGGTTAGCCTCTTCTAAAGGAGTTATAATATTAATTTTATTTCCAAGTGCTTTTTCTGATTGAGTAAGAAAATCATAATCACTAATTCTCCTAAAAGAATTAGTTGCAATGACTTTTAAGAAAGTTGGATTTTGTTCTTCAATATTGACTTTAAAACTATCTAAAGCCTGAATGGACTTATCAGCAAGTTTAGCTTCTATTGTGCCATCAGGTTTTAAACCACTTCCTAAGTACGTATACTCTTTTTTTTTATATTTTTTACGAAAAAGATTATCGTGATATTCTGAAATTACTAAATGAAAGCTGTTTGACCCTAGATCAAGCACACCAAAAGTATCATTCATAAATAAACTCCATGTTCGTTACATAGTATACTTTGAGCTGACACCTTTTTTCTACCTTTTCCAATATTTCTTTTTTTATAGTTTCCATTTTTATCTAATTGCCAGAGCGAGTAATTATCTCTTAAATGCATATCAAAACACTCTTTTATGATTCTATTTTTGAAACTATCTTTTTTAATAGGAAACATTAATTCAATGCGGTTGTGTATGTTTCTTGGCATCCAATCAGCGCTGGAAAGATAAACATCTTTTTTACCATTATTAAAAAAATAAAAGGCTCTAGTATGTTCAAGAAACTTACCAATAGTAGAAAATACTCTAATATTTTCAGAAAGGCCTTGAATACCAGGCTTCAATATACATTCACCTCTTACAAATAAATCGATTTTTACTCCAGCTTTTGATGCCTCATATAACTTTTCAATAATCTTGCTCTCTGTAAGTTGATTCATTTTTGCCATAATAAGAGCTGGTTTGCCTTTCTTAGCAAGCATAATTTCACGATGTATTTTGTTTTTAATTTTTTTTCCTAAGTCGAAAGGAGAGACATATATTTTTTTATATTTTGTTTTTTTTGAAGAGCCAGTTAATTGGATGAAAAAGTTATGAATATCTTCTGTGATATCTTTGTCAGCAGTGATATAGCCAAAATCAGTGTAAGCAGAGGCAGTTTTTTTATTATAATTACCAGTACCTAAGTGAGCATATCTTTGTAAAATCTTTCCTTCTTTTCTTACAACTAGAATAGCTTTTGCATGAGTCTTTAACCCAATAATTCCATAAGTTACTTGAACTCCGTTGGCCTCAAGTTTTTGAGAGATATCAATATTATGAGTTTCATCAAATTTTGCACTTAGCTCTATAACTGCAGTAACTTGTTTACCTTTTTTTACTCCATCGATTAAATTTTTAACTATTTGTGAATTTTTTTCTGTTCTGTATATAGTTTGTTTTATCGCAAGAACATTTTCATCCTCAACCGAAGCTTTTAAAAAATTTACAACCGAATCATAGCTGTTGTAAGGATGGTGAAGAAGAAACTCTTCAGATTTTATTTGCTTAAAAATTTCTTCAGGCTTTCCTTTTAAAGTATAATTTCCATCTGGTGTGTAAGTTTTGTATTTAAGACTATCGTCATCAATTTTTTTACCAAAATCAACCAGCCTATTTAAGTTCACTGGACCATTAACTTTATAAACATCATTATCATTCAATTGGTATTGCGCTTTTAAAAATTTAATAATGTCAGCAGGGCAGTCTTTTACAACTTCTAACCTAATAGCTTCATTATATTTTCTATCTGGAAGTTGAAGTGAAATCGATTGCTTAAAATCTCTTAAGTCCTCATCATCGATTTCAAGATTACTATTCATAGTCACCCTAAATTGATGGCAACCTCTTATTTTTAAACCTGGAAAAAGTTTAGNTATGTTTTCATGAATGATAGATGACAAAAACATAAAGTATTTTTTTTGTTTGCTTAATTCTTTTGGCAACTCTACAAATCGAGGCAAGACTCTAGGGGCGGTAACAACTGCCATTTGTGAGCTTCTGCCATAAGCAGTTTTGCCACTAAGTTTCACCATAAAGTTTAAGCTTTTATTCTGAACTTTTGGAAATGGATGTCTGCTGCTGAGGCCAGGTTTATTGCTATCTAGCCCAACAGGCGTGAGAATCGGCAGAATTCTTGAGTCAAAAAATTTAGATACCCATTCTTTCTGCTTTGGATCAAGCTCCCGCCTTCTTAAAAAAACAATGTTCTTTCTCCTTAAGGCCGAGAAAACACTTTTTTGAAGAATTCCATATTGAGTGTCTAATATTGATCTTACTTTTCTTCTTGTTACTTTAAATCTTTCTTCGTGAGAGTAACCATCACGACCTATTTTTTGTGACTTAGATAAAATTTGTCGCCTTAATATAGCTACTTTTATCTCAAAAAATTCATCCAAATTACTACTTGCTATACAAAGAAATTTCAAACGCTCTAAAATAGGAACATTTTTGTTAAGTGCTTGAGCTACAACTCTTTTATTGAATTCTAAAAGACTGAGCATATTACTAAAAAATTTAGGTTCTTTTTCCATAAATAAACACTAACTTCTAAATATTAAAAATTTATTTCATTTTTTTCTTGAAATCGAAAAATCAGCTAATTTTAAAAGTAAATCTTTATAATTATCATGCTTTAAGTGCAAAATACTTTTTCTCGCAAATGTCGCGTGGTAATTTGCTTTTTTTATTGACATATCAATTGCTCCAGTCTTTATTAATATATCTTTCAACTCATTGAATGAAGCTTTACTTTTACTTTTTAAAATCCTTTTAATATTTTTCTTATCTGAGCTATTAGAAAATTTATAGCCATATATAATTGGTAGAGTAATTTTTCCACCCTCAAGATCATCTCCAATATTTTTACCAATCTGGTTAGAATTTTTTGCTGTAAAATCTAAAATATCATCGCTGATCTGAAAAGCTAAGCCAAGATGTTTACCGTAGTCTCCAAATTTATTGATATTTTTTTCATTTTTTTTTGCAAGAATTGCTGAAGATCTAGTAGAGGCTTCAAATAAAGTTGCCGTTTTATAGTTTATGACTTTCATATATTGATCTAATGTTGTATTTAATTTACCAACATTCATTAATTGCATTACCTCTCCTTTAGCAATTTGATTGGTAGCATCGGCCAAAATTGAAAAAATTTTCTTATCTCCCAGTTTTACCATCATTTGAAACGACCGCGAATAAAGATAATCGCCTACCAAAACACTTGCTTCGTTTCCCCATATCTTATTTGCTGACTTTTTCCCTCGTCTTTTTTCTGATATATCCACGACATCATCGTGTAATAAAGTAGCTGTATGAATGAACTCAATTATTAAAGCTAATTGATATATTTTTTTATTAGGGATCCTAAGCATTTTACCAATGATGATCACTAGCAATGGCCTGATTCGTTTTGAAGGAGCTCCAACAATGTGTTTAGATACTTCCTCAATAAGAAGTATGTTTGACTTTAATGAGCTTTTGATAAGTTTATTTACTTGCTCGAGGTCTTTTAAGACTGATTTTTGTATATATTCATAATTCATAATAGAACTTTATATACTATCAAAAATATCTTTAAATATTGACCTGATTTCGTCATATAGGTAGAATACAGCTCCTATTAATTTTTTTGGAAAATCTCGTGTTTGCTATAGTAGAGTCAGGTGGAAAACAGTATAAGGTCTCAAAAGGTGACATTATTGAAGTCGATAGAGAGGGTTTAGAAACTGGTGAAACCATTAAATTTGATAAAGTTTTACTTATCTCTGATAAAAAAGATACTCAGATAGGTAAGCCTTTTATTGAAAATTCTATTGTGGAAGGTAAGATCAAAGAGCACTATAGAGATAAAAAAATTAGTATTATTAAATTTAAGAGAAGAAAGCACTATTCTCGAATTGCTGGTCANAGACAGAATATGACTAGANTTGAAATCACAAAAATAGGATAACTTAGATATGGCTCATAAAAAAGCTGGTGGATCTTCNAAAAANGGAAGAGATTCNGAGTCTAAAAGACTTGGNNTNAAAATNTANGGTGGTCANTCCGTAAAAGCNGGAAATATTATTGTNCGCCAACGNGGAACTAAGTTTCATCCAGGTATAAACGTAGGCTGNGGCAAAGACCATACTTTATTTGCAAAAGCTAACGGTAAAATATCCTTCTCAATCAGAGGTCCCCAAAAGAAAAAAACTGTTAGNGTTATTTAGTCNTTTCTTTTAAAAATTANCCATTAAAAAATGAAATTTATTGACGAAGCTATAATCGATCTTAAAGCGGGAGATGGCGGTGATGGTTGCTGCAGTTTTCGTAGAGAGAAATATATTGAATTCGGCGGCCCTGATGGCGGTGATGGCGGTGATGGGGGTTCTATTTTTTTAATTGCAAAGAGTANTATTAATACCTTATATAATTTTAGGCATCAATCAAGTTTTGAGGCTGAAAATGGAGAAAAAGGAAGAAGTAAAAATATGACAGGTAAAAAAGGAGATGACTTATATATTGAGCTTCCTTTAGGGACACAGATTTATAATATTGAAACAAATTCTCTGATAACCGAACTTACAAAAAAAGATCAAACCTTTTTGATGGCTCAGGGTGGTTTTCATGGTCTTGGAAATTTACGATATAAATCCTCAAAAAATAGAGCACCAAGACAATTTACAAAGGGTTCAATTGGTGAGTTTAAAAAAATTAAGCTTGAACTTCGACTGCTTGCGGATGTTGGTCTGTTAGGTAAGCCTAATGCAGGTAAGTCTTCTTTCTTAAATGTAACAACAAATGCTAAGCCAAAAGTGGCTGATTATCCTTTTACTACAATTTCCCCTATGCTTGGAGTTGTAAAAGTTAATAATTTTCATGAAACTTTAGTAGTAGCTGATATCCCTGGGCTCATCGAGGGTGCATCAATGGGGCAAGGTTTAGGCATACAGTTCCTTAAACATATCAGTAGAACGAAAATTTTGCTACATATTGTTGATATTTCTCAAGTTGAAAGTAATAATTTAAGTAAGGAAATTGATGATATAAATAATGAGTTAAAAGAATATGATGAACAACTTCATAAGAAAAAACAAATACTGGTTTTCAACAAAGTAGACTTGTTAACTGATGGAGCCCTTGTTGATTTAAAAAATGATTTATCAAGACTATATAATAAAGATGTTTTTTTTATATCAACAGTAACCAAAAAAGGTTTAGACGAATTACTGAACTACATAATGAAAATACATTCCGAGATTGAAATATCATGAGTAAAAAAAATAAATCGATATGGATAGTAAAAATTGGTAGCGCAATAATTACAAGGAAAAATCCTGGGCTAAATAGAAATTTAATAAAAAATCTCGCTGAGCAAGTTGCTAAATTAAATAAAAAAAATATAAAGTTTATATTTGTTTCATCAGGGTCTATTGCCGAGGGAATGAAAAAACTTAAGTTGTCAAAAAGGCCAAAAAGTATTACTTATCTTCAAGTACTCGCTTCAATAGGTCAAATGAGCTTAGTACAGGCTTATGAAACTGAGTTTAAAAAGCATAAAATCTTTACAGCACAAGTTTTACTTACACACGACGACTTAAATTTTAGAGAAAGATATTTAAGCATAAGATCAACCGTTAATGATCTTATTGATAGAAAAATAATACCGGTAATCAATGAAAATGATGTAACATCTTCTCAAGAAATTAAGTTTGGTGACAATGATACACTTGCAGCATTAGTAGCAAACTTAGTTGCAGCTGATAAGCTTATTATACTTACAGACCAAAAAGGATTGTACGAAGATGATCCTAAGCTTAATAAAAATGCAAAATTAATTAAAAATATCGATTTAAATGATAAAAAAATTCAGGAATATGCAAAATCAAGTTCAAGTATTTTAGGTAGAGGAGGAATGATTACAAAAATTGAAGCTGCTAAAAAAGCCTCTAAATCTGGAACTGAAACAATTATCGCCAATGGTAAAACTAAAGATATTTTATTTAAAATATTTGAGGATAAAAATTATGGCACATTAATAAAAAATAACTCCAATAAGATTAATAATAGGAAGCTTTGGATAATTAACTCTGCTNCTGCAAANGGCAANATATACATTGACGATGGAGCAAAAGAGGTACTCTTTAGCAAAGGTAAAAGTCTTTTACCAATTGGAATAAAAAAAGTAGAAGGTAATTTTAAAAAAGGAGATGTTGTAATTTGTTTTGATAAAAATAAAACTGAAGTTGCGCGAGGCTTAGTAAATTATAATAGTGACGACCTTCTTCAAATAATTGGGAAGTCATTGAAGGATATTGAAAAAATCTATGGATTATATGAGAGTAAAGAAGCTATACACAGAAATAATATGGTTATTTCTTAGCTAAGGCTTTCACTCGTTTATTTAACCTGCTTTTAGTTCTTGCTGCTTTATTTTTATGTATTAANCCTTTAGAAACGCTTGAATCAATTACAGGTATAGCTTTGGNAAGCATATCAGANGCATCTTCAACTTTTTTTGCATCAACTAATTTCTCAACATTTTTCACAAAAGTTCTAAGCTTAGATTTTTGAGAAACATTACGCTCTCTTCTAACCTCTGCTTGACGAGCTCTTTTTCTTGCCTGTATTGTGTTTGCCATATAATTATATTCCTTGCGTTAAAAATAAAGTAATATGCTGTTAATAGGGGCATTTGTCAATAAATAATATCAAGAAAACCAATAAACTATGGAAAACAAAGGAAAAGTATTCAAAAACACATATATTGTGTCTTTTTTTACATTTTTATCTAGAATTTTTGGATATTTGAGAGATGCTGCAATTTTCATNTTTATTAATAATTCTCAAGGCGCTCTAGACTCTTTTTTTGTTGCATTCAGAATACCAAATTTTTTTAGAAGAATATTTGGCGAAGGAGCATTATCAGTTGCGTATATACCAGTACTGACTGAATACAAAGCACAAAACAATAATAAGGAATTAAAAGAGTTTGTGGATTCAAGTGTTTCAATAATTGCTTTAGTTCTTCTTTTAGTCACATTAATAGGAGTTATTTTAGCGCCGTTATTGATTTACTTAATCGCACCTGGATTTGTTAATTCAGTAAATAATCAAATGGAACTTACCACAACGCTCCTTCAAATTACATTTCCTTATATGCTNTTTATTTGCTTAACTGCTTTAGCTGGTTCAATTCTNAACACCTATAATAAATTTGCTATACCAGCGTTTACAGGAGTAATCTTAAATGTAGTTTTAATATTTGCTGCTGTATATGGTGCNGCCTTTTTTGAGGAACCAGTATTAGCTTTAGCAGTGGGGGTATTTGTAGCGGGTATCTTACAGTTAGGTTTTCAAATCTATCCAATTTATAAACTCGGATTATTTCCAAAGTTAAAAATAAGACCCAGTCATCCCGGCATAAAAAAAATTAAAGAATTATTTCTACCAATAATATTTGGATCTTCTGTCACTCAAATTAATATCATTATTGATACAATTATTGCTTCTTTCTTAATTACAGGAAGTATCAGTTGGTTATATATTTCTGATAGATTTGTCGAATTACCATTAGCCTTATTTGGTATTGCTATTGCTACTGTAATACTTCCAAAATTATCATTGCTTTTTGCAACTAAAAAAACAAAAGATTTTAATCAGGTGGTTAACTGGGCAATTAAAATGAGTATTATGGTATCAATCCCCACAGTTATTGGATTAATTATTTTGTCAAAACCAATACTTATTTCTTTACTTAATTACAAAGAATTTTCACTTTACGATGTAGACATGACCTCAATTAGCTTAATTGCTTTTTCAATTGGTTTGCCTGCTATGATAGGTGTGAAAATATTGATAACTATCTTTTATTCTATGAAAAAAACATCTTTTCCTGCAAAGGTTGCAGTGATAGCTGTTTTTTTTAATGTTACTTTAAACTTAATATTAGTTGTTTACTTAAGCCGTATCAATTTTACTGGGGTGCATGCTGGATTATCTATTGCAACAAGTTTTGCAGCATACGTTAATTTTTTCTTACTTCTTAGAGAGGCACTGAATCAAAAATATATTCAAATTGAAAAAAATACTTTTATATTTATTTTTAAAATTCTGATTGCTTCTTTTATAATGTTTATTGTTTTAATTAATTTTAATTTAGATATCAATGATTGGGCTAGCGAAAAATTTTATGTAAGAGTTATTAACTTACTAAGTATAATTTTTTCAGGTATTTTTGTATTCTTTATTTCATTAATCTTATTTAAAATAAAAAAATCTGAGATTATACCTAATAATATTTAAAGTGGACGTAATAACTAAAATAGAAAATAAAAATCAATCACCTATTGCTTTAACAATAGGAAGTTTTGATGGAATTCATTTTGGGCATCAAAAGATTATTAACGATTTAATAGCCTATTCAAAAAAAAATGGACTTCGTTCAGCTTTAATGACGTTTATGCCTTCTCCTAAGTCATATTTTACAGGCAAAAATAATCAAATTATGGGTTTACGTGAAAAAGTAAATTATTTGAATGAATTAAATCTTGATGTATTTATTTTATGTAAGTTCAACAAATTTTTTGAAAAGATTACNGCAGAGCACTTTTTAGATCAAATGTTAATAGATAAGTTAAATGTCAAATCTATATTTGTAGGAAAGGATTTTAAATTTGGCCACCAAAGGAGAGGAAGTATAGATTTACTGAATAAGTATCATGAAAATAAAGATATAGAATTAGTGACTTTTGAACCTATCACAAAAGAAAATGAAAGAGTTAGCAGCTCTTTAATAAGAGAAAAAATTATAAATAATGATTTTAAATCAGTAGAAAAATTGTTATGCCGAAATTTATCAGTATCTGGAAATGTTTTCCATGGTGACAAAATGGGAAGAACAATCGATTTCCCAACAATAAATATTAAATACAAAAGTTCATTGCTTAATGGCGTATATGAAGTTACAACGTTACATAAAGGAAAACAATATATTGGATTAGCAAATATAGGATTAAAGCCAACTGTGAAGGGAATTAATAGACAATTTGAGGCATACTTACTAGATTTTAAAGAAAATGTTTATGGTGAATACATGAAATTTGATATCCTTTCAAAAGTAAGAGATACAATGAANTTTAAATCNCTAGAAGATTTACAATTACAGATAAAGACAGATATTAAAAATTTATTAGAATTGCAAAAAAAGAAATGATAGATCTTAAGAAAACCTTAAATTTACCATCAACAAAATTCCCAATGAANGCTAACTTGCCGGTAAAAGAGCTTGAAATTCAAAAAGAGTGGNNGGAAACTGATATTTATANTGAAATGCAAACTTATAGAAAGGACTCCCCTTTATTTATTCTTCACGATGGGCCGCCATACGCCAATGGAAATATACACATAGGTCATGCCGTAAATAAAATCTTAAAAGACATCATTTTAAAATCAAAGTTTCTATCTGGCTTTAAAACACCCTATATACCAGGATGGGATTGCCATGGTCTTCCAATAGAACTTGAAGTGGAAAAAAATATCTCAAAAAAAGACGAGATATCTGACGAAGAATTTAGAAAATTATGTCGCGAATACGCTTACAAACAAGTTGAAAAACAAAAAGAAGATTTTATTAGATTAGGAGTTTTAGGAAACTGGGATAATCCATATCTCACATCAAGCCCTGAATTAGAAGCTGAGATAATTAATTCACTTAAAAAGATTTACGAAAAAGGTCATATTAGTAGAGGAGTCAAACCAGTTTACTGGTGCCCTGTGTGTAAAAGTGCTTTAGCAGAAGCAGAAGTTGAATATCATGAAAAAGAATCCACCTCAATAGATGTCAAATTTGAAATTACCGATGAACTTAATTTTCTAAATACTGAAGATAAAAAAGTAAGTATCGTCATATGGACAACTACACCTTGGACCTTGCCATCAAATCAAGCAATTGCTATTAACGAAAATATTGATTATGTATTAATAGAGAGAAATAAGGAATTGTTAATTATTTGTAACGAACTTTTTGAAAAATTTAATTTAAGGTCTGGGGAAAATTGTAAATTAATAAAAAGATTTGAAGGAAAGAAGTTAATAAATNTAAANGCAAAACATCCCCTTTTTAAAANTAAANNAGTTTCAATTCTTCATGGTGACTTTGTAACCACNGATACTGGTACTGGCTGTGTTCACATTGCNCCTGCGCATGGAGTAGANGATTTTGAACTTGGTAAAAAGTANGACCTAGAAATATTAAATCCANTTACNTCATCNGGTTTATATGTNGGTGAAATTGANGANATAAAAAATATTCATGTGTTTAAAATTGATCAAAATATAATAGATATANTAGAACGAGAATCTGCNCTGATANGTAAAGAAAAATTNAGACATAGTTATCCTCATAATTGGAGAACTAAAACTCCATTGATATTTCGAACTACACCNCAATGGTTTATTTCGATGTCAAAAAACAATTTGCGAAAAAATGCTTTACAAGAATTACCAAAAGTAAATTGGATTCCCGATTGGGGCTATAACAGGATAAAAACTATGATTGATGATAGGCCAGACTGGTGTATATCTAGGCAAAGGAAATGGGGTGTGCCAATTACACTTCTAATAAATAAAAAAACACAAGAACTACATCCAAATACTTCAAAAATTTTTAATGCAGTATATGAGGAAGTAAAAAAAGATGGTATTGAAGCTTGGTTTAAGAAAGATATTAAAGACTTAATAGATGACCATAATAATTATGAGAAAGTAAATGACACACTCGATGTGTGGTTTGATTCTGGAGCAACTCATTCAGCAGTTTTAAAAGAAAAGCATGGTTTAGATTTTCCTGCTGACCTATATCTTGAAGGTTCAGACCAACACCGTGGTTGGTTTCAATCATCTTTTTTATCATCTGTTTCAATTTCTGGCAAACCACCATTTAAATCTGCAATGACTCACGGATTTACAGTTGATGCTAAAGGAAACAAAATGTCGAAATCAAAAGGAAATGTTGTCTCGCCTCAAAAAGTAATTAACAGGCTTGGTGCAGATATTTTAAGATTATGGGTTGCAAGCACTGACTACACTTCAGAAATTTCAGTTTCAGACGAGATCTTAAATCGAACGTCTGATAAATACCGTAAAATTAGAAATACCATTCGTTTTTTGCTTGCTAATATTTCTGATTTTGAAGAGAAAGACTATGAATCAGAAATTTCAAATGAACTTGATAAATGGATTTTATGTCGAGCTATAAATATTCAAAAGAATATTATTGAAAATTATGANNAATANAATATGCACANTGTCGTTCAAATCATTCATTCTTTTTGTGTAAACGAATTAGGATCTTTTTACCTAGATATNATAAAAGATAGAATATATACAATTAATAAAAATTCGTATAGTAGGAAATCAGCTCAACAAGCAATGAAACATATTTTGAANATGCTAATCTTGTGGCTAGCTCCAATATGTCCTCACACAGCTGAAGAATCCTGGAGTCATTTTACCAACACCAATAATAATTCCGTATTACTTAATAACTGGTATGACACAAATGAAATAAAATTTGGAAATAGGAAAGTAAATGATGAAGATTGGGAAAGAATATTAAATATAAAAAAAATTGTCACGAAGGAGATTGAATTAAAGAGGGAACAAGGAGTTATTGGCTCATCTTTAGAGGCGAAACTTGACATTAATTGTACTAATCATGATTTTTTACTTCTTGAAAAATTTGAGAATGAAGTGAAATTTTTATTTATTGTGTCTGAAATTTCACTATCCAATAACAATGAATTAGAAAGTACCGAAATTACAATATCTAAAACAAAAAATAAAAAATGTGAAAGATGTTGGCATTATGTAGAAAATTATTCATCTAATCCCTTATATAATAATGTTTGTTCTAGATGTGTTCAAAATATAGAGACAAATGGAGAAATTAGAGAGTATGCGTAGACAAATTACTGTAGCCATATTCTCTATATTTATTTTATTTTTAATTGATATATTTACAAAAAATCTTGCTTTTTTAAATTTACAATTAAACACACCCTTGCCAGTAAATAATTTCATAAATTTGACACTTGTATATAATTATGGTGCTGCTTTTAGTTTTTTAAGTGATCAAGGAGGATGGCAAAGATATTTTTTCATTGCTGCATCTCTAATTATAATTTTTATTTTATTTGTTCTTTTAATTAAAACTGAAAATTATAATAAAACAAGCCTGATTTTAATTATTTCTGGTGCACTTGGAAATTTATACGATAGAATTTCCTACGGTTATGTTATTGATTTTATCGAGCTGCACTATGATAATTTCTATTGGCCTATATTTAACTTCGCCGACATTACTATATCTATAGGCACTGTGATATTATTAATTAATATAATATTTGAAAAAAAATGAACATTTTGATTGCTAACCCAAGAGGCTTTTGTGCTGGAGTTGATAGAGCCATAGAAATTACTGAAAAAGCTTTAAGTATTTTTGGTGCACCTATCTATGTCAAACATGAGATAGTGCATAATAACTATGTTGTAAAAAATCTTGAAGCAAAAGGAGCGAAATTTATTGAAAATATAGAAAATCTTAAAGAAGGCTCGATTTTGATTTTTAGTGCACACGGTGTTTCTAACGATATTGAAAATAAAGCTCAAGAAAAAAATTTAAAAGTTTTTAATGCAACATGCCCCTTAGTAACAAAAGTTCACATGGAAGTTCAAAAATACTCTGACGATAAAATTAATACAATACTAATTGGTCATAAAGGACACCCTGAAGTTGAGGGTACAATTGGAAGGTACAAATCTACAGACCAAGCAAGAATATTTTTAGTCGAAAATATTAATGACGTGAATGCATTAACTTTAAAAAATGATGAGCCAGTCGCGTATGTTACTCAAACTACATTATCTCTTGATGATACAGAAAAAATCATTGACCATCTTAAAAAACGATTCAAGAACTTAGTGGGGCCAAAAAAAGAAGATATTTGTTACGCAACGCAAAATAGACAAAATGCAGTGAAAAAACTATCTAAAAAATGTGACATTATTTTAGTAGTAGGTTCAAAAAATAGCTCCAACTCTAATCGTTTAAAAGAGATTGGTATAAAAGCTGGTGTAAGTACAAAATTAGTCGATTCAGAGAATGATTTAAAAGTTGAATGGTTTAATAATAAAAATAATATAGGTTTGACAGCAGGTGCTTCTGCTCCCGAAATTTTAATACAAAATATTGTATCAAAACTTAAAGAATTTGGTGCTTTAGAGGTAACTGAAACCGAGGGAGTTGTTGAAAAAACAACTTTTAAAATTCCTAAAGAACTTAGTACTCTACATAGGTAATTCAGCAATACCTAAGTAAACAGAAACAGCAACAATGATTACTCCTAGAACAAGTGCAAATATTCTGAATGCGTCCATATAATACTCCTAATTATTTATGGATGTATTTTGCCATATTTTAAGTTTTTTTTAAATGAAAATGAGCCTGTGGTCAGAATTGAACTGACGACCTTTTCATTACGAGGGAAATGCTCTACCAACTGAGCTACACAGGCAAACTTTGCTTAGAAAATTAATTTTCGTTTATTAAATTGTAAACGATTTCTGCTGAAGCAAAAGATGTTAATACTCCATATCTATTATGACCAAAATTATATATTATTTTTGGATTATCATTACACTTAATTATATGTGGATAATTATCTATGGTAGTAGGCCTAAATCCTACCAAGTGATCTAAGAAAGTATAATTTTTATCAAATCTTCTCTCATATTGATCAAGTAATAATTTTTTTGCTTCTTCTGTTTTTTTCAAATCAAACCCTACATTTTCAACTGTTGCACCAATGATTGATATGTTATCAGGTCTTTGCATGATATAAATACCGTTTTCAAGAATAATATTTCTGACTTTTTGACTTTCAGACCTTACCTTAATAATTTGCCCTTTAATTGGATATAAACTAATATTTTTATTTGTAATACTTTTACTCCAAGCACCAGCACAAACTATAATATGATCAAATTTTTTCAATTCACTTGTTTTATTAATCTTTTTTTTAATAAATTGAACATTAGCTTTTTTTAATTCAACCTCCATATACTTCATTAAGTTAGAAGTATCTATACAGGAAATATCTTTTACAACAATAAAATCATTTTGATTATAATTAATGCAAGGCTCAAAATTATTAATATCGATTTTTTGGGATAAAAAATTGATTTTACTTTTTTGATAAAAATTTAAAGCCTCGTTATTTTCATCAAGAAGAATTAGATTTTTTTTTTGGTAACTAATCTTCTCTTGTTCTTTTTTATTTAAATTTTTAAGATAATTATCAAATAATACTTTACCTTGTAAACAAAGCTGAACCATGTTTTCACTATTTTTCCAAGGATAAAGAGGAAACAATATGCCTGCTGCAGCTTTACTTGCTTCACCCTTAATATTTGAACTGAATATTGTAACTTCGTATTCGTACTTACTTAATGATAATGCGGTAACTAAGCCGGTCATACCAGATCCAATAACGGCTATCGTTTTAGTCATTTGTTTACTAATGTCCCAATACCTGTATTAGTAAATAG
This sequence comes from Gammaproteobacteria bacterium, assembly GCA_002702235.1. GTDB lineage: Bacteria > Pseudomonadota > Gammaproteobacteria > Poriferisulfidales. The sequence goes on from NZYO01000021.1 coordinate 42,859, forward strand.
TTCTAATAAAACTGCATGCTCTACTCTTCCATCAATAATATGCGTTTTTTTAACACCACCACCAAGAGCTGTAATGCATGCATTAACTTTAGGTAGCATACCCCCAGAAATAATTTCTTTTTTGATTAGTTTCTTTACTTCAGCTACGTCAAGATTCGTTAATAATTCACCATTATCATTCAAAACACCTTCCTGATCTGTCATTAGGATTAATTTTTCAGCGCTGATACTTGCAGCTATACTACATGCTACATCGTCTGCATTAATATTAAAAATTTCATTATTTTCATTGAATCCAAGAGGAGCTATAACAGGAATATAATTACTTTGAAGCGCGTTTATTAAAAAATTAGTGTCAACGTTCTTTATTTGCCCAACATAGCCCAGATCTATTTGGCTTGATATTTTTTCTGTTAAAAGAATTTTTTCAGAGTCTTTATTTATGTTAATTGTAATACCGCCAAAAGAATTAATCATTTCTGACAATTCTTGATTGATTTCATCACTTAAAACTTTTGCAACTATATTCATAGAATCTTTATCAGTAACTCTTAAGCCATTTATGAATTTTTTTTCTATATTCACTTCTTTAAGAGCTCTATCAATCTGAGGACCGCCACCATGGACCACTATTACATGAATTCCAACTTGTCTCATTAAAGCTATATCTTTAGCAAACTCTTCTTTCACTTTATTAATTGTCATTGCTGCTCCACCAAACTTAACAACACAAATTTTACTTGCGAATTTCTGTATGTAGGGTAAGGCTTCTTTTAAAATCTCTACTACTTCTTTTGCTTTATTTTTATTCATAATTTAGATCCGGTGAGATTTTTTTTAACTGGTTATAAAAATTATTTTTAATCACAGAGAGTTCTTTATGAGTATTAGCCTCGAATCTTGCAACTATATTAGGTGTTGTATTTGAAGCCCTAATTATCCCCCATCCAAAAGAATAATCAGCTCTTACACCATCAATTTTAGAAATTCTTGCTCCCTCAAAATTGCATTTTGCTGAGAATAACTCAATTATTTTATGCTGCTCCCCTTCCTCTGAAACCGGAATATTAATTTCTGGCGTAGAAAAAGAATTCGGAAGTTTACCAAAAAATATGGAAGATGTTTCACTTATTTCTGATATTATCTCAATCATTCTTGCACCAGCATAAATTCCATCATCAAAACCAAACCATTTGTCCTTAAAAAAAATGTGGCCAGACATTTCTCCTCCTAATATTGCTTTTTCTTCTTTCATTTTCTTTTTGATAAATGAATGCCCAGTTCTACATATTAAAGGGATACCGCTATTTTCCTCTATAATTTTATGAAGATTATTGGATGACTTTACATCATAAATAATTTTAGCGTTAGGATGATGTTTAAGAATCGATGTAGAAAAAATCATCATTTGCTTATCAGGCCATAATGAATTTCCGCAATCATCTACTATTAAGCATCTATCACCATCTCCGTCGAATGCCAAACCTAAATCACATTTATTTTTTAATACAGCTGTTTTNAAGTCTTCTAAATTACTTTCNTCGCTTGGATTTGGATGGTGATTTGGAAAATTCCCATCTATGTCACAATATAAAGGTATAACTTCGCAGCCTAGTTTATTATAGAGTTCAAATGCAGTTGGTCCTGCAGCTCCATTACCCGCATCAATAGCTATTTTGAGTTTTTTCTTTATTTGTATCTTACTAAGTACATCACTTAAATATTTTTTTTGAATATCAGAAGAAANAATGTTGCCATTTTTTAATGTCAAATTACCTTTCTGATTTTTACAAACATTGTATATTTCCTTAATTTCAGAGCCAGATATAGGAGCTCCACTCATTATCATTTTGAAACCGTTGTANTCTTTAGGNTTATGACTTCCTGTAACCATTATACCGGCAGAACTTTTAAACTCTTCAACTGCGTAATAAAGTAGAGGCGTAGGCACTAATCCTATATCAATTATGTCAATACCCATGCTTATAAAACCTTCTACCAATGATTTTGATAATTCCTCACTTGAAAGTCTCCCATCTCTTCCAACAATTATTTTTTTTTCATTTGGGTATATCTCACTTAAAGCTATTGCGATAGCTTTAGCCACNTCGGAATTTAATTGGGAATNGNAGACCCCTCTTATATCATATGCTTTGAAAATTTTTTCGTTTAAATTAAGTTTAGTCATTACCACTATGCCCAAAACCTCCAGTTGAACGTTTTGTTTTTACAAATTCATCTACAATTTCAAAATCAAATTGCAAAACCGGTATTATTAAAAATTGTGCAATTCTATCACCTGGATTAATTAAAAAGTCGTCACTACTTCTATTATAAAGTGATATCATAATTTCTCCTTGGTAGTCCGAATCGATTAATCCTACTGAGTTACCNAGAATNATTCCATGCTTATGGCCTAAGCCTGATCTTGGNAATATTATACCCGCTAAATTTGGATCTTTTATAAAAAAAGCAATGCCTGTTTTTAATAAGAATGTTGAGTGCGCCTTCAATGTCAAAGAATCTTCAATACANGCTCTTAAGTCTATAGCCGCTGAACCATCTGTTGNATAGCTNGGAAATGGTATCTTATCGCCAATTAATGGACTCAAAATTTTTGCTTGTATTTTATTTTTTGTTAACATGCTTCTGATTTCATTATATTAAAGATTTTCTCAACAAACTCGATAGCTAAAAATTGCTTTTTCTTTTTCTCTAACTTTAAATTATTATTTTTACCCCAAAATAATATAATTTCATTTTCATCTGAATCTATACCTAAATTTTCACCGACCTTATTTGCCGCTATAATATTTAAATTCTTACTAATTAATTTCTTCATTGCATTTTTTTCTAAATTTTCCGTTTCNGCAGCAAAGCCAATGGTAAATAGTGAGTATTTGTTAGAAATTGTTTTAAGGATATCTATATTCTTCTTAAAATCTATTTTAATCTTGTCTTGGTGCTCTTTCTTAATTTTGTTTTTTTCTTTGCTTTCAGGAATAAAGTCAACCACTGCAGCTGTAGATATAAAAATATCACTTCCATCTATATTATTTTCTATTGATCTTAGCATTTGTTCTGCAGAAGTTGCCTCAATTTCGCAAACATTGTTTCTTGTAGAAAATTTAGAAATACCTTTAATTAAAATTACTTCCGCACCTTGCTCATGAAAAGCGTCAGCAATTTCACAACCCATTTGACCAGAGCTTTCATTAGATATAAATCGAATTGGGTCAATCATTTCTTTAGTTGCACCCGCTGTAATTATTACTTTCTTACCCTTAAATAATCCCTCTTTTTTTGAAAAAAGCTCCTGTACTGCATAAAAAATTTGCTCAGGCTCTAACATTCTTCCATANCCAACGTCGCCACAAGCTTGCTTTCCATGGTCTGGCCCTAATATGGTAATCTTATTTTTATTNAGTACATTAATATTCTCTTGAGTAATTTTATTTTCCCACATATTTTTNTTCATACTTGGGGCAACAGCCAAAAGACTATTTGAAGCAAGAATAGTTGTAGAAAGAAGATCATTAGCTCTGCCATGAGCAATTTTTGATATTATTTCAGCAGTTGCAGGTGCAACTAAGATTAAATCAGCCCATCTAGCAAGATCAATATGTAACATAGGTTGGTCAACATCAACGCTGTTATACCTGTAAACTGTGTCATTTAGGATTGACTCAAATGTTAAAGGTTTAATAAACTCCTCAGCCGTTTTTGTCATAATAACTTTAACTTCAAATCCATTNTTTTTACATAAACTAACTAATTGCGCAGCTTTATAAGCAGCAACACCACCAGTCACACCGACAATTAAATTTAATTTTGATTTCACAATTATATTCTACAGTATTTTTAATATTAAAATTTTAAGTTTTTAAATAAATGGTCTATGTGGTGTTTCTCGTGTTCTGAAGATAAGGATATACGAAGTCTTGATTGACCCTTTTCTACAGTTGGGTACCTTATTGCAGGAATGAAAATACCATCGTTGTATAAAGATTCACTTAAATTAATACACTCACGTTCATCTCCTATTACTAAAGGTTGGACATGAGAATCACTATTGAGATTATTTAATCCATATTGTTTCACTGATTTTTTAAAATACTCAATCAATTCAAAAAGCTTTTCTCTTCTCCAATTTTCTTTCATTACGATGTTTATAGATTTTATAGTTGCATCAATAATTGGCCTTGGTAATGAAGTTGAATATATATAGCTTCTCGAATTTTGCAAAACAAAATTTACTACATCTTGCGAGCCCGAAAAAAAAGCTCCAAACGTTCCAAAAGATTTTCCAAACGTACCAGTAATCCCAACCATTTCATTCATTGGAATATTCATTTCATTGCAAAGTCCTCTTCCGCCTGAACCGTAAACTCCTAAAGCATGAGCCTCATCAACCAGCAAATAAAAATCTTTATCTTTTTTTATTTTTTGAATTTCATTTAATTTTGCAAAGTCACCATCCATACTAAACAAGGAATCAACACAGACAATTATATCTTTATCACTTTCATTTACTTTTTCATTAAGATCGGAAATATTGTTATGACTATATCTTTTAAATTTTGCTTTAGAAAATAATGTCCCATCAACTATTGATGCGTGATCAAGTTTATCAATTAGAATATGATCTGTAGATTCTGAGATACTTTTTATTACTCCTACATTTGTTTGATATCCAGATGAAAAGATAATAGTACTTTGTGTGCCAAGAAATTCAGATATTAGACATTCTAGCTCTTTATGTGATTCACTATAGCCGGAGATGAGTGGGGATGAACCTGATCCTAAACCATTTTTTTTGCAAGACTCAGAAAGAGCTTCTTGAAGCTCATAATTATTTGACATGCCAAGGTAATCATTACTTGCAAAAGAGAGATATTTTTTTCCATCAATTATAATTTTGCTTGAAGAGCCAGATTCTTTTAATACTCTTTGCCGAAATAAATTTTCTTTTTTTAAATCTTGAAGTTTTTTCTCAAAGTTTTTATTCAATTTTTTTTAATTCGATGATTGAAGGCTTATTCCTAAATCGTTTAAAAGTTTTTTATCTTTCTCTACTGGATTATTTGGAGTGGTAAGAAGCTCTTCACCATAGAAAATAGAGTTTGCTCCAGCAAAAAAACATAAAGCTTGCATTGATTTAGGCATTGATTCTCTACCAGCAGATAATCTAACGTAGGATTTAGGCATCATAATTCTTGCCAAACAAATGATCTTTACAAAGTCAATTTCATCAACCCCAGCTGAATTAAATAATTTAGTTCCTTTAATTGGAACTAACGTATTGATTGGAACAGACTCAGGATGTTTTTCCAAATTTGATAATGCAATTAAAAAACTTAACCTATCTTCACTCGATTCACCCATGCCAATAATTCCCCCAGAGCAAACCTTCACACCTGCTTCCCTTACATTGTCAAGCGTATCAATTCTGTCTTGAAATGTTCTTGTTGTTATAATTTCTTTGTAATAATTCTCTGAAGTGTCAATATTATGATTATAATAATCTAATCCAGCGTCACTTAGCATGCTAGCTTGTTGTTTTGTTAACATTCCGAGTGTAACGCATGCTTCAAGCCCAGTACTTTTCACAACTTTTATCATTTCAATTACTCTTTCTAAGTTTTTATTGGAAGGCTTTCTCCAAGCCGCTCCCATACAAAATCTCATAGATCCATTCTCTTTTGCATCTAACGCTTTTTGTTTAACTTCTTCAAGGCTCATTAATTTAGTTGGCTCCATAGGCTGATCGCTATGAATACTTTGTGAACAATAACCACAATCCTCAGGGCAACCACCTGTTTTAATTGATAATAAAGTGCACATTTGTACTTCATTTTCATTATGATATTTTTTATGTAGGGTGTGAGCATTGAATAAAAGATAATTTAAATCTTTTTTAAACAGATCACTTACTTCTTCTAAGGTCCAATTATTTCTAATCTCGCTCATGACATTATCCTTTCAAATATTATTCCTATTAAAACAAAAAGACCTATAAATTGATTATTCTTAAAAGCTTTTAGAACAGTTTCTGAACTCCCAGACTTTATAATATTTTGATTATATGCTGCAATTAAAAAAGCTATAAAGATGCAAAAATAAAAATTTACAGAAAAATTTGATATATATCCCAAAATTAGAATTAGGATAAAAAAGATTATTTGCATCACTAAAATAAAGTTGAAAGTATTATGGCTAAAAAACAAAGCTGATGAATTAATATTTATTTTTTCGTCAAATTTTTTGTCTAATAAAGCATACACAGTATCAAACATTGTAACCCATACAACAGTAATAAAGAAAATCAAATATGTTACATTATTGGGGTAAGTATTTGTGAAAGCCGTATGAGCCATAAGAGTTGAAAAAGCAAACGTGTATCCTAAAAATAATTGAGGAATCGGAAAAAATCTCTTTGTTAAGGGATAGCAAACTATAAAAAACGCAGCAACTAAACCAAGAACTATAGTTTTGGAATTAAGTAAAGAAAGTAGGCCTAAATTAAGCACTGACAAAATTACAAAAAGTATTAAAACCTCGTTTGTACTTACTTTATTACTTGTGATAGGTCGCGAAGATGTTCTTTCAACATGTTTATCAATATCTCTGTCAAAATAATCATTTATTAAGCATCCTAATGACCTACTGGTAATAGTNCCTAGAATAAAAATTAATGCTATTTCGAAACTAATATTCTGAACATAAGGCATAAAAGCAACCCAAAAAGGAGGCCATATTAATAATAATATTCCAACAGGATTATTTATCCTTATAAGATTTAAATATATGTTAAATTTTGAGATAATTCCTTCCATGATTTTTATTATAAATTATATTTATAATCATATGAACTATGAGTATTGAAACTTTTAAAGGAATTAAGCCTAAAATTAGTAAAAGTGCGTTTGTGCATGAGTCTGCTGTAATTATTGGGGATGTGACAATAGGCGATAATAGTTCTATTTGGCCGAATTGTGTAATTCGTGGGGACGTACAAAAAGTCATTATTGGCAATAGAACCAATGTACAAGATGGATCTATTCTTCATGTTACAAGTGACACAAAGTACTGCGAAGGTGGAATTCCGTTAAATATAGGTAATAATGTCACAATAGGTCATAATTCTAACCTACATGCATGTGAAATCAGAGATAATGTTTTAATAGGTATCGGAAGCATTATACTTGATGGCGTAATTATGCATGAGTATTCAATGTTGGGTGCTGGCTCATTAATATCTCCAAAAAGAATAATCGCTTCTAAAAAATTGTTTAAAGGAAGTCCCGCCAAAGAGTCACGAGATTTAACTTGTGAAGAAATAGAATACATTAATTTTTCTGCATCTCATTATGCAAAACTTACAAAAGATTATGGATAAGATTGAGTTTATATTAAACGACAAAGAAGAATTAATTGAGCAAAATTCATCTCTATTATTACTTATAAAAAGAAAAAAAATTCAAGAAAGAAATATTGCAATAGAAGTGAATCAAAAGATCATTCCGAAATCTGAGTGGAATGATTTTAAGATAAAGCAAAATGACATTATTGAAGTAGTCACAGCAATAGGTGGTGGTTAATGGATGATCATTTTTTAATTGGGCAGAGAAAATTTACATCTAGATTAATCATTGGAAGTGGAAAATATAAAAGTTTTCAGGAAACAAAAAATGCTTTAGATGTATCTGGTGCTCAAATGATAACCGTTGCTATAGCGCGAACTAATATTGGCCAAGACTCGAATAAAGAAAATCTACTTGATTATATNGATAAAGATATTTATACAATTTTACCAAATACTGCTGGTTGTTTTAAAGCTGATGAAGCCGTCAGAGTTGCAATGATTGCTAGAGAGNTACTAGAAACTAATCTTCTGAAACTTGAGGTTTTACTTGATAAANAATCACTTCTTCCAAATGAATCTGAAACTCTAAAAGCAGCAGAGAAACTTGTAAAAGAGAACTTTTCAGTCATGGTATACACTACTCAAAACATTCAACTAGCAAAAGACCTAGAAAATATAGGTTGTGACGCTATTATGCCTCTGGGATCTCAAATAGGAACTGGGCAAGGTATAAAAACCCCGAGATAACATTAGAAAAATTATTGAAAAAGCAAATGTTCCNGTAATAGTTGATGCTGGTATAAGAACCCCAAGTGATGCCTCANTNGCTATGGAAATGGGATGTGAAGCTGTTCTCTTAAATACCTCAATTGCTGAATCTAAAAATCCTATTAAGATGGCNGAAGCNATGAAATATGCAGTTAAAGCTGGAAGATTAAGTTATGTTGCAAAGGCAATGAAAATTAAAGATGAGGCNAGNCCCTCAAGTGATAAAAACTCGCNTTTNTAAATAATGTTAAAAAAAAGAACCATAAAAAGCTTTGTAAATAGAAAAGGAAGAGAGAGTTCGTCTGATATAGAAGCTATCCAAAAAGCTAAAGATGCCGGTGTCCTAATATTTCCAAAAGGTAATGTTATAAGATTTAAAAAAAATTTTAAAAATGAAAACGATGTTGTCATTGATATAGGCTTCGGTAATGGAAATTTATTATATGAGATTGCAAAAAAAAATAGTGATATTAATTTTGTAGGAATAGAAGTTTATAAGCATGGTGTTGGTAAGCTCTTAAAAAAAATTATCCAAACTAATATTAAAAATATTAATGTTATTAATGATGATGCTAATGAAATATTAGAGAAGAATATCGAGGATAATTCAGTTAAAGGGATTTCAATTTTTTTCCCGGACCCGTGGCCTAAAAAAAAACATAAAAAAAGAAGATTAGTTAACTCTNCTTTTCTAGAATTAATGATTAGTAAAGTTAAAGAAGGTGGTTTTATTAAGGTTGTAACTGATATTGAAGACTATGCTAAAGATATGAAAAGTATATTTAATTACTCAAATGGTATTCAACAAATTAATGAATTGAAGCTGTTTAATAATAGGGATGTTACTAAATATGAACTTAAAGGTATAGAAAAAGGACACTCTATTTTTGATTTGTCATATAAAATACTTTAATCTTTTTTAAGTTTATTTATTGTAGCCTCGTAAATATTTGATAATCCAGCTGAATCTCTCTGCAAAGCGCAATATTTCATATTACAAAAAGGAGGTANCACATTATTGCAACCCATNTTCGCCCACGCAAAATCCACAGCATCATCTATAGTTCGATGAAAATGAGANGACCACTTGCCTTTTGAAAAACCTGTCCTATCAAAAATCTCTTTNATAGGTTTTTGAACTCTAACAAAAAATAGTCTGATATCTTGTTCATAAAGTCTTTGGGAAAGATTGTGTAACATCTCTTCGCCAGTAGCATCAATTTCATTAATAGCGATTGCATCAATTATAAAAAACCTTAGCTCTGGCTTAGTAGCTACTCTCTCAATTACTTCATTTTCAAAGTGTCCTGCATTGGTAAAAATTAAAGAGCCATCAAATCTCATTACTGATATACAGCAACATTTTTGAATATTATTAGTGTCTGAATTACGATATGCACCTTGCTCATTTTTTGATAAGCATATCACTCGTGGCCTCATTTCTCGGTAAACATGACTTCCAAGTGAGAGGATTACTCCTGCTATTATTCCAAACTCTAATTTAGGAGCCAGGTAAAGCGTTAACAGAAATGTGATGACAGAAATTACCGCATCGTGCTTTTGAACTTTCCATGCATATTTGACCGGTCTAAATTTAATCAAATTTATAACTGCCATTATTATTACTGCTGCGAGTGTCGCTTGAGGTAAATGATAGAGTAAAGGAGTTAAAAATAACAATGTGATTCCTACAAAAGAACCGGTAACTACTGCAGAAAAACCAGTTTGAGCACCCGCGGTGATATTTACGGCAGACCTAGAGAAAGACCCTGAAACTGGATAACCTTGAAAAAAACTTGCCACAATATTACTTAGCCCTTGCCCAACAAGCTCCTGATCAGCATCAAGTCTCTGTTTTGTCTGTGCTGCCATTGCTTTTGCTATTGAGATTGCTTCCATAAAACCAATTAAACTTATTACAATTGCAACAGTACCTAAATTAATCAATTGTGAAATATCTATATTAGGAATAGTAAGTTCTGGAAGACCTTGTGGAATATTGCCAACAACTTTTCCCCCAAACTGCGTTTCAAAGTTAATAATCCATGAAATAATTGTGGTTACAACAACAGAGACTAGTACAAATGGAAGCCTACTAAAATATTTTTTTACAATTATCATCAGTCCGATAGCTAGTGTAGCCATAAGTAAAGTTGGGAGATGTGTTTGGGTTAAGGATGCATTTACAACTTCAATTACGGTTTCAAAATGCTTTTCTTGATTAATAACACTAACGCCAAAAATTTTAGCTAGTTGAGATGTCCCAATTATAATCGCAGCCGCATTAGTAAAACCTGTTACAACAGGGTGAGAAAGAAAATCAACTAGCACTCCAAGTTTTAAAAAACCTAAAGCAAGCTGAAAAATACCAACTAGTAAAGCTAGCATTATGGCGTATGCTAAATATCCTTCAGAATTACTTGCTGCAATTGGTTCTAAGGCAGCTGCTGTTAATAAACTAACAACGGCAACTGGTCCTGTTGCAAGCTGTCTTGACGAGCCAAAAATTGAAGCAATTATTACAGGTAAGAAGGAGGCGTATAAACCATAATAGGCTGGTAAACCAGCAAGTTGCGCATAAGCCATTGATTGAGGCACAATCACTAAAGCAACAGTAAGTCCTGAGATAATATCAGCTTTAAGAACAGTAAAATCTTTTAGTTCACCAAACCAGGATCTAAAAGGCATAAGTCTTTTTTTAAAAATTTCAGCAGTATTTGAAAAAAAAGTCATTTCAATTTTTAGTAACAAAGGAAAAATCCGCAATCTGAGAATAAAACTTTTTTAAATTTTTTAAAAAACATAATCTGTTCGATTTTATTTTCTCATCAGAATCGTTAATCATCACATTCTCAAAGAAATTATCGACATCTGAATTTAACATATTAAGTTTTTCTAAATAATTAAAATATTTATCTCGTCCGGAGTTAGGATTAATAACTTCATTTAATTTATTAAAGCTAGTATATAGTATTTCTTCTGAATTTTCTTTGAATAATGAATCATCGATCTTGTCTTGATTTTCCTTTGTATTCTTCAATATGTTATGAATTCTTTTGGAAATTCGCATGATATCTTCAATTGAATTTTTTTGCATAAATAATTCAATAGCTACTGTACGGTTATAGATATCACAAATATCAAAACTGTGTTCCGAAGATTTGGATAAAACCATATTAACAATATTCTCGTCAGCTTTATAATATTCAATTATTAGAGTTTTTAGCTTTTCTTTAAAAAAGATTAAAACTTTATTTTGTAAATTACCTTCATTTTCCTTAATACCTAATAACACCGCGTTATTTTTTAATAAATCTTTTAAACAAAAATTAATTTTTTTATCAATTGCAGTTCTTATTACTCCATTAGTAAGCCGCCTAATCCCGAAAGGGTCCCTTGTTCCAGTTGGCACTTCATTTACAGAAAATATCGAAAAAATTGTATCGCATTTATCAAGGATTGACGCAATGCTACCTTCAATTGTTAATGGACACTTATCAATTGCAGTTCTTGGAGCATAGTGATCCTCAATGATTTGACCAACATTTTTATCAATATTAGAATTTTGAATGAGATAGTTTGCAAAATATCCCTCTAAAGATGGCATTTCATTTACAGTTTGAGATAATAAATCAAATTTTAATAGTTGAATTGCCTTTGCAAGCAAATCTTTATTGTAATTATTATCACATACAAAAGACTTTTCTAAAGCTGCAAGTCTGAGGATTTTTTGCCCTACTGACCCAATTTTTTTATGAAAAGTAATATTATTTAATTCTTCAATTTTATTATATAGCTGATCACTTACGTCTTTCTTTATAAAAAAACTTACGTCTTTAAACTTTGGTATGATAACTTTCTCATTTCCAGAAATTATTGAATTATTTATTGGTACTTCTGATAAACCAATAAAGTAATTTATTAATTTACCATCTTTTTTTAGAGGGATTAAATTTTGAGTTTTGTTAATAACCTCTATAATTATTTCGTNAGGNAGATTTAAGATATTCCTTAGGATAACTTCCTTGAAATAAATACGGTGTTTCTGAATAATTAGAAAAATTTTCAATAGCNTCNTCAAGATTATCAATNTCAAATTTTTNATTTATAAGTTTNTTTATTTCTTTNGAAATATATTCTCTTCTTTCAATGTTTCTAACTANGANCTTTTTATTTTTTAATTTCTCAAAATAATCTTGTGGATTTAAAACCTCAACTTTTCCACTTACTTTTGCTAAAAAGCTATTTTTTGAACTTTCAACATTAAATATCTTTGTACGAACAAAATGATGATCTAACAAAATTAACACCCACCTTATAGGTCTTAAAAAGTAATGTTTTTCTCTGCCCCATTTCATTAACTTGTGAGATTGCACTTTAGAAAAAGAACCTTCTATAGTTTCTGTTAAAACATCTTCAAGTTTTTTACTGCTTTTTGGCTGGATAAAGAAAAAATATTCACTCCCAGAGAATTCTTTTACTATTAAATCATCTACACTTACTTTGTTTTTTTTTGCAAAACCTATTACTTGGTTAGTCTCGTAATTAATTACACCCGATACCTTTTCCACTTTGGGGCCTCTAATCATTAATTCAGGTACTTCAATTAAAATATCTATTTGCTCGAAATAAAAACAGAGTCTTTGGTAGGTATAATAAAAGTTTGAATTATCGAATTTAAAACCATTGTTTAAAAAATTCGCTGACATATAGTTATGTATTTGTTCGCAAACGTCATTTATTTTGTTAAAAGGTAGGTCTTCTGTTCCTACTTCAATCAATAAATCATTTTTCATATTGTTTTTTATCGAGTGGGAAACCAAGATCTTTTCTAATTTCAATATACGATTCCGCAATTTTATTCGACATTGTTCTTAACTTAAGAATGTAAGACTGCCTTTCAGTGACTGAAATTGATTGTGAGCTATCGAGTAAGTTTAATATATGAGAATTTTGTAATAGTAAGTCGTAAGCAGGAAGTGGTAATTTTTTATCAATTAGGTTCATGATATCTTTTTCATTAGTTATAAAAAGTTCATTTAAAGACTTTTCATTAATATTTTCAAAGTTAAAATGTGAGAATTCTTTCTCATTTTGCAAAAATAAGTCACCATAATTGATTTCATCATTCCATTTAATATCAAAAATGCTCTCAACATCTTGTAAATGCATAGCTATTCTTTCAAGCCCATATGTCAATTCGCCCGTAACAGGGTTACAATCTAATCCTCCTACTTGCTGAAAATAAGTAAATTGCGCAATCTCCATTCCGTTTAACCAGACCTCCCATCCCACCCCAGCAGCTCCAAGTGAGGGTGATTCCCAATTATCATCAATAAATCTAACATCATTTTTTTTATGATCTATACCAATTTGCCTCAGAGATTCCAAAAAATCTTCTTGTATAGTCGGCTTTGATGGTTTTTGAACTACTTGAAATTGATAGTAATGTTGAAGTCTGTTTGGATTATCGCCATATCTTCCATCAGTTGGCCTTCTGCAAGGTTGAACATAAGCAGTCGCCCAAGGTTCTGGTCCTAAGGCTCTAAGGAAAGTAGCTGGATGAAAAGTCCCTGCGCCAACAGGATAATCATAAGGTTCCTGAACTATAAACCCTTGTTTTATCCAAAAATCTTTAAGTAGTACTATAATGTTTTGAAAGTTCATATTTTTCTGGTGAGTGCTAGCTTCTTCATATAATATAATACTCTAAAAATTAATAAAAAATGCAATGCTTTGATGCTTATTTTTACAACAAAGTTGGCATAAATTGTGCATATATTTTAAACAATTTATTTAATAGGAGCCAGAAATGTCAGANATTATTCAAAAAATAAAAGACGAGGACGTTAAATTTGTTGATTTGAGATTTACAGATCCTCACGGTAAAGAACAACACGTAACGATGCCCGCTCATGTAGTTGATGAGAGTATGCTTGAAGGCGGAAAAATGTTTGATGGATCATCAATAGCTGGATGGAAAGGAATTAATGAATCAGATATGATTCTTAAACCCGACCTATCTACAGCTGTTATAGACCCATTTTTCAGTGATACAACTCTTAACATAACTTGTGATATTTTAGAGCCTTCAAACGGTGAAGGTTATAACAGAGATCCGAGAACGATTGCAAAAAAAGCTGAGAAATTCTTAATTGATTCTGGGGTGGCTGATACTGCTTATTTTGGTCCAGAGCCTGAATTTTTTGTATTTGATGATGTGAGATATTCTAACGAGATTGGATCATCTTTTTACGAAATNGATACCGAAGAAGCATGTTATAACTCTGGAAAAGTTTATGAAGATGGAAATACTGGACATAGACCTGGTGTAAAAGGAGGGTACTTCCCAGTTCCACCTGTTGATTCTTTACAAGATATTAGATCTGCAATGGTNACNGTTCTTGATGAAATGGGTGTAGAATGCGAAGTCCACCACCATGAAGTTGCAACAGCTGGGCAGTGTGAAATTGGTACCAAATANGAAACTTTAGTTAAAAGAGCAGATTGGAACCAAATTCTTAAGTACGTTGTGATGAATGTCGCCCATAATTACGGTAAAACTGCTACTTTTATGCCTAAGCCAATTATTAACGATAATGGAAACGGAATGCATGTTCACCAATCATTATTTAAAGATGGTAATAATTTATTTGAGGGAGATTTATACGGCGGCTTATCTCAAACTGCGCTTTATTATATTGGAGGTATAATCAAACATGCCAAAGCTATTAACGCATTTTCTAACTCAGCTACAAATAGTTATAAAAGATTAGTGCCCGGCTTCGAAGCACCTACAATTCTTGCATATTCAGCTAGAAATAGATCTGCAAGTATTAGGATTCCTTATGAAGCAAATCCAAAGGCTCGAAGAATTGAAGTAAGGTTTCCNGACTCTTGCGGTAANCCATACTANACATTCACNGCATTAATGATGGCAGGTCTTGATGGNATTAAAAATGAAATTGATCCTGGTCCTAATGATGATAGAGACCTATTNGATGGACTTACTGCTGAAGAAGAGGCTAAAATCCCACATGTATGCTCNTCTTTAGACCAAGCGTTAGATGCTCTTAATAACGATCGAGAGTTTCTAAAAGCT
This sequence comes from Gammaproteobacteria bacterium, assembly GCA_002702235.1. Taxonomy (GTDB): domain Bacteria; phylum Pseudomonadota; class Gammaproteobacteria; order Poriferisulfidales. The sequence continues at coordinate 58,095 of NZYO01000021.1, forward strand.
GGAGGTGTAATGGATGATGATATGATTGATGCATACATTGAGCTCAAAATGGAAGAAGTTCAGGCATTTCAAGCAAATACGCATCCTATTGAGTTTGAAATGTATTACAGCAGATAATCTAAAATAAAATAAATTAAGGTATTAATGCACAACTTATGTGCATTAACGCCTTTTTTTATAGCATTTGCACAATTTAAATGCTACTATCTCAATACTGTATAGTTAATTCCCCCATATTTTGGTATGAAGTTTGCAATTTAATAACATGAATCATTTAACTATTTTAGACAACGTAAGTACCGCAATTTTGGTAACCGACAAATATATGGGCATAAAGTACATGAATAATGCATCAGAACATTTATTTTCTAATAGTAAAAACAGTTTAAGCAATAAGCAACTTGGTGCTGTTTTTGCTGTAAGAAATAACATAATAATTAGCCAAATATATGAGGCTATTACACATGAGAAAACTTCAGTAGCAAGAGATTTAAGAATTCCATTAACGAATAGAGAGTTACTAAGAGTTGATTGTCATGTCTCTGTCTTCTATGAAAAAAAAGAAAAAAATATCCTTATTGAACTATATAAGATTAACGAACAAAAAAAACATTACGAAGATGCTGAGTTAGATGAATCAGATAATGCTACAAAAATTATTACAAGAAGTATTGCACATGAGATTAAAAATCCACTTGGTGGTATTAGAGGTGCTGCTCAACTTCTAAATGATGAGCTATCCGATTCTCAAAAAGAATATACAAATATTATTATTGAAGAAACCGATAGGCTAAAACGTTACGTAGACTCAATGGTAGGTCCATCTCAAGAGCCTAATAAAGAATCTACAAATATTCATAAAATAATAAATCATGTTCTCAATTTAATGGCAAGTGATAGCAGAGTTCAGACATCCCTAATAAAAGATTTTGATCCCAGCATACCAGAAATAAATATCGACAAAGAGATGCTTACCCAAGCATTAATAAACGTAATAAAAAACGCTATTGAAGCGTCTGATAATAAAGGAAAAGTATTAATCAGAACAAGAATAGGCTTAAAGCAAAATGCAATAATGAAAGCAATAATTGAAATTATTGATGAAGGTCCAGGAGTGCATGAAAAATTAAAACAAAAAGTATTTTTACCACTCGTGACTGACAAAAAAAAAGGGACTGGCTTAGGATTATCCATCACTCAGAGGTTACTTAAATTAAATGACTCATATATAGAATATGAAAATAATAGGGTGGGAGCTACTTTTAGAATTGTGCTTCCTATGAGAAATCAATAATGGCGACTAATTTAAAAAATATATGGGTTTTAGATGACGACCAATCAATAAGATGGGTTATCGAAAAAGCGTTGAATAGAAATGGATACATCGTGAAAACATTTGATAGTGTTGAAGATGCAATGGATTTAATTGGGACTTCTAACCCAGATTTAATTTTAAGTGATGTGAGAATGCCTGGGAAAAGCGGTTTAGATTTTTTAGAAATTGTAAAGAGAGATAACCCGCAAATACCAGTAATTATTATGACTGCATATAGTGATGTTGAAACAACTGTAGACTCTTATAAAGCCGGTGCATATGAATACATCTCAAAACCTTTTGACATTAATGACCTNTTAAAAATAGTAAACAANGCATCATCNTCTNCAAAGGTTCTTAAGACAGATGAAGAAAAAAACAATAATGATATTGATGAAATNATTGGGAAATCTAACAAAATGCAGAAAGTTTATAATTCAATTGGAAAACTATCTTCTGCNAATGTAAATGTACTTTTATCGGGAGAAACTGGGACAGGAAAAGAATTAATTGCTAAAGCGTTGCATAATCATGGTCCTCATAAAAACGGCCCCTTTATACCAATTAATACAGGATCAATTCCTACAGAACTTTTAGAATCTGAGTTATTTGGGCATGAAAAAGGGTCATTCACTGGTGCTTTTTCTCAAAGAATAGGGCGATTTGAACAGGCTGAGAATGGTAGTTTATTTCTTGATGAAATTGGGGATATGCCCCTAGATGTTCAAGCTAGACTATTAAGAGTCCTTCAAGAAGGCGAGTTTTATAGGGTGGGAGGAACAAAGTTAATTAAGACAAATGTCAGAATAATTTCTGCAACAAATAAAAATCTTGCACAAATGGTCAAAGGGAAGTTATTTAGAGAGGATTTGCTTCACAGAATAAATGTCATAAAAATAGATTTGCCTCCGTTAAGAGAAAGATCAGAAGATATTGAAACCTTAATTAAATATTTCTTAAATCAGTTTTCAAAAGAATATAAAATTTCTCTTAAAAATTTGGATAGTAATGTTCTTAATATTTTAAAAGATTATTCATGGCCAGGTAATGTTAGACAATTACAAAATATTTGTAAGTATCTCACAATAATGTCTTCTGGTAATAATATTTTGGTTGATGATTTACCTAAAGAAATTTTTGAAGCTTCAGAAAAATTAACTATTAATTCCAGTTGGCAGGATACATTCAAAAGTTATTTACGTTCAGAGTATAAAAAAGGGTCAGTAGATATTACAAAAATTACAGATGCTGATTATGAGGAATGTTTAATAAAATTTGCAATGGAAATATGCAATGGAAAAAAAATAGAAGCTGCCAAGCTTCTTGGTTGGGGAAGAAACACTATAGCCAATAAAATTAAAAATATTACCTAAAATACGAAGTTTTTAAAGTTATTAACAATAATACCCTATCGCTTCTTGAATACTATTGAATCCTTCCTTAGAAAGAAGATGACTTAACTCTTTATTAATATTCTGCGCAACAAAAGGTCCTTTATAAATCATTGCAGTATACAGCTGACATAAACTAGCGCCTGATTTGATTTTTTCTAGTGCGGTGTATCCATCCTCTACTCCTCCTGCGCCGATTATAGGAATTTTTTTACCTAGTTGAGTATAAAACTTTTTTATTACCTGATTAGATAAATTATAAATTGGCTTTCCTGAAATACCACCTTCTTGGTATTTATTTTTATCCTTCAAGTCTTTTTTATTTTGTACAGATGTATTAGTTAGAATTAATCCGTTAATTTTTTTTTCTAAAAATATTTCACTGAGAATTTTGATCTGGCTATCGGATATATCTGGAGAAATTTTATACAAAACCGGTGTATTGGAATTAAGTGACTTTTTGAGTTGATTAATTCTACTAACTAGAGTCTCTATTTTGTTTGCTTCATGAAAAGATCTTAAATTTGGAGTATTAGGGGACGATATGTTAATTGTAATGTAAGATGCATGTTCATGAAAACAAGAAAAACATTTTAAATAATCATCAACTTTTGATGTGTTGCCTTTATTTGGACCTATATTAAAGCCACAAACNCCCATTGGCCTATTTTTTTTTATTTTTTTTTTAATTTCATCCATCCCAATATTTGGAAAGCCTAGTCTGTTAATTATCGCACTATCATCTTTAAGTCTAAAAACTCTTGGCCTTTTGTTGCCAAATTGAGGCTTTGGTGTAACAGTGCCAATTTCTGTAAAACCAAAACCTAGCCTTGAAATGGAATTATAAACTTCTCCATTTTTGTCAAAACCAGCTGCAAGCCCTATGGGGCTTAAAAGATTTAAATTAAAAATATTTATTTTAATATTTTCATATTCTGNCAAAGAATTGTCTTTNNAAAGAAAATTATTATTNATNAATTTTAACGCTAACTTATGAGCAAGTTCTGGATCTAAACTTGCAATTAATGGTCTAAAATAATTATATATGTTCACTTTAATAAAATACTCTTAATCAAANTCATTTCTTTGATCCCTATTTAATAGCTGACTNACTCCTTCTANAGGGCTAATTTTTTTNTGAATAATCTCAAAAACCTTATTGCAAATTGGTAAATCCAGAGAATATTTTCTTGTTAATACGCTTAAACCCTTAGACGCGTTAATCCCCTCTATAGTTTTTCCTATACTATTTGCCGAATCTTCAATTGGCAAACCCTCACCTATTTTTATCCCAAAAGATCTGTTGCGTGATAAATCGTCATTTGCAGTGAGCACTAGATCACCTAACCCGCTAAGCCCGAAAATAGTTAGTGGGTCACACTGAACTTTATCCCCAAGATATTTCATCTCTAAAATACCTCTTGAAATTAATGCAGCTTTTGCGTTAGCCCCTAATTTTAACCCTTCTGCNATCCCAACTGCTATTGATAAAATATTTTTTAAGGCTCCTCCAAGTTGACACCCAATAACATCATTTGAGTTGTAAACTCTAAAATTTATCGAATGAAACATTGTGGTAAATAGCTCAATAACTTCTGCTTTTTGCCCTGAAATGATTACAGCAGTTGGTTTATCGTTAAGTACTTCATCCGAAAACGAAGGTCCTGTTAAGATAGCAATTTGATCCAATGAAATAAATTCCTCTAAAATCTCTGATGGAAATTTTCCAGTATTTGACTCAATCCCCTTACAGCATAAAAGCACAGGACGGGAAAACTTAATTTTTTTTAAATTCTCCCCTAGATCTTTAAGAGAGCTTACTGGTGAGCAAACAATTAAAGGGTCATTATTGGAGTTTATTGAAGATAGTAAGTCATTAGAAAAATTTATCTTTTTATTTTCACCAGACTTTACAAAATTATTATCGTTTCTATAAATTACAGTAATTTGATTTATATTCTTTACAAGCACATGTGCTATAGCTTGCGACCATGATCCTGCACCATATATGTTGGCATGAAGATTTTGCATTTTAATTTATTTTTCTGATAAGCCACCCTCAAGGTCAAATTCAGTTAAATCATCAAAGCCACCAATATATTGATCGTTAATAAATATCTGTGGCACAGTTTTAGCTCCGTTAGTTACCTTTAACATCTCACGCAATAAACTTTGATCTAAATCAACCCTTAGTTCCTCAAAGGTAATATTTCTTTTATTTAAAAGCATTTTTGCTCTTTCGCAGAATGGACATAGCGCAGTTGAATATATTTTTGCCTTCACCTCTACTTCCTCTCTACTGGTAGATTTTCTTGTAACCAAGCTTCAAACCCACCTTTTAATGAATAAACATTATCAAAGTTATTTTTTATTAAGATGTTAGCAGCTGTTGAGGCCCTGACACCTGCCTTACAATATACAACAACTGACTTATCTTGAAACTGTTTAATATTGTCAATGCTATTACTTAACGCTGATAAAGACAAATGCTTAGAATCTTTAATCTTTCCATTTTTTATCTCATTACTTTCTCTTACGTCCAGGAATACAGCATTGTCGTTATACAAAAAAACTGCATCTTGAGGGGAGATTTCTTTAAATTTCTGTGTGAATTTTTTTATTTCAAAGTATAGGATCAAAAATGTCAAAACAATGAATAACGAAAAGAGAACTGGGTTGTTCAAGACAAAATTATAATATATATCCATTTCTTACTTTTAATCAGAATTTGAACAAAAAACTTTTCTCATCATTTCTAACAACATTAAGGTCTGACGATCGCTGACACTGTAAAATACTTTATTAGAATCTTTTCTTGCTACTAAAATACCTTTATCTTTTAGAATGCCAAGATGCTGAGAAATATTACTTTGCGAGGTACCGACGGTCTCTACAATGTCTTGAACGCTAAATTCTTTCTCGCCAAGAATACATAAGATCTTCAACCTTAATGGGTGCGACATAGCCTTAATGGATCTAGATGCTTTTTCTATATCTTTTTCAGAAACTTCATGATCAGCTAATACGTCATTTTCAACTGTCGACATTCGAGCATTCCTTTTTTATTATTACTGTTAAAAATATGTTACCAATCAAGATTAGAAATGTCTAATATAAATATATAATGCTTAATATANTAAAATTTGTAATATTATCAATAATCTACCTANATATTNGNNTGGTAANTGCTAATGATGAAATTNAAGAACTTGANNTAAAAATNGAAAANAATAAGCATCNGTCTAAAAAATANNNAAATCAAATTANAAANTNTAATNNNAAGATAAAAAAATCNGACGAAATTATAGCAAANCTTGACANNGANCTTNGTAAAATTAAAAATAATAAAATTAAAATTATAAAACAAAAAAATANAATCGAAAAAAATATTAGTAAAGTTTTAAATGCAAAGAAAATTAATCAAAAAGATTTAAATTTACTTTTTAAATCTAATCTTATTAAATCAGAAAAATATCTATTTGAAAATTTTCTCGATTCAAAAACTGGATCAATATTTTTTGATAATCAGTTGTATTCTTTCATAACTAATTCAAAAATTAATGAAACATATTTTTATAAAAGAAAAAAGAATATTTTAGAGACAGAAAATAGTGCGCTTCTCGAAAAGAAAAAATTACTCATTGCCTTAGAGAATAAAATTTCAAAAACAATGAGTGCTATACATCTCGAAGAAAAAAATCTTAAAAGAAAAATTACAGATATTAAAAAAGTAATTTCTATTTTAGATATTGAAAAACAGAATTTTTTATCAAACAAAAAAAAATTAGAGAATATATTTTCAAATAACTCAGACAAAAATTCTGAATTTTATAAAGCAATGGGCCTTTTAGATTATCCAGCCAAAGGAATAATAACTAAGAAATATG
>NZYO01000022.1 GCA_002702235.1 Gammaproteobacteria bacterium
CTTTCGCCCATTGTGCAATATTCCCCACTGCTGCCTCCCGTAGGAGTCTGGGCCGTGTCTCAGTCCCAGTGTGGCTGATCATCCTCTCAGACCAGCTACAGATCGTAGCCTTGGTAGGCCTTTACCCCACCAACAAGCTAATCTGACATAGGCTCATCCAATAGCGACCGAAGTCTTTGTCTCGTAAGACACATGCGGTATTAGCTCGAGTTTCCCCGAGTTGTCCCCCACTACTGGGCAGATTCCTATGCATTACTCACCCGTCCGCCACTTTACTCGTTCCCGAAGGTACTTTCTCGTTCGACTTGCATGTGTTAAGCATGCAGCCAGCGTTCAATCTGAGCCAGGATCAAACTCTTCAGTTTAATCCATTTAAACCAATTGACTTGGTTAAACTTTGTTTGGAAACATCAAATATTAAAAATACCACCATGTTTCCCTATTCGGTGTTCACGTATTTAGACGCGAGCACCCACACAAATCTGGCTAATAAATTGTAAAAAAACGCTATAGCACAAAACTATAGCTGGCTAATAAAGCCACTAAAAATTTGATCTTTTGGAAAAGATCGCATGCGAAACAAAGATTATATATGAAGTTAAGGTTTGGTCAAGGAATTCTATTGATTTAAGCGCTTTTATTTAACTTTTATTTTTAGGAATTTCTTTTTTCCAACCTTTATTAAATGCGTACCTTGGGAAATAAGCTCCGTTGGCGAATTAAAGACCTTATCATCAACTTTTATAGCTTTTTGCTGAATTAATCTCCTTGCCTCGCTTGTACTAGCCAAAACTTTTGCATCCCTAAGAATATTTGGTAATGGGAGTTGTGCGGTCTCAAAAGATTCAATTGAATCTAAACTTGGATTTGCTTTATTTTGAAAAACGCTTATGAAATTTTTTTCAGCTTTTTTTGCCTTACTTGGTCCATGAAATCTATCTACAATTTCTCTTGCTAATTCCATTTTGGCACTTTTTGGATTCTTCTTTTCTGATAGAACATCTTTTTTTAAAAAATCAATATACTCTAAATCCTTAAAAGATAGTAATTCAAAATATTTCCACATCAATTCATCATTTATACTCATCAACTTACCATACATTTCTTCAGGCTTATCTTTAATACCAATGTAGTTTCCCAGTGACTTTGACATTTTTTTTACACCATCTAAGCCTTCAATCAAAGGCAAGGTAATTACAACCTGCTTTTCTTTAGTCTTTGAAAAAATAGATTGCAAATGCCTACCCATTAATAAGTTAAATTTTTGATCAGTACCGCCTAATTCAATGTCTGCGTTCATTTCAACAGAGTCATAACCTTGAAGTATAGGATATAAAAACTCCCTTATCGAAATACTAATATTTTGTTTAAATCTTTTTTTAAAATCATCCCTTTCTAACATTCTTGAAACGCTATAAGAACTACTAATTTCAATTAGTTTAGATGCTGATATTTTCTTCAACCATTTTGAGTTATATTCAATTTTAGTTTTTTTTCTGTCTAAAATTGAAAAAACCTGATTTTTATATGTTTTACAATTCTCTTTAATTTCATCATCAGTCATCATTGGACGCAACTCTGATTTGCCAGTTGGATCGCCAATGGTTGCAGTAAAATCACCTATCAAAAAAATAACATTATGCCCAAGATCTTGAAATTGTTTCATTTTATTTAAAAGGATAGTATGGCCCAAATGAAGGTCTGGAGCTGTTGGATCAAAACCGGCTTTTACTGTGAGTGGGATGCCTTTATTTAACTTATCTTTAAGAGATTTTTCATCAATAATTTCATCTGTTCCTCTTTTAATAAGATCTATGTCGTTTGATATCATGTTCGTAGTTTTTTTTATATAATTATATTATATAGACAAAAAATAATATTCAAATAAAAAGTAATGAGAAAATTAACTTTCATCATCATAACATCTGTATGTGTACTCATATTTGCTTTTAGTAGCCCAAACCCTAAAAATTATGAGTATATAAAAGAATTAAAAGAGATGACATACAATGATAATGAGTATCATCTGAATAAAATTACTTTAAATAATCAGCATAACGCAACACAGACATTAAAAATCAAAGTTAAAAAAGGTGATTCTATTTCAAAGGTTTTAGCAAGAAATAAAATCAAAGTCCCCGAAATATTTTATAAAAAAAAATCTAACAGTTGCTTACATAAATTAAAAACTGGGAAAATATTAGAAATAAAGTCTTCAACGTCTAAAGTATTAGAAATTTACTATTCTGATAATGATATTTCTTGTCTATATGATGCAAATACTAATAATTTTATTGATAAAAATTATGAATACTTTCAAGAAGAACTAGTCTTCTTTAACGATATTAAAAGTTCTTTTTTTAAAAGCGCTAAAGATTCTGGTTTGAAAAATAAAGAAATTATGCAAATAGCTGATATTTTTGGATGGGATATAGATTTCGCTCTAGATATTAGAAAAAAAGATAATTTTTTTGTTCTTTTAGAAAGATATTATTCTAATAAAGCGAAGTACAGTCATTCCCAAATTAATTTTGCTTTTTTTGTAAACAAGAAAAAGAAATATGAATTTTACAGATACGATAACTCATACTTTGATAAGAAAGGAAATGAAATAAGGAAACAATTTCTTAAAACCCCTTTAAACTTTACGAGAGTGTCATCAAACTTTTCCTATAGTAGGTTGCATCCAATACTTAAAAAAAGAAGGCCACATCTTGGTATTGATTATGCAGCACCTACTGGAACGCCAGTTTACACTACAGGTGATGGTACAATCATTCATAGAGGTAAGAAAGGTGGCTACGGAAAAACAGTGATTATAAGACATGCAAATAAATACACTACTTTATATGCGCATTTATCAAAATATAGAAAAGGACAACGGGTTGGCTCTAAAGTTAAACAAAAGCAAGTAATTGGATATGTTGGTTCAACGGGTCTATCGACAGGGCCTCACTTACATTACGAGTTTAGAATAAGAGGAAAGCATATTAATCCAAAAAAAGTAAAGTCCAAAAGAGTAAACAAGTTAAGAGGTGAAAAATATAAAAATTTCTTGCGGGAAATAAAGCAATATAATGATAAATTAAATTGGGCAAACTCCATTGTAAAATTGTATGAGTATAAAAAATAGTAAAAACTACCTTGGCATACTTACGGGAACAAGTATGGATAGCATTGATATTGCTTTCTGTAACTTCGAGAAAAAAATTCCAAATATATTATTATTTGAGCAATATGAGTATCCAGAAAAAATAAAAAGTCAAATAAGAAAAGAATTTGATTTATTACATCTGCTAAGCACAAAATTTGAAGAAAAGGACAACTGGAAAGAATGTGAAGAAAACATAACAAATTTATACATATCTATTATTAAAGATTTTATTGGTAAAAATAAAATCAATGAAGATGATATAAGTGGAATCGGAGTGCATGGCCAGACAGCTTTTTATGATTGTAATGAAGATGAGCCTATCCTTATAGAACTTGGAGATTTTGGAAGAATTAGTGATAACTTTAAGTTCCCAATAATAGCTGATTTTAGACAATCTGATATAGACTTTGGTGGTCGTGGAGCGCCTCTAGCTCCACTATTTCATGAATATGTTTTTTCCTTAAAAGATATTAATCAAATTGTGATTAATATAGGGGGTATTTCTAACGCTACAATCTTAATGAAAGATAAAATTGTAAGTGGTCTAGATATTGGGCCAGGAAATGGGCTAATTGACTTATTCATGAGAACTTTTTTTAAAGAAAAATATGATAATAATGGAGAAATTGCTCAAAAGTACTTTAAAGATTTTAATGATGATAAAACATTAAATTTACTTTTAGATAGCATGCTTGCGCATAAATACGATAAATCAATCGGCAATATGGTTATAAATTTACACTTTTTATATGGATATATGGATGAATGTAATATTGATTCACAAATCTTAGTTCAAAAAAAAGGTTCTCAAGATTATTATGGAAAATTAGTTTCATTACTTACCTCACTAACTTCAAAAAATATTATTAATTTTTTAATAAGTAATAATCTCAAAAATATAGATGAAGTAATAATTTGTGGAGGGGGTGTAAAGAATAAAATGCTTATGAAGTTAATTAGTGAAGAATTAAAAAACTCATTTCAAAACGTTAAATTAATTAAAAGTGAAGATCGCGGTGTGAATCATCAAACTATTGAAGCATGTCTTTTTGCATGGCTAGCTATGAATTATTTGACAGGTAATGAGTTGAATTATGAAAATATTACTGGTTGTAGTGGGTCACAATTAATAGGAGGAGAATATCGCGAAGGACTCTCTATGGATTTACTAGATATTCCTACAAATGAGGGGGATGATAATGATAAAGATTAAGGTGAAAACGAAGAACCGCAGCCACAAGTTGTAGAAGCATTCGGATTTTTGATAACAAACTGAGCCCCTTCTAAATCTTCTTTGTAATCAATTTCTGCTCCAACTAAATATTGAAAACTCATTGGGTCAACAAGAAGAGTAACTCCGTTCTTTTCGACAGATGTATCTCCATCTTGAATATTTTCGTCAAATGTAAAACCATATTGAAAGCCTGAACAACCCCCACCAGAAATAAAAACTCTAAGTTTTAGGTTTTCATTTTTTTCTTCTTCTATTAAAGATTTAACTTTTTGTGCAGCAGCATCAGTGAAAATCAAATCACTATTACTGGTTGTTCCTGAATATGTTTGAACTGAACTCAATTGTATTCTCCTAATTTTTTGGATTATTAACTGTAATTCTATTACTTTTATCTAAAGTTTCAACATCTACATTATATAAATCGTCAAAATTAATATTTAAATCGTGACTAAGATTTCCATGTATAACTGCTCCGGCTTCCATATCAACCTTGTTATATAAGATATCACCAGATATTTTTGCAGCTGATCCAATTTGAAGAAGATCATAGCAATATACATTTCCATCAACATAACCATCTATAGAAATAAGTGGACCATATACATTTCCATAAATCTTTGAGTCTTTCCCAAGAAATATTTTAGCTTTTACATCTCTCTTGCAAATTACATTTCCTCTAACAATTGAATCAATATGAATAGCGCCGGATATAAACAAATCCCCTGTAATAACAAGACTTTTACCTACTAATGTTTCAATTTTTCTGCTCATCTTTTTAAACTACACTATTATAAGTTATTTTGAAACCATTACTTTTTTGTCTAACAGTTTTGACCACTGAAAGGTTTTTTTAAAATTATGCTTTTTAGATTTTACATCAATCATCATTTCTACAGGAGAATTTTTACTGTCAATATTAATATATCCTGTCTCTCTTTTAAAATAAGTAAACTTAATTTTTTTAAATTTGTAATTATTACCTTTCAGATCTGAGCTACTGACAATATTAAACTTTTCATCATCTTTAAACTTAAGATTTAAACTATATCCTATGTTAGTAGGTTTAACGTTTTTTTTATTTATATAAATAGTAAATGAGTATCTATAATTACTTTTTTTGTTGGTTTTGAATAATTTAACATTATCAATATAAATCTCATCAAATTTTGCGTTAGTTACTTTTTTAAAAAAATAGATATCACTCTCGAGACTTGAAATTGTTACATTTAAATCTTTAATTTTTTGTTTTAACTCTTGGTTTTCCATTTGATCAACTAAAATTGCTTGTTTAAATTTTTCAAAGTTTTTATTAATTAATTTTATTGAATCCTCAAGTTTATTATTAATGTTATTTGAATTTTCCAATTTATTGTTCAGAGTACTTATTTCTTCATTAAGTAAATAAATTTTATCTTGTAAATTTGAAATATTTTGTTTTTGATACTCATGTATTGAATAGTAGAAAGTCCAAGTTAACAGAAAGACTAGAGATACAAATGAAATCACTACGAAAAACTTTTTTTTCGTACTCCATGATTCTGTTACTATTAATTTTTCTTTCATCTTCATTATAAGCCAGAATTTTCTTTTAAGCCGAACATAATATTCATATTTTGAACCGCTTGTCCTGACGCTCCCTTCATTAAATTATCAATTGCTGAAATTATGGTGTACTTATTATTATTTCTTTTGTGAACTGAAACTATGCAATTATTTGTGCCAACAACATCCTTAATTGTGGGTATATTTTTATAAATGTGAATAAATTCTTCTTCTGAATAATATTCTTCATAGATTTTTATGATTTCTTTTTTATCAATTCCTTCTTTTACTGTAACATAAATGCTTTCTATTAAACCTCTAAAAACTGGAAAAACATTTGGTGTGAAAATTATACTACTACATTCCTTTACAACAGAAAGCTCTTGTTCAATCTCCGGAACATGTCTATGTGAGTCTATGTTATAAGGTTTAAAGTTATTTTGAATTTCATCAAATAAACCATTCTCTATATTTTTTCTTCCAGCTCCACTAAAGCCAGACTTAGCATCAATAATAATATCATTATTATAAATAACATCTTTTTTCAATAATGGAATTAATGGCAATAGCGCTGCAGTTGGATAGCATCCTGGATTAGCAATAATTTGAGAAGATTGAATTTCATTTCTGTAAAACTCTGAAAGTCCATATACGGTGACATTTGCGTGGTTAGAAACACAATGTTTAAGATTATAAAATTTTTCCCATGTGTTAGTATTTTTAATTCTAAAATCTGCCGACAGGTCTATTACTTTACATTCTGATTTTAATATTTTCTCATAAAAACTCATTGAAACTCCGTTTTCTGTGCAAAAGAAAAAACAGTCAAAAGAACTAAAATTGATTGCTTCAAAGGATAAACATTTATTAATCTCTTGACTTATTCTTTCATCTAGAGAATTTAGTGATTTGCCAGCAGATGAAAAAGAAAATGGTGTAATCTCAGAAACACTAGGATGGTTCTGGAGTATATTAACTAATTCTAGGCCTGTAATACCAGTAGCACCAATAATTCCTATTTTTAATGACATTTTATGTATTTAAATATTGTATTTAAAATCTTGCTAATTATACATATAATACAGCAAATGTTGCTAACAAAATCACTTCATCTAATTTTCATGGTTACATGGTTCGCTGGGCTTTTTTATTTACCCAGACTATTCGTTTATCATTCTATGTCATCAGACAAGATCAGCATTGATAGATTTCATGTAATGGAAAGAAAGTTATTATGGGGAATAATGACTCCAGGAGGTGTGTTAACTTTAATTTTTGGGTTTTATCTTACAGTAAACTACTACCCAATCTACTTTTCACAAAGTTGGATGATTTACAAATTGTTTTGTATATTTCTTTTAATAATTTACCATTTTTGGTGTATTAAAATCTTTTTCACATTTAAAAATAATCTTAATAAGAAAACTCACATTTGGTTTAGATGGTTTAATGAAGTTCCAGTTATATTGTTAGTAGCAATAATATTTTTAGCTATATATAAACCCCTATAGATTTAAATAAATTTTTTCAATTCTTTTAATGCTTTGTTGTATGCATCTTTTTTAAAATAGATTACTTTTTTTTCTGGCATATCACTTTCGACCCACATCCAACTATCAAATTCTGGAGTATTATTTACAGAAAAATCAATTTTAAAACTTTCTTCTTTAATTTTTAATAAAAACCATATTTGTTTCTGGCCAACGCAAAGCTCTCCATTTCTTTTTTTTTGATACTTTTCTGGCAAATCATATGTTATCCACTTTTTCGTTTTACCAATAAATATTACATCTTTTTTTGTTAGCCCGGTTTCTTCAAAAAGCTCTCTATATAGTGCCCTCTCCAATGTTTCATTTTTATCTATCCCTCCTTGGGGGAACTGCCATGCATCTGCACCTATTCGTTTAAATATTAAGAATTGATTTTTGTTATTCATTAATACAATTCCAACATTCTTTCTATATCCTTTGTTATCTATCATGCTATTATGGAAATTCAAATTATCATTGATTTTAACAAATTTTAACGAATAACATATGGAAATTGTACTTTTTGATTTAGATCATACAATTATCGACGGGGATACAGACTTTCTTTGGGGTAAGTTTCTCGTTGAAAATAATGTTGTAGACAAAAACTATTATGAATCTAAAAATGAATATTTTTTCCAAGAGTATCAAGCGGGCAGCCTTGATCCGTTAGAGTTTGCTAGATTTTCTTATAAGCCACTTGCTGACAACGATTACAATAGATTACTTGAGTTAAGAGAGGCATTTTTTACAAATAAAATAAGAAATATTTTCTATAAAGATGCAGTTGAAATTATAAGAGATAATCAAAGGAAGAATAATATTGTATGTATTGTCACATCAACGAATTCTTTTATTTCCCAGCCTGCTGCTGATTTCTTAGAAATACCGCATTTATTAGCTAGTAACCCAGAATTTGTTGACGGAGCTTTTACAGGTAATATTGATGGTATAGCATGCTTTAACTCTGGAAAAGTCGATAAAGTGAATGAATGGATGGATAACCTTAGTTTGAATAATGTTGAAAATATTTCTTTTTATACTGACTCACATAATGACTTGCCGTTATTAGAGTTCGTTCCAACGCCAATTGTTGTTAATCCTGATCATAAATTAGATTTGATTTCAAAAGAAAAAAGATGGAAGAAGTTAACTTTTAAAGAATTATTATAATAAGCTTTTTATTTTATCGAAATTATGATTTTGTGTACCAAAGTGCTCAACTTTTGTAGCGCCTAAATTTGCTGATAGAATGCCAATTTTATCCCATGTCATTTTATTTAAAATTCCATAAATAATCCCTGCGCGATATGCATCTCCACATCCCGTTGGATCAACTGCATCCACCACCTTAACACTATCTATATGAAAATTTTCTTTTTGTGTAAAGATATCAGAGCCTTTATCGCCATTAGTTATAATAAATACTTTGTTTTCATTTACAAAATTATTAAAATCTAAACTAGTTTTTTTTCTAAATAACTCATATTCATAAGAATTCATAACTATATATTTCGCGTTTAATGACATCAATAATAATTCATCTTTAGTAAACATTGGCATTCCTTGACCAGGATCAAATATAAAAGGAATTTTATGATCTATGAATTCTTGTGTATGCATTAACATACCCTCTTTTCCATCAGGAGATACTAAACCAAGCTCTATGCCGTCTGTAGGAATTTTAATTGTATGTGAATATTGCATTGCACCAGGATAAAAAGAAGTTATTTGATTTGAATTATTATCAGTCATGATAAAAGCTTGTGCTGAGTAACAATCATCAAGAATTTTTAAAAATCTTGTGTCAATTCCTATTGATTTAAACCAATTGAGATAATCATAACCATCTTTTCCAAGTGTCCCTAGGCAGATGGATTTTGCGCCAATACCATTACAATTATAAATTATATTTCCCGCACACCCGCCATAATTTTTTTTCATATCTTGACACAAAAATGAAATACTCAAATCATTTAACTTTTCTTTAATAAGACTTTCTTCGAAAAAACCGTCAAAAGCTAAAATATTGTCGTATGCAAAAGATCCTGTAATTAAAGCAGTCATGAATCAATCCTATTCGATAATATGCATATCAAAATCAGTTTTACTAGCGCCACAATTGGGGCATCGCCATGAAACTGGTATATCCTCCCACTTGGTCATTGGTGGAATTCCATCCTCTGGGGACCCAAGTTCTTCATCATAAACCCAACCACATATTAAGCATATATATTTTTTATATTTCATAATATATTACTATATACTAAATTATATTGTTAGATTAAAAATAATTATATAATGAAACGATCAAAAAATTTATTAGTAATAAGTGGTCATGATCCAACTGGGGGAGCAGGAATACAAGCAGATATTGAAGTTTCTAGAAACTTTAACATAAAAGTTTTTTCTGTACTTACATGTACGACTATACAAAACACTTCTAAAGTAACCAAAGTAACTTCATCCAAAAAAAATTATATTAATAAATCTATAAATGAAATTATTAAAGAATTCAAAATAGACGGTGTGAAAATAGGAGTTATTCCAAACCTTAGTGTTGCAAAAGAAATATATAATTCTCTGATAAAGCATAAACTTTATAAAAAAAAAATTATTCTAGATCCAATAATTTATTCAGAATCAGGCTATAAATTTATCTCTGATATAACAAGAAAATATATAATTAATAAAATCCTGCCCTTATGCTTTATAGTAACACCTAATGAATTTGAAGATAAAATAATAGGTGATGAAATTAATACATTTAGTGGTTATTATTTAATAACAGGTATAAAAACAAAAGATAAAGTAAAATGTTATTTATACAAAAATAAAAGGTTAAAGAAAATATTTACAAATGATAATAATAAAAAAGTATTCCATGGTACTGGATGTGCTTTATCAACTAGCATAGCCTGTAATCTGATTAATGGTGAGCAAATTATTAAGTCTATTTTAAAATCGTTGTTATACATATCAAAATGTATTAAAAAATCGAATTTAAAAGGAAAGAAACAATTTCTATTGAATAAATAATGAAGAAAATATATCCAATTATTGATAAAGATTTTCTAAAAAAAAATAATTTTCATATAATGGTTCATTTTTTAATCAAGAATAAGATCAATATGGTACAAATTCGAGTATCAAAGCCTTACACTTATAAATTATTAAAAAAGATTTTATTAGTAAAAAAAATATGTAAAAAAAATAATTGTAAATTCATTATTAATAACGATTTATTAATTGCTAAATTTCTTAATGCTGATGGAGTACATATTGGGCAAAATGATTCTTCGCCTTTAATGGCCAGGAAAATATTAGGTAGCAACAAAATAATAGGAGTATCTTGTGGTAATAATATGAGAATCGCATCTACTTATACTNACCCATATGTAAAATATATTTCATTTGGNAGTGCTTTCAAAACTAAAACAAAAAAGAATATAAAGGTTCTAAAAATAAGTAATGTATATGACTACAAACTTGATTCAGAAACAAAGACTTGTATCATTGGAGGTATNAACGCTAATAATTTGTCTGACAAAATTTTGAACAAATTCGACTTGATAGCTATGTCTAGCGCAATTAGAAAAATTCCTGATATAATTAAAATTAATAAATTATATAAAAAATTCTGTAATGAATAATTCAAAAAAAGCATTTGTAAAAGCAAAAAATCTTTTTCCTGGTGGCGTAAACTCTCCAGTAAGAGCGTTTAAAAACGTNAATTCTGAACCTTTTTTTGTTAAAAGAGCTAAGGGACCGTATCTTTATGATGTTGATAATAAAAAGTATATAGATTTTATTGGCTCATGGGGACCTATGATTCTNGGTCATGCTAANAAGGAAATACTTAAAGCTATAAGCATTTCACTANAGAATGGAACAAGTTATGGCGCTCCTACTTTAATTGAATCAAAGATGGCTGAACTCATAAAANAAAATTTTCCTTCNATTGAAAAAATGAGAATGACAAGTTCTGGGACAGAAGCTACTATGAGTGCTATTCGTTTAGCAAGAGGATTTTCTAAAAGAGAACTTATTATAAAATTTGAAGGTTGTTATCACGGTCATTCAGACTCTTTATTGTCAGAAGCTGGTTCAGGATTATCAACGTTTGGTAACCCTAGCTCTCCAGGAATACCTAAGGGATTAGAAAAACTAACTATTAATCTAAGATATAATGATATTAAGCAGCTTGAGAATTGTTTCAAGAAATACAGTAATAAAATCGCGTGTGTAATAATTGAACCAATTGCTGGGAATATGAACATGATTTTACCTAATTTACATTTTTTAAAAAAAATTAGAACACTTTGTAATAAAAACAAATCGATTTTAATCTTTGACGAAGTGATGACGGGATTTAGAGTGTCAATCGGTGGAGCGCAAAAATTATATGGTGTAAAACCTGATCTAACAACACTCGGAAAAATTGTAGGAGGAGGACTGCCTGTGGGAGTTTTTGGTGGAAAAAAACAGATAATGGACTCTCTTTCTCCGGTTGGACCAATTTATCATGCAGGAACTTTATCTGGAAATCCTATTGCTATGTCTGCAGGAATTAAAACAATCGAACTTTTAAATAAGAAGANTATTCATAAAAAACTTGAAAATAAGTGCCANCACTTANTAGANGGAATGTCTTTTTATGCAAAAAAAAATAATATACCTTTTAAATATAATTATGCTGGCGGTATGTTTGGATATTTTTTCACTAACCTTAATGAAGTCACTAATTATGACGAAGTAAAAAAGTGTAATAAAAAAACATTTATAAAATTTTTTAATATGATGCTTAGTAAGGGCGTTTATTTTGCACCTTCAATGTTTGAAGCTGGCTTTATTTCATACGAACATTCTGAAAAAGATATTAATAAAGTTATAAATGCTTCTAAAAGTATTTTTAAAAATTTATAAAACGTTTATATTCGTTTTTTTTGAATCGATAAAATCCTTTACCTTATACAATCTAACTAAATAGTCTTCAGTTTCCAATATTACTTGTTTTTCGCTACTAGACATTGGAAGTATTTCAGCAAGACGAGAGCCAACCCATTGAGANTCTTTATAATATGTTGGCGCGTCTTCATGATAAAACTTTGGGTATTCATCAAGCACTCTTTTGAGAAAGTTTGAATAAGGCATGAGTTCCTTAGGGATTTCCTGATCTTCTGGTTCGTCAATACTACTAATATCAGATACTAATAGACCATCATCTTTTATTGATGAATTATTTATTTTAAATCTATATTTACCTCTTGTGAGAATTCCTANAAGACCATCAGGTAATTGCTCCCAATCTACAATTTTGCAATAGGTACCTATAGAATAATGACTTTCATTATTAGAAAGAACAATTCCAAAACCACTATTTTCTTTTAGGCAATTCTTAACCATTTCTAAATATCTTGGTTCAAATATCCTTAGAGGCAAATATCCACCAGGAAAAACAATTGTATTTAGAGGAAATATTGGGGTCTTATCCATAGTCGTAAACCAAATTTATAAATTCTTCAGAATTTTTATTTGACATAAATACCACAACATCTTCTTTGTTGACTTCTTCAAAAAGATCTCGAGTTAAATCTTTCAAAGATGAGTAAGAAATACTTAAGTAATTATTAGGCAACCAGTCTGTCTGATCAGGCGTATACAAATATAAATTTTCTGTTTCAGAAAATATATTTATTAATGCATCCTTATGCTCTCCAGAGATCATAGTATTTGAACCAATTTGTAAAATGTAATGTATTTTATTTTTATTATATAANTTATTTATAGTTTCAACACTTGCCTTAATTTCAGTTGGGTGATGTGCGAAATCATCATAAACAATAATATCTTTATTATATATTATTTCTAACCTTCTCTTTACTCCTAAAAACTTTTGTAAAGATTTTGTAGATTCTTTTTTATCTATATTTAGCTGTGATGCAATATTTATAGCAAGTGTCGCATTTTCATTGTTATGCTTACCTAGTAAATTTGAAATTTGAAGGTCCTCTTTTTCAAGAAATTTAGTCTTAGACCAGAACTGTGACTTAGTCAATTTTTTTATATTAGTATTTATATGATGGGAAAGGACGATTGAGCTTGTTGGCATTACTCTAAAAAGGTTCTGAAATTGCTTATAGATATCGTCTAAATTTTGGAATATATCGGAATGATCATATTCAATATTTGTTATTCCAAGAATATGAGGTTTGTAATGTATGAATTTTGATCTTTTGTCAAAGAAAGCTGTATCATATTCGTCACCCTCAATAATAAAATACTCTGAGTGGGAATACCTAAAACTTTTATTTGTATTGTTAGATATTCCTCCAATTAAATAACCTGGATCATGGCCATTATCTTGAAGAATTTGCTGAACCATAAAACTAGTTGTTGTTTTNCCATGTGTTCCTGCTATTACTATAACTTTTTTATCTTTCAATACATTTTTGGAAAGCCATGCAGGGCCAGATGAGTATTTTAAACGATTATTTAAAATATATTCTGCTGCAGGATTNCCCCGAGAAATTGCATTTCCAATAATTACAAGATCGCTTTNTATTAAGTTTTTAGATGCCTCAACACTTATTTCTTCGTTTATCCCAAGTTCGTTTAATAATGATTTCATTGGGTCGTAGTACTGTTTATCTTGACCAGTAACTTTATACCCCATTTGCAATGCAATTCCGGCTAAACTTGCCATAAAGGTTCCGCAAATTCCTAGGAAATGAATGTGCAAAAGAAACTTACCTTANAAATAAGAAGTTATTATCATCTGAATATTTTGCATTAAATTTATACCCATCATCATTAAAATTTTTTAAATCAACAGGATTTTTAATTTTATTTTGAATGATAAATTTACTCATTANACCTCTTGCTTTTTTTGAAAACAAGCCAATTGTCTTTAGATCACCATTTTTCTTTTCCTTAAATNAAATATTTATTACATCTAAATTTAAGCTTTTTCTATCAATGGATTTAAAGTATTCAACTGATGCTAAATTTATTAGGTATTTACTTGGTGTATCTTCATTAATCTGGTTTGTGATTTTGTCTTCCCAAAATTCATAAAGATTATTTTTCGCACCTACTTTAAGTGAAGTACCCATTTCAAGTCTATATGGTTGTATCAAATCAAGGGGCTTTAGGAGGCCATATAAACCAGACAATATTCTAAGATGCTTTTGAGCAAACAAAAATTGTGATTTGTTAAATGTTTCTGCCTCTAAACCTTTATAGACGTCACCTTTAAATAATAAAACCGCTGGATATGAGTTTTTNTTAGTAAATGGAGTTTTCCAGCTTTTATANCTCTCATAATTTAGATTAGCTATTTTATCACTCACATTCATTAAGCTTGATAATTTTTTGGGTGAAAACTCTTTAAGAGTTTTAATTAATTTTTTTGATTCATTTAATAACTTAGGTTTTGTAGTTGAGAAACTGCAAGTTAAACTATAGTTTTCATTAAGATTTTTGGCAGGTGAAATTANAATAATCATTTTAAAACTTTATATCAATTTGTTATTTTATTCAAGAATATCACAAAAAAGAATGACATCCTCTATGACTATTAGTACTTAACCATGATTTAAGATAGCCTACTTCTTCAGAGGTAAAATTAATTGTTTCACTTAAAGTGCCATTTTTTCTTAAATCATTTATAGCAATTCTTATTTCTTTAATTGAATCTTTACTAACGTTATTTCTTCTCAATCCAATTAGGTTTAATGAATAATGTTTTGCTGGATTTCTTCCTAAAAGCATAAAAGGAATAACATCTTTTGAGACAGGCGCCATTCCAGCTACCATTGACATTTTACCAATTCGAACATGTTGATGAACTTGTGCTGCTCCTCCAATCACAGCAAAATCTTCAACCATTACATGTCCACCAAAGTTTACTGAATTTGTAATGATAGTGTGATTTCCTATAAGATTATCGTGAGCAATGTGAGCATTAACCATAATATAATTTTTGTTACCAATTTTAGTTGGAGATGAAAGTTTGGTCGACCTATGAATTGTAACGTGCTCTCTAATAATATTGAAATCACCAATTTCTACATATGATTGGATCGCTGGATCAAATGATATGTCCTGTGGGTCACCTCCAATAATAGCGTTTTCATAAATATAATTATTTTTTCCAATTACGGTATTTTTTTTTAAAATACAGTTACATAGAATTTTAGTATTTTCACCAATTATTACTCCATCCTCAATTACAACGAACGGTCCAATGCTGACATTTTTTGAGATTAANGCACCTTCTGATATTATTGCTGTTTTGTCTATCATCGCTACTATATTAATTTTTTAAATTCTTTGAAGCTTATGTTCTTAATACCCATTTTTATTGCCTTTTCATACTTTGAACCAGGATTACTTCCTAACACAAGGTAATTAGTTTTCTTTGAAACTGTACTGCTAATATTACCACCATTTTCTCTTATAATATCTTTGATCTCTTCTCTAGAGACTNCATCAAAACTACCAGTTATAACAAAATTAAGTCCNGAAATTTTTGAATTTGAATTTAAATTTTTTGGGTAATTAATTTTCACTCCAGATTTTATAATCTTTTCAATTATATCAATATTTTTTTTATCTTCGAAAAAAAGAGAGATATTTTTGCTTGCGATTGGACCTATATCTTTTATTTCCATTAGTTCCTCATATTTTACCTTGAATAATTTTTTTATATTAGGGAATTTATTGGAAAGTATAATTGCTGATACCTCCCCAACTTCTTTTATACCAAGAGAATACAAAAAGTTACTATAATTTATAGATTGTATAGCTCTAATAGATTTAATAATATTTGACGCAGATTTCTCGCCAAGACTAATTGTATATTTTTTTCCACTTTCTTTCCTTGTAGCTTCACCCATGTCTAGTGATATAAGCTGCTCTTTTTTTAGATAAAATATATCTGAAACATTTTTGATAATATTCTNATCAACTAGTCTATCTATCAACTTTGCCCCAATACCCTGAATATCAAATGCTTTCCTACTTACAAAATGTTTTATCATTCCTTTTATTTGAGCTGAGCATACCATTGATCCTGTACACACAAAATAAGTTAGATTTTCTTTTTTAACAACATCTGAATTACATACTGGGCAAGAAGCTGGCATTGTGATTTTTAATCGTTTGCCGGCAGTTGATTTTTTTNTAATTTTAATTACTTCTGGAATCACATCTCCTGCTCTTCTTATAAGAACATTATCATTTATATGTAGATCTTTTCTTATAATTTCACTCATATTGTGAAGCGACGCATTTTTAACTTTAACTCCTCCAATATCAGTTTCTCGAAGTACAGCGACTGGTGTCAAAATTCCAGTTCTTCCAACTTGAAATTTTACATCTAAAATCTTAGTCTCTTTTTCTATACCTGGAAATTTATGGGCTACTGCCCATCTTGGTGCTCTAGAGATAAATCCAAGTTTAGTCTGAATATCAAAGTTATTAATTTTATAAACTATTCCATCTATNTCGTACTTTAATTGGTCTCTTTTATTAAGAAAATTTTGATACACTCTAATACAACTTTTAAGACCTTTAACTAATTTTATGTCAGGAGGGGTTTTAAAGCCCCAAGCTTTTAGGTCATCAAGTAATTGACTTTGGGTTTTGATTTTACTCTTAAAAATNATATTTCCTATTGCGTAAAAAAAAGCATCTAATGGTCTTTGTGCAGTAATNTTCGGATCTAATTGACGTAGGCTTCCTGCTGCAGCATTTCTAGAATTAGCAAATTTTTTATCACTGTTAATATTTAATTTATCAAAGTCTTTTTTCAATATAAATATTTCACCTCTTACTTCAATAAAGTCTGGAATTAATTTACCTCTTAATTTTAAAGGTATTGAGCTAATTGTTTTTACATTTTGCGTTACGTCTTCCCCAGTAAATCCATCCCCTCTAGTAAGAGCTTTATCTAGATAGCCGTCAACATATTGTAAATTAATAGCTAATCCATCAAGCTTAGGTTCTACAGTGAAAGATTCGCTTTCCAAAGATAAATCAAATATCTTTTTTTGTTTTTCAAAGTAATTGTATAATTCATCTTCGGTAAAAACATTACTTAAAGAAAGCATGGGAATTTTATGTTTTTCATTTCCAAATTCCTTTAAAGGTTGAAAGCCAACTCTTTGAGAAGGTGAGTCTTTTGATATTAAGTTTGGATATTTATTTTCATAATTAAGTAATTCTCTAAAAAGCATATCATACTCATGATCAGAAATTTTTGGGTTATCTTCAACATAATATAGATATGAGTAATCGTTTAGCNTTTCTTTTAGATGTAAATATTTATTTTTTTCTTTATCAGGAATTTTCATTGATANTTATTATATCATTTTTAATGGATTCTTCATCTTCCTTAGAAAGTAATATCATATTTTCATTTAAAACATTTCCATTATATTTTTTCGAAATAGTACGAGCGTCATTAATCATTATTTCAAAAGCGTAACTAGGACAAATATTAATTGGCAATTTTAAGATAAAGCATAGGCCGTTTATATCTTTCTTAATAGTACGCTTTTTTTCAAGGTAACCAGGCTCATTCATGTCTGTAACAAGATACATTCTGCCTTTTTTAGAATCACTAGGATCAATTTTTTCGTACACACCCATACTATTTAAAAAATAACTATTTTTTTGAAAAAATTTTTCTAATTCGTTAATCGTATATTTTTCATTTGCTTTTGAAAATATATAAATTATATCTTTCTCATCTTGATTAAAATTAATTTTAAATTGTGGCGGTCGTAATGCTCTTTTTTTGTCGTTAGATATTAATTTCCTACTCTTTTTATGAGTATTAAAACTGATAGATGCATTTTTTTGATTATTTTTTTTTCTCTTTGAAAAAATTTTATTCTTTATGCTTTTGACTTTACTATAATCTTTATTAGAAATTCTGTAATCATAAGTGTTATAAGTATAAATTATTACAAAAAAAACTATTACTAAAGAAATAATAGATAGCACATATGTATATTCTAATTCCATTAAGAAGCTAAATTTACATCGACAATTTTAGATACGCCTTTTTCACCCATTGTAACTCCAATTAAATTGTCCACATATTCCATTGTTGGTTTTTTGTGAGTAATTACAATAAACTGAGTGTTATTGCTCATTTCTTTAAGTACTTGGCAAAATCTATCAATGTTGGCGTCATCTAATGGAGCATCAATTTCGTCAAGCATACAAAATGGAGCAGGATTTAGTGAGAATAATGCAAAAACTAATGAAATTGAGGTTAAAGCTTTTTCTCCGCCTGATAGTAAATTTATAGAAGATAGTTTTTTTCCAGGTGGACACGCATATACTTCAACACCTGCAGTCAAAATATCATTTCCTAAAATTTTTAAATGTGCTTTTCCACCATTAAATAATTTTGGAAATATTCTAGATAACTCTAAATTAATTTTGTCAAAGGTATTTTGAAAACGAGCTTTAGTTTCTTGATCAATTTTTTTAATAGCACTCTCTAGTGTGTTTATAGAGGAGAGTAAATCGTTCTTTTGTTCTGTTAAATAGATACTTCTAGATTCATATTCCTTATATTCATCAATAGCTGCCATATTTATAGGACCCATTCTTTCTATCCTTCTTTTTAACGAATCCTCATTTTTTTTCCAATCAGAAAGGCTATATTCTTTATCTTCTTCAAGAATATTATCGAATTTTACTCCTAATTCCTCAAGTTGCTCATTAAAGATTGTGGTTTGCCCAAATATAACCTCTATAGAGTTTTTTCCATCATTTAATTTTGCTTGCTTTGCTTCTAATTCAGAATTAAGTTTAAATTTTTCATCGTTAAGTCTCTCTATTGCCTCGGTCAGAGATGATATATCTGTATTAATATCCTCAAGATGACTTTCTTCATCTTTTACTAGTTTTAATTTTTGCTGTAAGTCTATTCTAATTCTTTCGACCCTATCACCTGACTTATCATCGCTCGAAATTAATAAAGATAACTCTTCCTCAAGACTTAAGAGATTTTTTTTATANTCACTAAGCTGTGATTCAGTGGTGATATTTTTTACTTTAAGGGTCTCAATATTTAAAGTATGTTCATAAAAGTTCTTATTTGCTTCTTTTAATTGATAATTTTTTTTATCACCGAGATTCTCTAAATCGTTAATATTTTTTTTTATATTTTCAATATCTATTTGGGAGTTTTCAATAAATTCTGTATATTCATTTACTTTTGAGGAAAGGTCTTCTAAAGAATAATTAAGATTATTAATTTCATCCTGCTCATCTTTAATCTTTTCCTCATAGTCTGTTTTTATCTCTTGATTTTTTTTTATATTCTCTAATTCTTTTTTTTGTATAGATTTACTTAATTTACTAATATTATTTATGTACTGTAATAACCTATTAATAGTAATTTTAAAAGATTTGAAGGCTTCATTATTATGAATTTCTTTTAGTTTTTCTGAATCCTTTGTGAACATTTCAATTTCATTATCTAACTGATTAAGTTCATTTTCTTTAATTGATAATTCAAGTTTTTTAATATTTTTGTCAATATCGTTAATATTTTCAGAAATCTTTGATATTTGATTTTCTTTATCATCGATTTTAGAGTTTATACTCTCTCTTAAATTTAGATACTTATTATTCTCATTTATCAAATGATTAAGATCTTCAGTTCTTTCATTCTTCAATTTGCTAGTTTCATCAATATTTTTTTCTAATAATTTGATTTGATCTGTAATCACACTGACGTCTTTCTCATACTCTTTAAGTTTTTTATTATTTATTTCTAAGCTGTTATTAGAGGTTTCAATTCTATTTTTCAAAGAACTGACTGATTCTTTTTTGTTTTTAGTTTGTTCCTCTTTTTCTTTCTCACTTTTTTGCTCATATTCCAAGGATTTTTCAATTTTTCCAGCTTCTGTCATGAGTTCATAATATTTTTTTTGTATTTCATTATAATTTTGATTTTTACTATCGTATTCATTGGTTATACTTTCGATTTCATTACTTTTTTTTAACATTTCTGAATTGAGCTTTTCTATTTGAGTTTCAATTTTTGAATTCTCGATTTTTATACGCTCTGCCTTATCTAGGTGATTTTTGATTGATATAGCAATAACTTCTGCACGTATTTTTTCATACTCTTCATTAAGTTTTTTAAATTTGTCTGCATCTTCAGATTGTTTTTTAAGTTCGAATAACCTTTTATTTATTTCTTTTAATATATCTTCTACTCGATCTAAGTTTGATTTAGAATCAAGTAATTTTGATTCGGTTTCTTTTTTTCTTTCTCTATATTTAGATATTCCAGCTACCTCTTCAATAAAAACTCTAAATTCTTCGGGTTTGGATTCTATTAATTTGGATGCTGTACCTTGGTTTATAATTGCATAGCTTTTTGGGCCTAGGCCGGTTCCTAGGAAAATATCTATAATATCTCTTCTTCTGCAGTGAGAATTGTTTAGAAAATATTTTGAATTTCCATCTCTTGATGCCTCTCTTTTAATCGAAATTTCATCATATTTTGCAAATTCACCACCAATTTTATTTTCTGTATTAGAAAAAATTAGTTCTACAAAAGCATAATCATTTGGTTTTCTTGTATCTGTACCATTAAATATTACATCTTCTAGTGATCCACCCCTTATATGCTTTGATGTGTCTCCCATCACCCATTTAACTGCATCTATGATATTTGATTTTCCACATCCATTAGGNCCAACCACACCTGTTCTATCATTTGAAATATTAATTNTTGTTGTATCAACAAATGATTTAAAACCGGACATTTTTATTTGGCTAAGTTTCAAAGTGCGTACCTATTTATGAATTATTATCATCTTTATATACTATAGATTAATTTTATTATATATTAATTATCATTATGAGTAACAGTATATTAGATACTTTTGAAAACCCTAATGTAGGTAGAGAATACGAAGTCAATTTTGATATTCCCGAGTTCACATGCTTATGCCCCTTAACGGGACAACCAGATTTTGCTCATTTCTATATAACCTATATACCTGATAAGTTATGTATTGAACTTAAGTCTTTGAAATTATACTTTTTTTCATTCAGAGACAAATCTGGTTTTCATGAAGCTATTACAAACCAAGTATTAAACGATTTAATATCTAAAATTGATCCTATTTATATGCAAATTACTGGTGAATTTTTTGTTAGAGGTGGTATTTCAACAACTGTTGTAGTTGAGCACAATAAATAACTAATTCTTTAAATCAAAAAATATAGGGGCTCCTTCAATTTTGAGTTTTTCTCTAAAGACCCTTTCTAAATACTTTTTATAATTTTTACTTACTTTATTTAAATAATTTCCATGAGCTATTATTCTAATAGGACTTTTTCCTCCTTGGTGAATATACTTAATCTTAATTTTTTTACCTTTTAATGCTGGTGGCTGATGGTTAGAGATAGCAAATTCAAGTACTTTGTTGAGNGCAGAAGTAGTGAATTCTTTATTACTTTTTTTGTGAATCTTATAAAGTAAAGTAATCAAGTTTTTTATATTTTTTTTCTTTTGAGCAGATATTAAACAAAAAGGTATATAGCTTAAAAAAT
This sequence comes from Gammaproteobacteria bacterium, assembly GCA_002702235.1. Taxonomy (GTDB): domain Bacteria; phylum Pseudomonadota; class Gammaproteobacteria; order Poriferisulfidales. Next base: position 22,058 of record NZYO01000022.1, read on the forward strand.
TTAACCTTAGTAGAATATTATTTTTTAAATTCTTTATATCTTGATTCTTTAATAAATCGCACTTATTTACTGCAATGATACAAGGGCGACCAATCTCAGAAATCTTATTCAAGATAACTAAATCTTGGTCAGTAATGCCTTTCTCAGCGTCAATAATCATAATAACAGCGTTACAAAATTGTAGATTTTTCAGTACTTTTAAATAAGTTATTTTTTCATCTGCTGCTTTTGTTTTAGCTTTTCTTTTTATTCCTGGTGAATCAATTACGTTGAAATTAATTCCGTATTTTTTAACAGGAATTTTAATGCAGTCTTTTGTAGTACCGGGCTCGTTTTTTATCATTTGTCTATTTTGACCCAGTAGTGCATTAGTTAAGGTTGACTTTCCTACATTAGGCTTACCAATAATTAGTATGTCTAGATCTTTGGTAAAATCTTTGATATCAATAGCATAATTTTTTATTTCTTTTTTTACTTCGTTTATATTTGTTTTAGCTTTTGCGGATATAGAAATTTTTTTTGAAATCCCTAATTCTGCAAAGTCAGGTATATTCTCTAAACTTTTTGATTTATCGACTTTATTAATGATTAATACTATATTTGAATTAAGTTTTCTAATTTCTTTTAAGATTACTTTGTCGAGGGGTACGAGACCATCGGATGCATCTACTACGAAAAGAACTAAATCAGATGATTTTATAATACTAAAAACATCATTTTTTACTTTATTATTAAAATTATCCTCATGAAATAGACCAGCTGTATCAAACAAGGTTGTAGTCATGCTTCCACTAAAGCATGCACCCTCTTGNTAGTCCAAAGTATAACCATCCGTTCTAGAAACAATTGCATTATCNGTTCCCGTTAATACATTAAATAACGAGGACTTGCCTACATTTGTTCTCCCAGTAATTGTTATGAGCCCTGATGACATAAGTTCAATTTTTGTCTTGTATATATGAGAACATTTTTAAATTTAATGAGCTATCTAGTATAAATAAATTATTATCACTTTTCTTCATTCCTATCGGTTTTTCACTTAATTTAATTCTTCCTTTAAGTTCACCGCTACTAAGATTAAAAATATGAACATAATTTTGTAGATCACGGACATATATTTCATCATTTAAAATCAATGGCTTCGAATTTAATCTATTAAAAAGAATGTCCTGTGTCCATAAAGTTGTTCCATCATATAAGTTTAATGAAATTAAGTGACCCTGATCATTAACATAGATTATTTGATCATCAATTATTTCAAGGCTGTAAACTGAAGAATCTTTTATTCTCCATATAACTCTTCCATCGTTTGAATCAATTGCAGCGACAACACCATTATAGGATGTTAAATAAATAATACCATTTAGATATTTAAGTTCAGAATCTATGTCAGAAAGCCTGTCAATATCTGTTTGCCCAATAATATTAACAATTTGGCGTGACCATATTACATTACCATCAAATGGATTTAACGCCATTAATCTTCCATTGTCTAAGCCCATATATAATTTATCATCAAAAACAACTGGATCACCAATACCTCTTATTGATAAAGAAGAAAATGGAATCGAAGATTGCCACAGTATTTCACCAGTTATAAAGTCTATTGAGAATAATTTACCATCAACAGTTCGTGCGAAAAACATATCATTATAAATTTGAGAAAGCGATAATATTTCGCCATTAATAATTCTTTGCCATAATAATTTACCATTAAAATCATAAGATGAGATGGTTTCCTGTTGAGTGGAAAATATAATTGAAGAAGCGGTAGGTAAAATATCTGAAAGAATATCTAATTCGATTTGAATTTTTTTTGNAACTTCACCATTATCTTTTTTAACTATGAATACCTCATTTTCGTTATTGAATAAGAATATTTTGTCATATAAAACTGGTAACTTAACCTTATTTAAACTTGGATCAATTTCACCTGAATAACTTTTTGACCACAGTAATTTTAGAGAGGTGTTATTTTTAATATCGGGTAAATCAGGAATAGATGAGTCTTTTTCAAACCATTCTTCAACAAAGTCAGGAATAAAGTGTTCTGGTTTGGCACCGCATCCTTGTAAAAAAATAAAATTTATTATTAAAACAACATGGCATAAGATTTTGATATGCATTTTTATTTTATAGAATTAATTTTCATTAAAAGAGTGTCTTTATTTATAACGTTAGTTTCTAAAGCTTTTTCGTAGTACTCAAGTGCTTTTACATTGTTATTTTTAAATTTTGAAATATCTCCCTTAATTTCATATATCATAGATATAAAAGAACTTGACTCATCAACAGTATTAATNACTTCAAGCGCTTGTTCATAATTATCTTGCGAGATATACACNCTGCTTAATCTTATTTTTGCNAGCTCTTTATAGTTNTTACTAAAATCGTTATCAATGATAAAACTTAAATGGCTTTGAGCTTTNTGATAATCATTTTTACCATGATAATGNTTTGCTAAATAAAGCCTTGTGAAAATTGAATACACTGTATCGTTATATTCTTCAATGATTTTTTCCGAAATATTATAAATTTCTTCATCGTCACTTGTTTTAGAGAGTATCTCGTATAAGTCTCCAGCTTTTGCTGATTTTTCTTCAATCGTAAAGTTATAATACTTATATGAACCAACTATAATCACACCTAAAACTAGACCCGATACTATGTATAAATAATTTTCAAAAATTAATTTTTGCAAATCAAGATTTTTCATTAAACACATCCTTTAATTTATTAGATAGCGCATCAATCGTAACTTTTTCTTGCTTCCTAGTATTCATATTTTTAAAGGAAACTGAACGTGATTCAAACTCGTCNCTGCCAATTATGACGCAAAAATTTGTATCAAGTTTTTCAGCTTTCTTTAACTGAGATTTTAAATTACTTGAACCCCCAAGTGAATTATTTATAACAAATATACCGTCGAAATCATATAGTACTTTCAATATTTCTAATGAAAATGNTTCATATTCTGGGTCTAAGGAAATAAGATAGATTGATTTTTTATTTTTATTAAATATTGAAGTATTGATTTCATTTATAAGTCTTTCTATTCCAATTGCAAACCCTATCGCTGGAACTTCTTTATTGGAAATTATTGACATGAGTCCGTCATATCGCCCACCTGCACAAATAGTGTTTTGTGTATGATCGTCTCTACTTTTTATCTCAAAGACTATATCATTATAATAGTCCAAACCTCTTACAAGATGTGAGTTAATTTTATATTTAACACCTAAAGTATNTAAGGTTTCTAAAAAAATTTTAAATTGATCATTAGTTTTGCTAGATAAATAATTTTCAATAATTGGTATATCATCGATAATATTTTTTATTTTTGGATCTTTTGAATCTAAAACTCTCAAAGGGTTACTCATCATCTTTTTTTGAGTGTTTTCGTCAAAGCTTTCTAGGTGTTTTTTAAAAAAATCCTTAAGCTTTATTGAATACTCTTCTCTTTCTCTATATGTTCCAATATTATTAACTTCAAATGTTGGAACTTGTAAATCTAAATTTTTCCAAATCTTATTAATTAANAAAAATAGTTCTGCTTCATAAAACATAGACTTTGAACCAAATAATTCAACACCAAACTGATGGAATTGTCTATATCTTCCTTTCTGAGGTCTTTCATGTCTAAAAAAAGGCCCTAGGTACCAAAACTTATTAATTTGATCATNTAAATCATTATTTGCAACGAATCTTGCAGTAGCGCATGTACCCTCAGGTCTTAAAGCAATAACATCATCCTTTGAGGTATTGAATGTAAACATTTCCTTCTCAACGATATCTGAATCAGAGCCAATGGTTTTTTTGAAAAGGTTTAGGTTTTCAAGGATAGGTGTTCTTACTTCGTTGTAACCAAGTTTTTCAGCACTGTTTATTAGTATAGCTTCCAAGGATCTTAACTGATCAGTTTTGGGAGAAAAGTTGTCATGCATTCCCTTGATTGGCGGAAATTTATTCATCTAATTAGATTATAGGGTGTTATCTTGTTCTTGAACATATTTCATTTTCTTGAAAAAAATAATCAATNTCAATTTTTGCATTATCAATGCTATCAGATCCATGAACAGCATTTTCATCGATACTAGTTGCATATAATTTTCTAATTGTATTATCAGAGGCATCTTCTGGGTTTGTAGCACCCATTATTTCTCTATTTTTTTTTACGGCATCGTCTCCTTCTAATACCTGTACTAAAATAGGCCCCGAAGTCATAAATGAAACTAAGTTTTTGAAGAAAGGTTTCTCTTTATGAATTGAGTAAAACCCTCCTGCTTCTTCTTCAGATAGATGCATCATTTTAGCTGCAATTATTTTAAGATTATTTTTTTCAAAAAAAGTATAAATTTCACCAATTACATTTTTTGAAACAGCATCTGGTTTTATTATCGAAAGCGTTCTTTCCATTTTTCTNCTCCTATAATTATTCTTTTTCTTCAATCCAAGCCATTTGAATTGCTTCAAGTATTTTTTCATTGGATGAATCTGGCTTATCATTAAAATCATCCAACTCACAGATCCATTGATGGAGATCCGTAAATCTAATGTACTGAGGGTCTATTTCAGGGAATTTATCGCATAATTGAATTGCGATCTCTAAGCTGTCATTCCATTTTAACATAATTATTTAATGATTTTCTGACACCATATTAATAGTATATTTGGGAATTTCAATAACTAAATCATCCTCTCCAATTTTAGCTTGACAACTGAGTCTTGAATCTGGCTCAAGTCCCCATGCTTTATCTAGCATATCATCTTCATTTTCACTAGATTCATCAATTGTTTCTATNCCTTGTCTTATGTAAACATGACATGTTGTACATGCGCATGATTTTTCNCAGGCATGCTCTATTTTTATTCCATTTTTTAAAGCTACATCNCAAATAGTTTGNCCCTCTATAGCATCAACNTCCATTCCGTTTGGACATAACTCTTCATTTGGCATAAATGTAATTTTAGGCATTGTCTATATCCTCAATTTTTTTTCCTTTTATAATTTCATCTAAACTACTATTCATTCTTTTTTCAATAAATTCTTCTGATTTTTTCTCTAAATTCATTATAGCTTTTTTTACTTCGCCTACATCTTTTTTCTTCATATTATTTTTAAGATTATCAATAGCTTGATTGATATTTGATTCCATATCATCGGATAATAATTTTTTATCAATTTCCATTGCTGATTTAATTGCGATTAGGATTCGTTCAGCTTCAACTAGTGACTCCTGTAAAGCCCTATAGTTTTTATCACTTTCTGAGTTTTCATGTGACGTTATTATCATCTCTTCAACTTCTTTACTAGATAAACCATAAGAAGGAAGTACTTCTATAGATGACTTAACTCCTTTTGTTTTTTCTATGGCACTGACACTTAATAAGCCATCAGCATCAATTTGAAAGTTTACCTCTATTCTAGCTGTACCTGAAAGCATAGGNGGTAAATCTACTAAATTAAACTTACCTAAAGATCTGCATTCATCTACGGCATCTCTTTCTCCTTGCAAAACNTGTATGCTCATTGCAGATTGCCCATCTAAAAANTTTGTGAACTCTTTACTATACGAACACGGNATAGATGAATTTCTTGGNATAATGATNTCCATTAATCCTCCATAAGTTTCAACNCCTAAAGATAAAGGAATTACATCTAATAAAAGAAAGTCNGTATNCTTTTGAAANAAAGATGAAGCCTGNANTCCAGCACCNATAACNACTGCCTCGTCGGGNTTTAAATTTGTCAAAACCTTCTTATTAAAAAATTTACTTATCTCATCTCGCACAAATGGAATACGCGTTGAACCACCAACCATAATGATTTCATCAATCTCAGAACTATGAAGTTCTGCATCTTCAAGAGCTTGCTTAATGGTCGTTAGAGTTTTATCAATATAAGACTTTATTAATTTATTAAACTCGTCACGATTTATTTTCAATAGTGGAAAATGAGGAAATTGTTTAAATTTATACTCTATACTTTCATTTTTGGATAATAACTCTTTAACTTTAGATATCTCATATAAATATTCTTTATTATTGCTGTCAATTTCGTAATCAATCTTAGTTGAAACATATTTTGACAACTCGTAATCAAAATCATCCCCACCAAGATTTGTATCTCCTCCAGTTGATAAAACTTTAAATATGCCTTTTGTTATTTTTAATATTGAAATATCAAATGTTCCGCCACCAAGATCATAGACTGCAATATTGTGATTATCTTCTTTATTTAATCCATATGCTATTGCAGCGGCAGTTGGTTCATTTATCAACCTTAAAACATTAAAATTTGCTAATTTTGCAGCATCTTTCGTTGCCTGTCTTTGCGCATCATCAAAATAAGCTGGTACAGTGATAACGCAATCATTAACTTCTTCCCCTAAATTATCTTCCGCTATTTTTTTTAATTTCTTTAATATTTCAGACGATATTTCTATTGGAGTAATGCTGTCACCGTTTATATTGAACCTAATAATTTGATCATCTCCTCCAATATCAGAATCACAAGAAAATTGAATATTCTTAATATCACTTTTACCTTTACCAATAATCCTTTTTATAGACTTGAAACTATAGCAGTCTTCACTTTTTTCTTGCTTCCCAACAGTAATTTTATCTTTGTAATAATTTACAATAGAAGGTATTTTTGATTCATTATCAATATCTTTTAAAATATCTACAGAGCCGTTGCGAAATACAGAAATTAGAGAGTTGGTGGTTCCCAAATCTATGCCCACTACGAACTTTTTATTATGTGGATCTGGTTGTTTTCCAGGCTCAGAAATTTGCAGTAAAGCCATAATATTTCCTAAAACTTTATAGAAGAATAAAACTTAATTTTTTTTAATATATCAAAAGACTTATCGAGACTTCCATTTATAAAAGATTTTTTAAAATCACTAATTAATGAATCTTTATTTTTTGAAATATTGTCTTTAATTTGTTTGCACCTTTCGGCTTTGTTGTTGTTCATAGCATCCTCAAACTCCTCTCTTATTTCCATTTGTTGAATTAAAAATTCTTTATCTTCTATCTGAAAGTTTTTTTCGTCAAATTTAAATCCTTTTATAGATAATAAATATTCAAACCTTTTCTCTGTGGCCTTAAGAGTTGAATATGCATCATTTATTAGTGATGTGTAATATAAAGAAATTCTTTTTTCTGAATCTGAGGAATTTATAAACTTATCAGGATGAAACTTTGCTTGCAATTGAAAATATTTTAGCTCTAATTCTTCTAAATCTGGATCGAGGTCTTGTTTTAATGAAAACAGTTCAAAATAGTTAATATCCTTAATGTTTTCGATTATTGTTTCCATATTTTTGAGTGAAGTTAAACGCTGAAACTTTCACCGCAACCACATCTTGCTTTTTCATTTGGATTTATGAATTTGAATCCTTCATTAAGACCCTCTTTGACATAATCAAGTTCAGTACCCTCAAGATAAACTAAAAATTTAGGATCAATAATAACCTTTACGCCTTTTTCCTCAAAAACCTTATCTGTAGATTGGACTTCATCAGCAAATTCAATAACGTATGCCATCCCAGAACATCCAGTTGTCTTAACACCAAGTCTCAAACCTACACCCTTACCTCTTTTTTCAATGTAGCTTTTTACTCTGTGCGCAGCTGTATCAGACAATGAGATCATAACTAGGCAACATTTTCCTTATCATGTTTATTTTTGTCTTGATAATCTTTTATAGCTGCTTTAATTGCATCTTCTGCTAAAACTGAGCAGTGAATTTTTACAGGAGGTAAAGCTAACTCTTCAGCTATGTCACTATTTTTGATTTCTTGGGCTTCAGACAATGACTTACCTCTAACCCATTCAGTAAGAAGACTGGATGAAGCTATAGCTGACCCACAACCATAAGTCTTAAATTTAGCATCTTCTATAATGCCGTCGCCATTAACTTTAATTTGTAATTTCATAACGTCGCCACAAGCTGGAGCTCCTACCATTCCAGTGCCAACAGTTGCATCATCTTTATCCATAGACCCGACATTCCTTGGATTCTCATAATGATCTAAAACTTTTTTTCCATACGCCATCTCTTTTCTCCTTAATTAATTAGTGGGCGGCCCACTCAATCTTGTTTATATCAATTCCATCTTTGTACATTTCCCATAATGGAGACAATTCACGAAGTTTTTTTACTGCTACTTTTACTACCTCTACGGTATGATCTATTTCTCTTTCTGTAGTAAACCTTCCAATAGACATTCTTAAAGAGCTATGAGCTAATTCATCTGATCTTCCAATCGCTCTAAGTACAAAACTAGGTTCCAGTGAAGCCGATGTGCAGGCGGAACCACTTGATAATGCAATGTCTTTTGTTGCCATGATTAAAGACTCGCCTTCAACAAAGTTAAAGCTAATGTTCATGATTCCAGGATACCTCTCGTTTTCGTCACCATTTAAATAAACTTCTTCCATGTCTTTCAATGCATCCCATAGACGATGCTTTAATGAACTAATATGTTGAAAATCTTTATCCATTTCTAACATAGCAATTCTAAAAGCCTCACCCATTCCAACAATTTGGTGAGTAGGAAGTGTTCCGGATCTTAGACCTCTTTCGTGTCCACCGCCATGAATTTGAGCTTCTAATCTAACCCTTGGTTTTCTACAAACATATAATGCACCTATGCCTTTAGGTCCATATATTTTGTGAGCTGAAAAACTCATTAAGTCGACATTTAATTTTTGAAGGTCTATAGGAATCTTACCAGCACTTTGAGCAGCATCAACGTGAAATATGATACCTTTCTCTCTGCAAATATTTCCAATGGACTCTATATCTTGAATGACGCCGATTTCATTATTGACATGCATAACAGATATTAAGATAGTATCCTCTCTTATTTCACTTTTAAGCTCTTGAATATCTAGTAAGCCATTTCCCATTGGCTCTAAATAAGTTACATCGAACCCCTCTCTTTCAAGTTGACGACAAGCATCTAGAACAGCCTTGTGTTCGGTTTTTACAGTAATTACATGTTTTCCTTTTTTTTGATAAAAATGTGCTGCGCCTTTAATTGCTAGATTATCAGATTCAGTTGCACCACTCGTCCACACTATTTCTCTAGGGTCTGCGTTGACTAAGTCAGCAACATGTTTTCTTGCTTCGCTTACAGCTGACTCTGCAGTCCATCCATAATAATGAGATCTAGAAGCAGGATTTCCGAACTGGCCATCCATTTTCATAAACTCCATCATTTTATTTGCAACTCTGTCATCGACTGGTGTTGTCGATGCGTAGTCTAAGTAAATAGGTTTAACTTGCTCTGACATATTTATGCGTACTCCTTAAATTTAATAAAGCTTTTATCATTTGATTCAATTACTTCGCTAAGTGTCACACCTGACAAAAAATTTCTTATATGACTGCCAAGATCTTCCCAAAGTTTATGAGATAGGCATTGTTGGGAATTATTACAATTTGCTTTGCCATTACACGAAGTTGTTTCCATTTTTTCTTCAACAGCGTCAATTATCTCAGATATATAGATAGTATTTGAGTCCTTGGCAAGAAAATAGCCCCCGCCAGGACCTTTAAGACTACCCACTAAGTTATTTTTCTTAAGCATAGAAAATAATTGCTCTAAGTAAGATAAAGAAATATCTTGTCTATTTGATATTTCAGATAAACTTGTTGGAAGTTCTTTTTGGCCGTAATATGCTAGATCTAACATAGCTAAAACGGCGTATCTACTTTTCGTCGATAATTTCATATGGACATCATCAGATAACCCACTAAAATTGTCAACTATTTCAAAAGATATACACCTATTGAGAATGCTTCTCAACTGCGGATAGAAACCCTCGTAAGATATTTATTTCCTCATCGGTTAGTTTTGATTTTTTAAAAATATGATTAAGTTTAGATCTTAACATTGGCCGATCATCTTTCATTATTCCAATTTGTTTACTGACAGAATAAAAGTGTTCAATCATTCCTGAAAAATTTTCTTGGGAGGTAACAGTCTCCCCTTCACTCACTGCACTAAACGAATTACTCGTCTTTGAAAGCTCATATAAAATTATATTTAATGCTGATGCAACATTTAAGCTTGAATAATTTGAATTGGTTGGAATATTGATTACATAATTACACTTATTAATTTGAGAGTTTGTAAGGCCTCTGGATTCATTTCCCATCAAAATAGCTACTTTATCAATATTATCTTTGTTTAATTGATCCAAAATATTAGCGGGTGAGAAAATGCGTGCAGGTATTCCCCTATTTCTTGCGGTTGAACCTATAACACAGTTGAAAGACGCCAACGCTTCATCAAGTGTATTATATATCTCAGCATTTTCCACAATGCTTTTCGCATTAGATGAAAGCGCCATACTTAAGTTATTTACTTCGCAAAGTGGATTTACTAACGCTAAATTTTCAAAACCCATGTTTTTCATAAATCTCGCTACTGAACCGATATTTCCTGGGTGACTAGTTTCTATTAATATGATTGTTGTATTTTCTAAAATATTCATTTTATAAATTATTTATCTATATATACTATACGTCTAAACATTATATATAATCATGAATACAAATAATATTTATTGTCCTCAATTAAATGTTGCTGCATCTACAGCGCTCGAGGCAGGAAAGATAGCGTTAAAATTTTTTAATCGATTAGAAAACCTGAAAATTTCTGAAAAGGGCGTAAATGATTTCGTGTCAGAAGCCGACATTGAATGCGAGAAATTTATTACCTCAAAAATCTTTAAATCATATCCAGATCACAAAATAACTTCTGAAGAAATAGGAAGTAATAACCAAAATTCTGAATATGAGTGGTTTATTGACCCGATTGATGGTACTACAAATTTTATCCACGGTATTCCTCATTTTGCAATATCAATTGGTTTATGTAAAAACGATATTCCAATTATAGGAGTTGTTTACGATCCAATAAAAAATGAACTTTTCATTGCTGAAAAAGGTAAAGGTGCCTTATTAAATGATAAAAAAATTAGAGTATCAAATGTGAGAAGTATTCAATCTGCTCTGTTAGGAACTGGTATTCCTTATCGAGCAAAAGATTCGACAGGAACATACATTAATACCTTGAAAAATTTAATGGATAATAAATGTGGTGGCATAAGAAGACTTGGCGCAGCCTCCCTAGATTTAGTTTATGTTGCCTCAGGAAGGTTAGATGGCTTTTGGGAATTTAATTTGAAACCCTGGGATGTAGTGGCTGGTAGCTTAATAGTTCAAGAGTCTGGTGGTATTGTAACTGACATTAATAATGATAGCGACTTTATGCATTCTGGAAATATTTTAGCTGCAAACTTAACGTTACATGAGAACATCAAACTTAATATAGGTAATAGCTTAGCGTTCAAAAATTTTTAAGCTTGCCTAATAATATAAATTAACAAGAGGATTTTAAATTATTATGTCTAATAATTTCATACTATGGTTTATTGGATTACCCTGTAGTGGAAAAACGACACTAGCAAAAACTTTAAAAGAAAAATTAAAGGAAAAAAAAATACTTTTATTAGATGGTGATGATATAAGAAGGACCATTTGCAGTGACTTGGATTTTACTAGTGAATCAAGATCAAAAAGTTTATTAAGAGCTGCACATATAGCAAACATAGCAAATAAATCTGGCATATCTGTAATAATTTCTACGATTACACCATTAAATATTCATCGTGAAGAAATTAATAAAGTTTTAAAATCTAAAGGTATCTTTATATATTTAGATATTAGTTTGGAAAATTGTATCATTAGGGATGTGAAAGGCATGTACAAAATGGCACAAGAAGGTAAAATGAAGAACTTTACAGGCATTGACAGTAATTTTGAGGTTCCAACTAATGCAAGTATAGTAATTGATACTTATGAAGATAGTGTTAGTGAGTCCGTGGAAAAAATCTTGAAATACCTTAAAACAAAAAAACTAATTTAATATTGACAATTTCTTTATAAAAATGAAAAAAGTAAAAAATAATTTAAAGAAGATCATATATAACTTAGAAATTCAAAGATACAAAAACTTAAATCCATGTTTAATTTCGACCATGCCAAAATCTGGGACATGGTATTGTCATTATTTCTTCTGGACTTTAAATAAAATTTTAGAGAACAAAAACTTTGACATCAATAAATATGAATTTAAAAGTAATTTCAAAATAAAAAATAATCATTTTTATAAAAAATCAAGAATATTAATAGGTCATGCTTCATGTCCTGGATATGAAGAAATTAAAGATGGATATAAAGAAATATGGCTCAAGAAAAAATATTGGACTGATGGATATGTTTGGGTAAACCAAATTATTGGTTCAGAATATAATCCAAATACTAATAATAAATCAAAAATAGTTTATATA
>NZYO01000023.1 GCA_002702235.1 Gammaproteobacteria bacterium
TTTAAAATTTCTATATCAATATGATTTAGAACAAGTTTATTGGTGGATTTTAATAAAATTGATGGTGCGACTCCCTCGTGATATGCCTCCAACCATCGTAATGAGCATAAACACCATTTATCACCGTCTTTTAATCCAGGAAAATTATATTGGGGAGCAGGGGTAATGAGGTCATTCCCTTGCTCTTTACTAAAATTTAAAAATTCGTTCGTTACCACAGCACATACAGTATGCAAGCCAATATCTTCTTTAGATGATTCACATTTACCATTTCTAAAAAAACCCGTTTTGGTAATGTTACAACAAGACTCTATCTCTTCATCAAAAACATTTAAATTAAATTTTTCGTCACTCATTTTTTACTCACAACTAATAATAAAATAAGATTTGAAATGACTAAGCTCAGAGTTACAAAATAAAAGCCTGTAGTGATTTCACTTACAGAAGATATGATACCAATTAAAATAGCCCCTGATGCATATCCCGTGTCTCTCCAAAATCTATATACACCTAATGCAGAAGCTCTCCACTCTTCCTCGGTATGATCATTGACGGCTGCACTAATCGAGGGATATAGCAACGCCATACCAAGACCTAATATAAAAAAGTTAATACAGTAAATCAAAATTGAATTTATTGATGGCAAAATACTTATGGAAATTGCACATAAAAACATTCCAATCAAAATTAATTTATTTCTACCAAAGATATCTGAATAATAACCAGAAAATATTTGTAGTATCCCCCATGTNATCGTATAGATTCCTACTAGNATACTGATATCAATAATATTAATTCCCTNGTTAAATAAATAAATGGGTACAAANACCCAAACTGTAACGTCGATAAATTTTTCAATATGNCCTACCTGTGAATATGCAAATAGGGGTTTGCTNCCCCAGCTTACTTTNTAGAAAACATCCTTTTTAGAAANTTTATTTTCATNATTGTTTAAATTATTTGGGTAAGTCTCTTCGATNAAATTTAANGTTTGTATTATGGTAAANATCAAAAATATTATTGAAATTATTAGAATAGAGGATCTNATATCATATAAATCTGTNAAATAACTTATGATAATTCCACCAATAGTTACACCAAAGTAACCTGCAAATTCATTTATCCCAACTGCGAAACCTCTTTTTTCTTGGTTAGTCACATCAACCATGGCTATTTGAGATGCTGACCAAGTCAGGCCTTGTTGAATGCCAATAATTGCAGTNGATATGGCTATATAATTCCAATTCTGACTATAAAAAACTATTAAAGGCGCAGGGATTGCGATTACCCANCCCCAAAANAATACTTTNTTCCTTCCCAANGAATCGCAAAATATTCCTGCATAATAATTGGCTATTCCTTTTACTAAGCCAAATGAAAATATGAAAATAGATAATAGNATATATGAGTCTTTNGGTACGTTAAANTCNATNTCAGAAAGTGCTGGTAAAGCTGTCCTATACAAGCCTAANATTAGTCCAACAAAAAGGACTTGAACTANAAGATGAAAAAATAGTATTTTATTCTTAATCACAATTTATCCTTTTATTCATGATTATACACGATAAAGATTGTTTTTTATTAGACCTTGATGGGACCTTGCTAGATCTTAAGTTTGACCATAAATTTTGGTTTGAGCATGTGGTTTTATGTTTTTCTCAAAAAGAAAAAATAGAATTTGAAGATGCTAAAAATACTCTTAGTGANCTATATAAGAATGAAAGAGGAACTTTGAAATGGTATTGCACCGATTATTGGTCCGAGAAACTTGGGCTTGATCTAAAACGCATCACTGAAACATATATGAATGATATTCAAGATTTTGAAGGTACTCATNCTTTTCTAGCAAATCTTCANAGCATGAAAAAAACTATTATAATTGTATCGAATGCNCATAGGGATACTATTAATATTAAACTAACTAAAACNAAACTNTGGGGTTATTTTGATGATGTTATATCTTCTCATGANTNTGGTTATCCAAAAGAAGATATCAATTTTTGGATNAATNTAGAAAAGAATCTTTTATTTGAAAAAACTAAATCGGTTTTAATAGATGACAATATCGATTCTTTAAAAAGAGCATNTGAATTTGGTATAAAAGATATAATTGGCATNACNAANCCNGACAGCACAAGAGCNAATTTGATAATTAATGATTTTCCNACCGTATCAAATATCTCTGAGTTGATTATAAACTAACCCNTTNACTACTCTTTTNGCCTCTNTCATTTTGTTTTGTTTTTTTAAATACTTTGCTAATTTCTTCCAGTCTGCNGTNGTNACTATATAACCAATACAATTTTTTGATCCACATTTGCATATATGATCTTTATAGTCATCTTTATCAAATTCAAAGCCATAATCATATGTAATTTCTTCACCTTTTTTTATATCTCTAAGCGCCATAATATATATTTTTCCTTTTATAATATCTGTGTCGCAATTAGGNTCGCAAGAATGATTGGCNANTCTTGCTACATTATANGAGTAATTTCCATCCACATCGTATTTCTTATTNAAAGTNAAAATATATACCTGACCTAATTTTTTATTTTCCCCAGCTTTTTTAAGTTGTTTAGTGGCAATCTTATCGGATTGTTTTTTTGTTACCTTCTTTCCAACATATTCAATAACTTTTGTTCCTTCTTTTAAATCTTTTTTTGCAAACAATCCCTTTCCGTGTAACTTTGATTTTTTGANAANAATATTCTTTAAACTTGGTTTCATAGAATTTAATTTTCACTCCAAGCATAAGTGCAATCTAACTCACTTCTAATTTTTGAAAGACCNGGNGTNCCTTCCTTCATCATAATTTCTAGAGGAGTTTGATCATTAAATCGTCTATGTTTAGTATTTAACCAACCTGACGCCATATTTTGATTTCTTGGAAACGTNGTTCTTAAGGCATCTGAAATACCNATAATATGTTCAAGTCTTTTAANTAAGTTTGCGTCAACTGGAAAAGCTTGAGAGCTTCGATACTTATCTAATTGCCTTTTTCTAGTTCCAGAAGATAGGCCAAGTACAGCAACAATTTGTTCAGATTCTAGCCCCCAGTTATCAAGAATTAGCATAACGGATCGAGTAATTACTTTTAATTCTTCAGGAGCAAGGTTATGCATAAAATTTGACTCTATTAATTTAGATTAAAGAATATAGAATATAATATTAATAAACTAATTTATCAATAATACCTTATGTTTTCAAAAATTAAATCACTCTTTAAGAAAGAAAATAAGACCGATCTAGACTGCACCGATATTAATATTGCCTGTGCTATCTTATTAATAGAAGTTAGTCATGCTGACTTTGATATTAGTCAAATAGAGCTTAATTCAATTCTAGATTCACTTGTGAAAAAATTTAAGATTAATGACGAGGATGCAAAAAAATTACTTGATAAAGCTATGGATAGACATGATAAGGTAAGTAGCCTNAGAGATTATATAAAACAAATAAATGAAAACTTCACGCGTGANCAAAAAATNAAAATCATTGAGTCAGCCTGGGATGTTGCAAAAGCTGACGATAATATTGATAAATATGAAGAGCACAGAATAAGAAAATTGACAGAACTACTGCATCTAAGTCACACGGACTTTATTAAATCAAAATTAAAATAAATTTAGTTGGTAATTTTATAGATAGCTATTTCTCCAAAAANATTTGGANCGATATNTGCNAATTTTGAAAAGTTATACCGATTATTAACAACTAATCTTTCAATAATTGTAACATCCAATTCATCGCATAAATTTTCAAAGTCTTTAAAAGTGCATANATGAATATTTGGCGTATCATACCATGAATTAGGCAAAGCCTTAGACATTGGCATTTTCCCTAANAATCCNAATTGNANTCTATTATACCAAAAAGCCATATTTGGAAAGGTAACTATGCACTCATTTGATACTCTGAGCATTTCTTTAATAAGCTTGCTCGGATCTTCGTTTTCCTGAATAGTTTGATTGAGAACAACATAATCAAAGAAATTATCTTTAAAATATTTACTTAAACAGATATTAAAGTCACCNTGAATTACTTGCACGTTTTTTTGAACACATTTACTGACTTTTAAGATGTCTTTTTCAATACCATATCCCGAAGATCCTTTATNCTTATTCAAATACGCTAAAAAATCACCTTCACCGCACCCTAGATCTAAAATGAATGAATTATCTGATANCCAATTTGATATTATTTTAAAATCTTTTCTGTTCATAAAATACTGTCCATAAAATTCTTTAAAATATTTAGATAATTTGGTATTGGCATTAAAAATGCATCATGACCGTTATTTGCTTCAATCTCACTATAGGNGACATTTTTCTTTGCACCAACAAGCGCTTCAACAATTTCTTGNGACCTTTCAGGAGAAAATCTCCAATCGCTTGTAAAAGATACAATAAGGTAATTACTAATAGATTTTTCAAAAGCTTTAGATAAATCGCCTCCAAATCTTGATGCAGGATCATAGTAATCTAAAACTTTTGTCATCAGTAAGTAAGTATTTGCGTCAAATTTATCAACAAAAGATTTTCCTTGATATCTTAGATAACTCTCTACCTGAAAATCAACATCATAACTAAAGTTTAGCTTTCCTTCTTTGAGGTCTCTGCCAAATTTTTGTCTCATGGAATCATCAGAAAGATATGTGATATGACCTAACATTCTTGCAATGCTTAAGCCTATTTTAGGAATTACACCATGTTCATAATAATATCCATCACGAAAATCAGGATCATTTATTATTGATTGCCTAGCAACTTCATTAAAAGCAATATTTTGCGCAGATAGTTTTGAAGCTGCGGCAACTGATATTATATTTTGAACTTTTTCAGGAAATGAAATTGTCCANTGCAAAGCTTGCATTCCNCCCAAACTTCCACCGATGATGCAAGCCCATTTTTTTATACCAAGACTATCACCTAAAAGATTTTGTGTATTTACCCAATCTTCAACTGTTACAATCGGAAAGCTTGGGCCATAGAGTTGACCTGTTTCTGGATTAATAGTGTTTGGGCCTGACGAACCCTTACATCCACCAATATTNTTTGGGCAAACTATAAAAAATTTATTTGTGTCAAATGGTTTACCTGGACCTATACAAACATCCCACCAACCTGGTTTTTTATCTTCAGGNCTGTTAAAACCGGCAGCATGATGATCGCCGGATAGTGCATGGCATATGAGAACAGCATTATCTTTTNGCTCGTTCAATGAGCCATATGTCTCATAAACTAATTCAATTTTTTTTAATTCTTTACCACAATCTAATTGAAGTGGTGAATCAAAAATAGCTTTTTGTGGTTTAACGATGCCAACAGAGTCAGTCAAATTATTCATATATAATATATCCAATAATTGATCTGAAAAAAGAGTGCGGAAAGAAAACAAAAATTCGCTTTAGCTGTTTTAACACCCGCAAGCTGATCTCAAATCGGTGTATTTATATATTATATTCAAGAATGTATGAATTTTCAAATTATAACATTAATGATATTTTGCAAAATTAAAATTAAAAATAATGCTATAACAACGGAAAAATCAATTACCCCTACACTTGTTGGAATAAATCTTCTTATGAAAAAAATTATNGGGTTACAGATTTCATCGATTATTTGAAAAAAATGATTTTTATTAGATATATTCCCCATTCTAAACCATGAAGATATTGCATACGCAATCATTATGATTATTAGTAAATCAAATATACCTAAAAATGTTTTTTTAATTATAAAAGACGCTATTGCTGGTAATTGTGCAGTAGAATTTAACCCATCACCAAATGAAATATAAAAAGTTATAAAGTGCAATATGAGTAAAACTAAAAATGTAGAAATTTCAAAGTTTTTAATATTCGGAATAATTTTAAATATAAATAGAAAAGGATTGGTAATTTTTACTATTGACTGGGTTATAGGATTATAATAATTTACTTTAAAGAAAAACATTAGAAATCTAAAATTAAAGATAAATAATCCCAAAGAAANAGCAACAGTATATAACTGGTTTAAAAAACTTGCAGAGTTCGTATCCATGACTAG
Organism: Gammaproteobacteria bacterium; assembly: GCA_002702235.1. Taxonomy (GTDB): domain Bacteria; phylum Pseudomonadota; class Gammaproteobacteria; order Poriferisulfidales. Next base: position 6,051 of record NZYO01000023.1, read on the forward strand.
TTAATTTTTCCTAACATATCTGCTCTTTTTTTTCCTTCTTTCATACCCTGTTTTAAAATATTACTTAGTCGTTTTTTATTAAATACTTTTAAAGCTGCTTCTGTAGTTCCGCCCTTAGAGGTAATTTGCTTTTGAAGGTTTTGTATTTTCTTAAGACTAAAATCATTATCAATCATAGCAATTGTATCTTTAAATAAAGATAAAGCTATCTCTTCAGACTGTCTTTTTGTTGCTCCTAAAGATTGATTCGCTGTGACTAACGCTTCAAGTAAGTAAGTTACATAAGCAGGACCACTTCCACTGATGGCTGTAAAAGAATTTATTTCAGATTCTTTTTTAACTTCATAATTAGTTCCGAAAGAATTTAATATTCGATTAATTAGCTTTTTCTCCTTCAACAAAAATTTTCCACTAAAATAATTGATATTTATACTTTTCTTTATTGTTGCAAGAATATTAGGCATGCATCTTACGATTTTAATTTTTTGAAGCATTAAGCTTTTTACTGAACTAACTTTTACTCCAGCCATAATAGAAATAACTAAAGAAAAATCTCTAAAAATGTGTTTATTCAGCAAAAGGGCATTTTTCATATCTTGAGGTTTTATACATAAAAAAATAAGATCAAATTTAATTGCACATTGGCTTCCTGATTTTAAAAAGTTTTTCTTGGAAATTAATTGATCGGGTCTGTAGTTTTTTACCTCAAAAACATAAATGTCTTTTTTTAAAGCCAATTTAGAGTTTAAGATACCAGAAATGATAGACTTACTCATATTTCCATAGCCAATAAAAGCAATTTTCATTAAATTCTCTCTCCAAAAATTTTTGTACCAACTCTAATCATATTACTTCCTGCAGCGATAGCAGCCTTATAATCGTTACTCATTCCCATAGATAAAGTATCTAGGTTAAAATTATTCATATTCATCTGGTCAAAACATTCTTTCATAATCTTAAACTGCTCTAGCTGAGTATTAAAGTTTTTTTCAGGACGAGGTATTGTCATTAACCCACGTATATTAATATTTTCCAAGCTTTGACAATCTCTAAGAAAGTCCTTCACTGCATGAATTGGTATGCCAGATTTGGATTCTTCATCATTTAAATTTACTTGAATACACATATTGATTTTTTTCTGTAGGCAAAATTTGTTTATCTTTTCGGCAATTTTAAAACTATCAACACTATGTATCCAATCAAAATTTTCGACTATGTGCTTAACTTTATTGCTTTGAATGCTTCCAATAAAATGCCAATTTATATTTAAATCTTTCAGAGCTTTAATTTTCTCAACTGATTCTTGAAGATAGTTCTCGCCAAAATCTCGCTGTCCACTGTCATATGCAATTTTTATTGCTTCCACAGATTTTTTTTTACTAACAGCAATAAGAGTAATATTCTGATTAACAGAATATTCCTCTATTATTTGATTTATATCTAGGAATATATTATCTATATTTGCACTAATATTATTCATACCTAATCAGTATAAACTATATCACCATCACAAATTGTGTATTTTATTTTGTGTGAAAACTCAAAATTGTTGAAAGGAATATTTTTTCCTGCACTTATTGTATTTTCTCTAGTATAAATCCACTTTTCCTTTTCAAAAATTGCAATATCAGCTGTAGACCCTTCTTTAAGTCCATAATTATCAAATCCAATCACATTTGCAGGATTTAGTGTGATTTTTTTAATGGCATCAAATGCATTGATCTTTCCTGAATCAACTAAATTCATAATTAAAGGAAAAAGAATTTCTATGCATGAAACTCCTGACTTAGACTCTGGAAAAGGTTTTTGCTTAGCATCATTATTATGAGGTTGGTGATCAGAGCAAAGTGATAAATTATCAGAAGAGGATATATCATTAATTAATGCAAGCATGTCGTTTTCACTTCTATAAGGTGGAATAACATGAAAGTTTGTATCATATTCAGAAATTGAGTTTTCCGAGAAAAATAATTGATTCACTGCAATGTCATAACTCACATTATATCCTTTACTTATATAGTGATGAATTATATCTAACGAATCTTTGCATGAGACCCTACAAATATGTAACTTAGAATTAGTTAATTTAGAAAGCTCAATCGCCTGCGTAACTGCAATTGATTCTGCTGCAGCTGGTATACCTGGTAAGCCAAGTTTTGCGGAAATACTCCCTTCATGGTAACAACCATTATTTGATAAATCATAATCCAAAGGATGATAGAAAAAAGTGAGCTCGCATCCAGATGCATATTCCATAACTCTTCTCATTATTAATGTATTTTTATATTTGTTATTTGTATTATCTACACCTATTGCACCAGCACTTTTTAAACTCATCATCGAGGTAATTTGTTCACCATTTAAATTTTTTGTTGCTGCTGATATAACTTTCACCTTACATAATTTTACATTTGAAAATAAGTCCTGAACAAACTTTACTTGGCCAGCTGTATCAATTATTGGATTAGTATCTGGCAAGTATGCGACTGTGGTAACTCCTGAGCTAGCTGCAGCTTTTGACTCACTTCTAATAGTAGCCTCTTGCTCTAAACCAGGCTCTCTAAACCTTACTCCTAAATCTATGATACCTGGAATGATAGTATTATTTTTTGCGTCGATAATTTTATCTGCACTTAAATCAATGCTTTCACTAATTTTTACTATTTTATTTTCTTCAATTAATATATCAGACTTTTTAAATACAAAATTTTCAAAGTCTNNAATTTCTCCATTTTTAATTAATATTGANCTCATGATTCTNATCCTTTTTGCATNGACAAAGATAATATCGCCATTCGAACTGCAATACCGTTTGATACTTGTTGAAGAATAAGNGATCTGCTTGAATCNGCGATTTCTGAACTTATTTCTACNCCTCTATTTACTGGACCTGGNTGCATTATAATTCCNTCTTTATCAATTTTACCTAACCTTTCTGGAGTNAAGCCATAAAGATTATAATATTCATTGATATCTGGTATAAAACTTGAGTTCATTCTTTCATTTTGAAGTCTTAACATGATAACTGCATTGCAATCCTTGATACCTTGATCCATATCAAAATAAGATTTTACACCTAATTCATCAACACCAATCGGCATTAAAGTCTTAGGAGCAACAACTCTAACTTCGCTAACTTCTAGTGTATTTAGTGCTGAAATCAATGATCTTGCAACTCTTGAGTGAAGAATATCACCAACAATTGCAACCTTAAGATTTTCAAAGCTTTTAAACTTTTGTCTTAAGGTAAAAATATCTAACATTGCTTGAGTNGGATGAGCATGGCGTCCATCTCCAGCATTAATTACACTAATATTTTCACCAACNTGTTTTGATATAAATTCTGCAGCTCCAGAGGAAGGGTGTCTAACAATAAACATATCGCAATGCATAGCTTGCAAATTTCTTAAAGTATCAAGTAAGGATTCGCCTTTTTTGGTAGCACTATGCTCAACTTGTAAATTTAAAACATCTGCTGAAAGTCTTTTCGCAGCAATTTCAAAAGTTGTTCGTGTTCTGGTAGAAGATTCAAAGAAAAGATTTACTATAGTTTTACCTCTTAACAAAGGAACTTTCTTAACTGGTTGGCCTGATACTACAGCAAAGGATTCAGCCAAATCTAAAATATCTTTTAATAGTTCTTTTGGTAATGAATCAATATCAATAAAATGACGAAGGTTTTTCTGTGAAAGTTTGTTTAGCTTGTTCTTTCCACTCTCAACTGTCATTTTAATAACCTCATATGTTTGTATTCACAATGCTAAGCTTCAATGGCTGTGGGCCATCAAGCTTTATGTTCTTATCAGGTTCTAAATTTATTTTTTCACCTACTATATGAGCATTAATTGGTAACTCCCTTCCATTTCTTTCAACNAAAACAACGAGTGTCACTGAAAGCGGTCTTCCGTAATCAAAAATCTCATTTAAGGCTGCTCTTGTTGTTCTGCCAGTATGTAATACGTCGTCAACGAGGATAATGTGTCTGTCATCAACATCAAGCGGCATGATCGTTGGTTCAACTGTGGGATTTACTCCAACCTTACTGAAATCATCCCGATAAAAACTAATGTTCAGTGATGCTAATGGCAAGGAAATTTTAAGATTTTTGTGAAGATACTCTGCGACCCAAACACCGCCTGTTCGAATTCCAATCATAAGTGGGTCAATAACTTGATTTTCAATTAAATGACTTTGAAGTGATTTTGTTACACCATCTAAGATTTTATTAGTCTGTGCTTCACTATAGCTCATTTTCAAGAAACGATTGTAATATTAAAGTCGCTGCAATTCTATCTATTTCTTCCTTTTTTACCTTTTTTTTTCTCCCAGCCGCCCTTTGCTCCTCAATTAAGCTTTTTGCATAAGAAGAAGTAAAATCTTCATTGATAAATTGAATATCAACATATTCCTGGCTTTGAATCTTATTGGCAAAATTTAGTATTTTTTTTGCGATTTTTTTACTCTGATCACTCTCAGGAAGACCAATCACAAGCGTTTTGACTTTATTTTCAATAATAATATTGACAATTTCCTTTACAGCCGTTTCTTCTTTTTTCACTTTAATAGTTTTATGCGGGAGAGGAATTTTAGTNGAAAGATCTGCTATTGAAACCCCAATCCTTTTTTCCCCGTAGTCAATTCCCAGAATACAACTCATTTAAAAATCCCATCCCAAAATAATCCACAGATATCTGTATTATGAAAATTATTAATCTCTTTGATACACGTAGGCGAGGTGAGATTGATTTCAGTAAGATATCTCCCCAAAACATCTATCCCTATAATATGCGCCCCATGTTTTATAAGCTCACTCCCAATTTCTAAAGCCATTTTTCTCTCATAATCATTTATAGTATATTTCACTGCAACCCCGCCTAAGGCTATGTTAGCTATTTTACTGTCTTCTTTAGGTTTGCGAATAATTGCCTGATTTATCGGTTTCCCATTAACGATGAAGATTCTTTTATCACCTTCTTCTGCTTCTTTTATCCATTTTTGCACCATAATTATATCTTGGCCAAAATTAGTATATTTCTTGATAGAATTTAAATAATCTTCTGTAGAATTTACAAATTTAATTTCTTGTCCTCCCATTAAGTTTAACTTCTTTAGGACACATTTTTTATGCTTTCTTACGAAATTTATAATTGCATCAGGATCTGAGGTAACGATTGTATCTGTAATATACTCTTTGAAATTAAAAATTGAAATTTTTTCGTTAAAATTTCTAAGAATATTTCCTGAATTAATAACTCTGGTGCTTAGCTTATCGAGAATTAAAGTTAAATAATAATAATTTAAATCAAAGGGCGGATCCTTTCTTATCATCACACAGTCAAAAAAATTTAGATCTTGTAAAGAAGTATTTTCCAGCTCAAACCACTCATCATCATTTTCTAAAATATTCATTTTAGAGACTATTCCGAATATTTTATCTTTATGNAGNNNTATAGAGCCTTCCTGAAGATAATAGTTANTANAACCNTTTTTATTTGANGANTGNAGTAATTGAAATGTAGTATCTTTTGAAAGATCGAAANTTTNTGGGTTNTNCGAAANAAATAAAATATTTTTGCTCATTGATTATTGATCCTCAATTAACTTGATNAAAGATAATGCTGATAATGCTGCTGTCTCTACTCTTAAAATATTTTTACCTAAACTAACTGAAAAAAAGTTTAAATTTTTTGCTGCTTTATATTCATCTTCTGTGAAATCACCCTCGGGACCAACCAGAATACTTGTTGAAAGATTTTTTTGACTGAATTTATATTTAGAGATCATATCATTTGATTTTGTATCTAAAACTAGCTTATTTGAAGAATTGCATTCCTTTAAATAGGTTTCAAGATCTTTTATTTCCTGTATTTCTGGAAGGTAAATTCTTTCTGACTGTTCTGCAGCATTTATTGATATTTTTTTCCAATGCTCTAGTTTATTATGAAACGATTTTTTATTAATGTTATAAATTGAATTTTTGGTAATTAAAGGCTGTAAGCTACTTACGCCTAATTCTGTGGTTTTTTGTATCAATAAATCAGAGCAGGGATTTTTGCAGATACTAAAAGCTACTTCTGTAAAATTTTTATTTGGCGCTTGATAAGATGCATCTAAAATCTGAATCTCGCATTCCTTTTTGAAAATCTTCGAGATTACAGCTTCATAAACATATCCAGAATCATCAAATGTAATTACTTTTTGATTTTCTTTTGCTTTAAGTACGTTTTTTATATGATGAAACTCAACTCCATCAAATATATGACTTTTTTTGTTAGCAAGTTTTTGACTCGAATATACTCTAATAGTTCGCACAATATTGGAATTTTAGCAAACTAGTACCTGTAAGTATCATTTTTATATGGTCCATTGCTATCAACACCAATGTATTTCGCTTGCTCNTCAGAGAGTTCGGTTAACTCTGCACCTACTTTTTCAAGATGAAGTCTTGCGACTTCCTCATCTAATTTCTTAGGTAAAACATAAACTTTATTCTCATAGGAGGAATGATTTTCCCAAAGCTCAATTTGAGCTAGAACTTGATTGGTAAATGAATTAGACATTACAAAACTTGGGTGACCTGTCGCGCAACCTAAATTTATTAGCCTACCTTCAGCAAGTAAGATAATCTTGTTACCATTTTCAAATTCAACATGATCTACCTGAGGTTTTATGTTGGTCCACTTACATTTAGACAATGATGCAACATCAATTTCATTATCGAAATGACCTATATTGCAGACAATCGCCTGATCTTTCATTTTACTCATATGAGTATAATCAATAACCGAAAAGTTTCCGGTGGCAGTTACAAATATATCAGCTTCAGTGCATACTTTTTCCATAGTAACGACCTTAAAACCTTCCATTGCAGCTTGTAAAGCACATATTGGATCAACCTCAGTTACCCATACAATTGCTCCTGCGTTTCGCAGGGAGTGTGCTGATCCTTTTCCAACATCTCCAAATCCACAAACAACCGCTGTTTTACCCGATATCATGACATCAGTAGCCCTTTTTATACCATCTACTAAAGATTCTCTGCATCCATATAAATTATCAAACTTAGATTTAGTTACCGAATCGTTCACATTAAATGCTGGGACTTTTAACTCTTTATTAGCAACCATTTCATTTAATCTTAATACGCCGGTGGTAGTTTCCTCTGATAAACCTTTAACATTTGCCAATAGTTCAGGATAGTTTTTATGCATTATGGATGTAAGATCTCCTCCGTCGTCTAAAATCATGTTGGGCTTCCATGATGGATTTCCTTCTATAGATTTTTTAATACACCACAAATACTCTTCTTCTGTCTCGCCTTTCCATGCAAAGATTGGTATGCCTTTTGCGGCCAGAGCAGCTGCAGCATGGTCTTGAGTAGAGAAAATATTACATGATGACCATCTGACAGAAGCTCCCAATTCGATTAATGTTTCTATTAATACTGCAGTTTGAATTGTCATATGAAGACAACCCACAATATTTGCTCCTTTTAGAGGTTGCTTGCCTGCATATTTTTCCCTTACTGACATAAGTCCAGGCATTTCTGTTTCAGCAATTTTAATTTCTTTATCACCCCATTCAGCTAAACTTATGTCAGCAACTTTAAAATCATCTTTTATTTTTTCAATCACATTCGCCATCTTTATTCTCCACTAGAGTAAGCTTTTAATAGCCTCAATTTTATCTGTTTTTTCCCAAGGTAAATCAATATCATCTCTTCCAAAATGACCATATGCAGCAGTAGGTCTATATAAGGGGTTTAAGAGATTTAACATAGATATTATACCCCAGGGTGTTAAGTCAAATACATCATTTATTATTTTAACAATTTTTTCTTCACTACTGGCACTTGTACCAAATGTATCCACACTTATCGATGTCGGCTTTGCAACCCCAATAGCATATGAAATTTGAATCTCACATTTTTCAGCGACACCGGCTGCTACCAAATTTTTAGCTACATATCTTGCTGCATAAGCTGCTGAGCGATCAACCTTTGAAGGGTCTTTACCTGAAAATGCTCCACCCCCGTGTCTCGCCATTCCTCCATATGTATCCACAATAATTTTTCTTCCAGTAAGCCCACAGTCACCCTCAGGACCTCCAATTTCGAAATTACCGGTTGGATTTATATAAAACTTTGTATTTTTATTTATTAAGTTTTTGGGAATTACTGAATTCACTACCTCTTCTTTTACAAATTCTGCTATTTGGGTTTGTGAAACATCTGGCGAGTGCTGTGTCGAAACTACAATCGTATCTATAGATTTAACTTTATTTGCAGAATAATTTATTGTCACCTGGCTTTTGGAGTCTGGTCGAAGCCAATCAACAACTTTATTTTTTCTTAATTCTGAGAGTTTTTTTACTAAAAGATGAGAGAAATTAATTGGGGCAGGCATAAAAACATTTGTTTCATTGGTGGCATATCCAAACATTAAGCCTTGATCACCTGCGCCTTGTTCAATATTTGAGTTTTGATCAACACCTTGAGCAATATCTTTAGATTGAAGTCCAATTGCGTTCACAACAGAGCAATTTTTGGAGTTGAATTGCATCGAACTATCGTTGTAACCGATATCCGATATTACACTTTTAGCTAAAGACTCATAATCAATTTCTGCATTGGTCGTTATTTCTCCTGCAACTACGACTAAATTATCTTTTACTAATACTTCACAGGCAACTCTTGAGCTCTTATCTTGTTCTATCGCTGCATCCAAAATAGAATCTGAAATCTGATCACATACTTTGTCGGGATGTCCCTCAGAAACTGATTCTGATGTAAAAAGTCTCTCGCTCATTAATACTCCAAATTTTTTGAATTAGCATAACATTTTCACTTTTTTTCTGCTATAAATACTGCTCTGAGAGGCGCGGGTAACCCCTCAATTGTAGTGTTATCATCTACCAAGAAATTTTCTAGAGATTCAAAACCCATCCATTCGGTTGACCTTTGCTCGTTTGTTTTGGTGAAAGCTTTATCAACGCATCTTATATTTTTAAAACCAGAATCTTTTAATATTTTGATTACATTTTTTTCCGATAAAATATGATGAACATTTTTCATTCCCGCGTACCTTTCGTTTTTGTTAAAAAAAAGACTTTGATCTGTGTGCGAGATTATAGTTTCTAAAATTAGTGTACTTTTTGATAACATTTTATTATAGACTATATTCATAAAATCATTAGGATGCTTTAAGTGATATAAAATACCAAGCATCAAAATCAAGTCAAAGTTAGTTTTATTATTAGAAAATTTTAAAAAATTATCAGGTACTATAAAAATATTATTTTCGTTCTTAGCAAATTTTTTAAGTGCAAGAAACTGAAACACATAGTTAATTACTTTTTCAAAACCAATTATAATTTTTGGTTTTTCCTCCAAACAGCGAAACATATAGTAACCATTACTACATCCAATATCACATATGTTCTTATCCTGGAGATTTGGTAAATGGGGCTTTATTCTGTCCCATTTCATATTACTTTGCCATTCTGAGTCAATAAAAATATCTAATACTTTAAAAGGTCCTTTTCTCCATGGATTGAAGCTTAGTAATTCATTTTTAAGCTTATTATTTTCACGAACTAATTGATTTTCTCCAACTTTATCAAATGATACGGTACCGCTATTCGTATTTATTTTTGTAAGACAATCATTAATTTGTAAAAGATTACTAACAAAAAAATTATAGCGTCCATGATTATGAATATTTGAGGTTTTGTAAGTGTCAAATATCTCAGGATTATCTCTTATAACAATTTGCGGATAGAGAGATAATTTTTCAATTAGATTTATTAATCTTACTTGCGAACTATCCATGATACAAAATTGTATGATCTATGCCACAGACAAGAATCAGAGAAGCCAACATCCTTAAATCTTCTTTCGTGCGTTTTAATATTATCCAAAAGCATAACATTTGATAAAGATAGTTTTTTTCTATCAATCTCCTCTTTTGTATAACCATTACATGACTTAAAAAATTCGTGGTAATCCTGTAAAAATAATTCCTCTTCTTTACTTTCAGAGATTACTTTTTCAGAAATAACCAGGATACCTTTTTCATCTAATGCATTAAATATTTTTGCGATTAATTGATCTTTTAAGTCTCTTTTTATAAATTGAAGTGTAAAATTTAAAATAACTACTGAGGCAGTTTCTAGTTTAAAATTATTTATATCTTCGTGAATAAAAGTAATATTTTTGTAATTTGAATAATTTTCATGGCAATAATTAATCATTTGCTCGGAGTTATCTATTGCGACAATTTTAATTTTTTCTGATTGGACCTCATCTGCAATTTTTCTGGAACAAGCCCCTAACGAGCATCCTAAGTCATATATCATAGAATTTTTAGCTACGTTCTTTTTCGTAATAATGGAAATGTTCTTAATTAAGTTTTCATATCCAGGCACAGACCTCAATATCATATCTTGAAAAACCGGAACGACTTTTTGGTCAAACTCAAATTTTTTTACTTTTTTATCAAGGAATATTTTATCGACTTTTTTTTGCATTTTACTTAGCTTTTATATTTTTAAGTCTTGAATATACTGGAATACCGTTTTTATAAGTTGGTCCTAGCTCCCCGTAAATAAGAGGTTGTAAGTAGTCTCTACACTTACTTGTAATATAAAACCCATCTGATGAAATATAGTTTTTTGGTAATTTTTTTTCAACGTTTGCCACTTTTGATAATGGAACTGTAATTAATTTCCATTTGTACGGTTTAGAACTTATTCGCTTTATAGAGACCATTCTATCTGTGTTACCTTGAACTGCTTGTTGAACTGCAAATTTACCGAGCTTATATGCTTGGTCAACATCAACTTTTGAACTCAAATGTCTTGCTGATCTTTGTAAATAGTCAGCAACTGCCCAATGACATTTATAATTAAGATTTGACTTGATCATCTCAACAATTAATGGTGCTAATCCCCCAAGCTGAGCATGTCCAAAAGCATCTTTTGAAGAGCTTTCAGTTAAAAATTTGCCTTTTGCTTTAACGCCCTCGGACGCAACAATCACACAATAACCATGTTTTGAAACGCATTTTTTTACTTCTTGTAAAAATCTTTTTTTATTAAATTCAATTTCTGGAAAAAGAATAATATGAGGAGGGAGATTTCTATCTCTACCCGCTAAAGCGGCAGAAGCAGCTATCCAACCTGCATGACGACCCATGACTTCCATTACAAAAACTTTGGTAGATGTCTCGGACATGGAAGCGACATCTAGTCCTGCCTCTAAAATAGAAGTCGATACATATTTTGCTACTGACCCAAATCCTGGGCAGTTATCAATAAATGGTAAATCATTATCAACAGTTTTTGGAATACCTATGCAGCTGATGTCATATTTATTCAATTTACAGAATTTTGATAATTTATTAGTTGTATCTTGTGAATCACCACCCCCATTATAAAAAAAATAGCCTATATTATATTTTTCAAAGGTATTTAATATTTTTTGGTAATCGACTTCACTTTTTTTAACATCAGATAATTTATATCGACATGAACCAAAAGCTCCTCCAGGTGTAAACTTTAAATTCTCTATAGCTTTTGCACTTTCAAAGCTTGTATCAATTAGATCATCATTTATTGCTCCTAAAATACCATTTCGTCCTGCATAAACCTTACCTATGTACTTTTTAAGCTTTCTACATTCCTCGATTACGCCAGAGGCGCTGGCATTTATTACAGAGGTTACTCCACCCGATTGAGCATAAAATGCGTTTTTTTTCATAATTTAAATAAATTGTAAAAATTGGTTTGAAAAAATTCTTTTCTAAAGTTATATTTCACGCCTACTATAATAATTTTAGAGGTTGTAAGATGCAAATAATACTATTAGGGGCCCCTGGAGCTGGAAAAGGAACCCAAGCTCAGTTTATATCGAAGAAATTCAACATACCTCAAATATCCACTGGCGATATGCTTAGAGCGGCGGTAAAGGAAGGTACAGAAGTAGGTTTAAAAGCAAAAAAACTGATGGACGCAGGTGAATTAGTATCGGATGAAATAATCCTTGACCTGGTTCAAGAAAGAATTTCACAAGCAGATTGTAAGAACGGTTTTTTGTTTGATGGCTTTCCAAGAACTATCAATCAAGCAAAGGAACTTAGTAACAGAGGTATTACGATAGATTTTGTTGTTGAAATAAACGTTGATGATGATGAAATTATCACAAGAATGAGTGGTAGAAGAGTTCACCAAGCGTCAGGTAGAACTTACCATGTAAAATTTAATCCGCCCAAAATAGAGAATGTAGACGATGAAACTGGCGAGCCGTTAATACAAAGAGATGATGACCAAGAGGAGACTGTAAAGAAAAGACTGAAGATTTATCATGAATCTACTTTTCCACTAGTTGAATACTATGAAAGCATGTCTTCTGAAGGTAAAACTAAGTATGTAAAAATTGATGGTGTTGGGCAAATCAATGAAATTCAAGGGAAAATTACAGAAAACTTGGCTAAATAGGTTGTATATTCGTCATTTCTTATATAATATTCACCTTCACGTAAAAATAATTGATTTGTAGCTTATGAATATTACAAAAAGTCTTAGAAAAGAAGATGTAGATAGACAATGGTATATTATAGATGCCACAGATAAAGTACTTGGAAGACTTTCAACTGAAGTAGCTAATACGTTGCGCGGCAAAAATAAGCCCACATACACCCCCCATGTTGATACCGGTGATCACGTAATCATCATTAATGCTAAAAATGTGAAGGTCACAGGAAATAAAGCTAAAGACAAAATGTACTACAAACATACTGGCTATATTGGAAATTTAAAAAGTATAAATTTTGAAAAATTAAACGCTGAAAGGCCAGAGGAAATTTTAAGGAAATCAATCAAAGGAATGCTTCCAAAAAATAAACTTGGAAGAGCAATGTTCAAAAAACTTCATATATACAGTGACGAAAATCACGTTCATTCCGCTCAGAAACCAGTTGCCAAGGAAATATAATAATGAGTGATTTATANCTAGCAAATGGAAGAAGAAAAGAGTCTGTTGCAAGAGTGCAACTTAAAAAAGGTAAAGGTGAAATTAAAGTTAATTCCCATCCTATAGATCATTATTTTAAGCGAGCCACAAACAGAATGCAGGCACAACAGGCTTTAAAATTAACTAATCACGACACCTCATTTGATATAAATATCAAAGTTGCTGGTGGTGGTGCATCGGGACAAGCTGGTGCGATAAAGCTAGGTATCTCAAGAGCATTAATAAAATATGATGAGAGCTTAAGACCTATTCTTAAGAAGAATGGATTTTTAGTTAGAGATTCAAGAGAAGTAGAGCGCAAAAAAGTGGGTTTAAGAAAAGCTCGTAAAGACGTCCAGTTTTCTAAGAGATAATTACCTTAATTAATCCTAGATTAATATTCTAACGTGGGTAAAAACTACAATAANCGTAATTATNAATCTTAATACTAAATAGATTTTTTGATCCTTATTATTTTTAAATTGAAAAAAATCAAGAAAGAAATTTAAACAATGAGCAAAAATTAACATTTTTAACGCTACATCAAAATTTATGAAGAAAGCTAAAAATGCTATTAAAAAAGGAATTATGCTTAAAATAAATATTAACTCTTTTCTTTCGGTCAAATTGTAGCCCCAGTGNGTTGCTGCAACAAAAGAAACGATTAAGGCACTGTAAGCCTTAAAATATAGTATNCCGTCAAAATAATTATATTTTTCAATATATATTATCAGTAAAAAAAAGGGTATAACTCCTAACAAGGTTAACAAAACTTGAGAAATAGCAATTGGGTACTTTATTTTCATATGAAAAAAGTATAATTTTACATTAATTTAAAGGAAAGCTTTTTATGCCAATATACGAATATAAATGCACAGAGTGTGGTCACGTTTTGGAAGTCATTCAAAAAATTAGTGATANCCCTTTAAAAAAATGTCCTGCGTGTAACCAAATGTCTCTTGTNAAGCAGGTAACAGCTGCGAGCTTTAAACTTCAGGGAACCGGATGGTATGAAACAGATTTTAAAAATAAAAAGAAACCAGANCCNAANAGTTCCTCATCTAATAATACAAAAAAAGACAAAACCGCCAGTAAAAAAAGTTCAAATAAGGAAAAATAATTCTTATGGAATATTCTGAATTAGGAACGTCCAAAATCAAAATAAGTAAAATATGCCTTGGTACAATGACATTTGGTGAGCAGAATAATATTGATGAAGCTCATGATCAATTAGACTTTGCAATTGATAAAGGTGTTAACTTTATTGATACTGCAGAGATGTATCCTGTGCCCCCAGATTCAAAAACACAAGGTCTTACAGAATCATACATTGGAGATTGGATAAAAAAAAGAAAAAAACGGGATGATATAGTCTTAGCCACTAAAGTCACTGGACCTAGCACATTCATGAAATACATTCGAAATGACTTATCTATTAATAAAGATAATATTGAAAAAGCAATACATGAAAGTTTAAATAGGTTAAATACAGATTATGTAGATTTATATCAGATTCACTGGCCTCAAAGAGACACAAATTATTTTGGAAAATTAGGCTATGAGCAATCATCAAAAATTAACGATAACATAGAAGAAACTCTTGAAACTTTAAATCATTTTATACAAGAAGGAAAAATTAGATGTATTGGTATATCTAATGAAACAGCATGGGGTACAATGCGTTATTTAGAAATTGCTAGAAAGAAAAATCTTACAAATATTGTTTCAATACAGAATCCTTATAGTTTACTAAATAGAGTTTTTGAGATTGGGCTTTCTGAAGTNTCCCTCCAGGAAAACGTTAAACTTCTCGCTTACTCTCCGCTAGGATTTGGNATTCTAACAGGCAAATATCAAAAAAATCCTCCATCTGATGCTCGTTTATCTATATGGAAACAATTTGATAGATATAGTAATACTAATAGTTTGCATGCGGTATCAAAATATATAGACCTAGCCAAAGAAAATAATATTAGTCCAACTACCCTAGCTCTTTCGTTCGTTAACGACAGGCCATTTGTTGGAAGCAATATTATTGGGGCAACAAATCTTAAACAGCTTNCTCAAAATATAGACTCAATAAATACAAAGCTTAGTAAAGAGCTCCTTAANGAAATTAATAAAATTCATAATGACATCCCAAACCCTGCACCATAAATGAGATTGTCAAAATACATAGCGCAATCAGGCTACTGCTCCNGNAGAGAAGCTGANAAATTAATAGAAAATAATTTAGTNTTAATTAACAANAATATATGTAACGANTTTTCTTATAATGTNAAAGAAAATGATATTGTAACTATTCATAATAAAATAATAAAAATAGAGAAAGTTATAAAAGTGTTTGGTTTGAATAAACCTAAAGGATATATTACCTCAACAAAAGATGAAAAAAATCGGCCNACGGTATACGAACTTTTACCTGCAGAGAGAAAGAAGTTAATTTATATAGGTAGATTAGATTTTAATTCAGAAGGTCTTTTACTCTTTACAAATAACGGAGATTTTTCAAGACTCTTAGAAATTCCAAAGTCTAAAATTATTAGATCTTACAAAGTAAAAGTAAGGGGAGAATTAANAAAAGACCAAGAAAAGTTATCTATAAAAGGATTAAAGATAGAAAATGTAATTCATAAGTTTAAAAAAATTAAATTAATTGAAAAATTAAAAAATAACACATGGTACTTAATTGATTTAGAAGAGGGTAAAAACAGAGAAATTAGAAAAGTATTTAGTTACTTTAATATATCAGTAATCAGAATAATCAGAACAAATTACGGTAAATATTCTTTAAAGGGTATAAAAAAAGGTCAATTAAAACAATTAGATATGTTTTCTGATTTAAATTCTTTTAAAATCAGATAATATATAANTATGAGTATGAATCAGTTTTTCAATTATCTCGAAAAATCTATATTAGTTGTAATTCTAATTTCAACCGTAGTTGCCTTTGCTACAGTGATTCTAGGTCTTTTTGAGGCCGGTACAGTTGAACTTGCAGACATTCTATTGTTATTTATTTTATTAGAGATATTTGGGATGATTAAAGAATACTACTTCCAAAATCGAATTGCTTTCTCATATCCAATTTTTATTGCTATTACTGCTNTAGCACGTTTAATTATTCTTCANAGAAAAGATTTTGATCCTGTTTTACTGTTATATGAGTCAGGTGCAATTTTAATATTAGCAGCAGCAATAGTTATTTTAAGATTAAGGTATCTAGATGTACTTGTGAAAAATAGAAAAGTTGGTGGAGGTCAATAAAGTAATTAAAAAATCTTTACTTCATCTTTATGATACCCAAGTATTACCTTATCAGCTGGTCTATTNGCAAATAAACCGTTAGTNACTACGCCAGGGATAGCATTTANTTCTTGCTCAAGTTTTATTGGCTCACTNATTTCAAGGTTACTTACATCAATAATATTATTTCCATTNTCAGTAACAAAATCTCTTCGCCAAACAGGAAATCCTTTCATAGCAACAATTTTCCTTGAAACAAATGATCTTGCCATAGGAATAACCTCAATAGGTAAAGGAAATCTNCCTAAAACATCTACCATTTTTGTTTCATCAGCAATACATATAAAGTTTTCAGAAGCTTCTGCGATAATTTTTTCTCTTGTTAACGCTCCTCCCCCACCTTTAATAAGTTGCTTATACTTATTTACTTCATCTGCGCCGTCAATATATATGGGTATTTTATCAACTTCATTTAAGGGTATAACATTTANGCCAATTGCTTTTAACCGCTTTTCTGTTTCTAGAGAGCTTGCAACAGCTGAATCAATTTTACCTTTAAGTAATTTTAGTTTCTCTATAAAAAAGTTTACAGTTGACCCAGTGCCAACACCTACAATATCTTTATAGTTAATATAATCTAATGCGACTAAGGCAACTTTCTTTTTTTGATCATCCATATTTTTTACACTCATTCAATTTTTATATTATAATTTATTTATGAAGTACTTTGTATTTAAAATATTACCAAACGTAATTAATAAACTTGAACTCATTAAGACTTTTGAGTCATTTAAGGATGCCAAAAATTTTGCAAGGGAAATGAGGATACAAAACTCTCCTGACAATCCTGATATGTTTAAAATCGTCTTCGCAGAAAACGAGCTAGAAGCTGAATTAATGCTTAGTGAAAAAAGGGAAAAGCCTATTTTAAAGGAGTGGGAAAANTANGTAATTTGAGCCAATTAATCTTCTAAATATTAATCTTCTAAATTATGTCTATCTAAAGAAGCTTTTGCTTCATCATTTGCGTAAAATTTTCTTATACTTTCAACACTTTCTGTTCTATTTGCTCCAGATCCNACTAAACAAACATTATTTTTATCGCAGCCCCAAAGTATATAAGCCGTGAACTCTTTCAAATCATCTGGNAACTGGTCTTGATGAGGGATTCCAGTGTGTTCAACCTTATCTCCTTTCGCTCGAAGCTCTTGTCTAAGTTTAAGAAGCGTCTTCTTTAAATCTTCTACNCTTTCTCCATTCCAACTACCAACAACTTCACCTTTTTTTGATATAATATCNTCCATAATTTAGCCTCATTTTTTTTTGTGTTTATATTATTTTATTATTTACAGCCTTTCAAGTATTTCGATGGAAAAAATTAGTTTGAAAATTGCTGCTTTATACTGGCTTAAACTTGGTCTCACAAGTTTTGGAGGCCCAACTGGGCAAATTAGCATGATGTATGAGGAGTTAGTAGAAAAAAGAAAATGGATACCTGAAAAGAAATTTCTNAATGCGCTTAATTTCTCAATGTTATTACCTGGCCCAGAAGCACAACAACTTGCAACTTATTTGGGCTGGTATTTACATGGCCGCCTGGGTGGTCTGATCTCTGGAATTTTATTTATATTACCATCATTTATTTTTCTAGTTATTTTAAGCTATTTATATATTAACTTTGCTGAAAATTACGTTGTAGAAAGTATTTTGTATGGAGTAAGGGCAGCCGTGATTGCTATAATTTTTTCAGCCTCNATTAACTTAGCTAAGAAAGTTTTGAATCAATACTACTTATGGATAATTCCAATTTTTGCTGTAACTGGAATAAATTATTTTGATCTTAATTATTTTTTAATCATATTTTTAGCAGGACTTTCGGGTTTTTTGTATTACAGATTCCANATAAAAAAGATAGAAACAAATGTTAACAAAAATATTAGTAATCAGGCTTTAGTTAGTCTTAAAACTATTTTTTTTGGATTTCTAATTTGGGCTTTTGTGTTGATCTTTATTTTGACTTCATCTAATACGTTGCTTATAGATATGTCTTTATTTTTTAGTAAAGCTTCTCTGATTACCTTTGGAGGAGCATACTCGGTACTTCCTTATGTTTATCAAAATGTGATTGAATCTTATGGTTGGCTGAACGAAAAACAAATGTTAGACGGGTTAGCTCTTGGAGAATCAACTCCCGGNCCTCTCATAATGATCGTTACTTATGTAGGATATTTTGTTGGTGAANTGAACAANTCGATGTCAGNTAGTGGGTTGATATTGATGCCCATTTTTTTTGCTTTTGTTGCTACATTCTTTATGTTCCTNCCATCTTTCATTTTTGTATTTGCAGGCGCTCCATTAATTGAGAAACTTCAAGGAATAAAGGCAATAGATTTTATATTAAGTTTTATTACTGCTGCAATTATTGGGCTGATTGTAAATTTAGGAGTATTTCTTGCGTATAAAACAATCTACAATTTAGATAATGAAATTATAGATTACAATCTTCTAATTTTATCTGTATTATGCTTTTTAGCTTTGTATAAGCAGAAAGTAGGAGTAATNCCCCTTATAATTACTGCAGGATTTACAGGGTATTTAATAAAAAATTTATTCTAGATGACTGAGATAATTAATAAAAATAAGTGTGTAGAGTTCACATATTCAATCTTTTCAGAAGAGCAAATGATTGAAGAAATTTTACAGCCAATAAANTATGTTCACCAAAATCAAAACAGCAAAGGCTTATGGCCTCGATTAGAGCAATCGCTNGAAGGTAAAAAAAAGGGNGACTCTGTATCGGTTGTNCTNGAACCTGAAAATGCTTTTGGTACCAGAAATGAAGAGTTAGTGTTTAAAGAACGTATTGAAATGGTNCCTAAAGATTACCAAACACTTGGAAAGTTTGTAGAACTAAAAGATGATAAAGGGCAAATGAAACCTTTCTTTGTTTCAAAAATTGACAAAAAATTTATTTACTTAGATGGTAATCATCCATTAGCAGGTAAGAAAATTACATTTAAGATAAAGATTCTTGATGTAAGAGAAGCAACGAAAGAAGAACTGGAAGAAAAAGTTGTCGATTTAAATTAAATCGACTTAAATAAATTTTTTAAATCATCTAAATTACAAGAGTTAAACCATTCTATNTCACTATAATGAAGATATGCTTGTTCAATTGAAATCATAAAAAATTCAATAATTTCGTGATTTTCAATACTCTCAGATCCATTTACTTTATTATCGCTATATATGTTCCAAAACCTAACAAATGATCTTGCTAAATTTTTTTCAATAAATCTAATTGCNTTATTATTCTTTTTTTGNGTNACTACTTTATCAAGAGTTTCTGACATTTTTTTTAGCTTGTAGCTCATAGAACCNGCAGGATGAGGCATGCCTAGTAATAGATTCTCAGATTTTCTTAAATATGCAGAAGCTTCAATATAAATTTTGTTTCTTTCCTCTTTNGTATGTGAGCTATTTTCACTTAAAGAAAGAATGATAAAATCTTTAAAACAGTTATGATAATCNTCTTGAAAAGTGCTTGGATCTTCGAGGTTAAAATTAAACTTGGTGATGACTTGCTGGCAAAGCTTATCATCAAAAATTTTCTTTAGTTCAAAAGCCATAATATTTAAAAGATATATATTAGTATTTATTAATATAACAGAGTACTGGAAATTTCAAGTTTTTTTGCTATAATAATANNTGGTACATCCCGCATAGAACATGCGTAACAAGTTCGCCAAAAAAATCTTTTTTGGAGAATACGTATGAAACATTATACATACAGAGGTGTTCCGTACACCACAGCAACCCGTAGANNAAACAACTCGAATAATTTCACTTATAGAGGTGTTCCTTATACTGCGAGTGCAGCTAATCAAAGAATCAATGCTACTGTTAGCAAAGAGGAGCAATTAGCGTACAGAGGTGTGCAATACGCATCATAATTTAATTATGTGCAAATCGAAGGAGGCTGTCATTTTTGGCAGCCTTTTTCATTTTCATNAAGGTTTAGAGATTAGAATAAAGACGAGCTTANTTCGTTAACGGCTTGAAGCATCTCAGGATCATCTGTNATTGCCTCAGAGATTGCTGAATTACAAGCTGCAACTGGGTCAACTCCNGANGAAATTAACTTTGCTGCATGAACTAATAACCTNGTGCTTGCTCCTTCATCCAAACCATTGCCTTTTAAGTTTCTTGTCATGTGAGCGAACTTTACGAGCATTGCTGAAGTTGTGCTATCCACGCTTGTTTCATTTTCAATAATTTTTTGTTCAAGCTCTTCCGAGGGATAATCAAATTCTAAAGCAACAAATCTTTGCCTGGTACTTTGCTTGAGATCTTTTAAGATGCTTTGATANCCTGGGTTATAAGAAATAGCCATACAAAAATCATCTGGCGCTTCCAATAGCTCACCAACTTTCTCAATTGGTAATACTCTTCTATCATCGCACAATGGGTGAATTACAACTGTTGTATCTTTTCTAGCTTCAACGATCTCATCAAGATAACAGATTGCACCGGCCCTAACTGCTCTTGCTAATGGCCCATCTATCCAAACNGTTTCAGAACCAGAGATTAAATANCTTCCCACTAAATCAGAGGCAGTAAGATCATCATGACAGGAAACAGTTATGAGAGGCCTTTTGAGCCTCCAACTCATATGTTCCATGAATCTGGTTTTACCACAGCCAGTTGGACCTTTGAGTAACACTGGCAGTTGATTCTGATAAGCGCTTTCAAAAATACTTATCTCATTACCGACAGGCTCATAATAAGGCTCTGAAGTGATTAAATAATCTTCAATTTTTTTACTGTTATTATCCATAGATTAAATAAATTGAAGTTGCGGAAGTTAAAATATAGTAGCTCCAAAAATCTTAACTTTTTCTTCTTCGACGCCTAATACTAAGCGACCTAAGAAGTCACCTTCAACTTCATTACTTTTTTGNTTATAAAGGACAGTGACATGTTGATTTCTTTTAAGACAACCAAGGAATTCATTATCATCAGATAAGTTAGAAAGCACTTTGTTNTTGGCCCATTGTTTGCCAAGTTCAACTTCGCTAGCNCCCATTAACATNGATTTTGAAAAGTCTTTGGTGAANCCGCCGTAATCCTTATTNTTAGAATGTCTGATNAGATCATTCCATAAAGGTNCGGCGATTTCTCGAATCTCTTCGTCCGTCTTAGAGATTAAATCCATTAACTAGCTTTTGCGCCTTCTTGTTGTTGCTTTTCTTCCTCTTCTTCAACAATGTGGTAAAGCGGAGCTTTTTCCATTGTGAATTTTCCAGTTTTTGGATCGTACTGAGAAAGTGTTAAGCAATGCCAATTCTCATCATCAAGCTTCAAGAAGTCGCCACGATAATAATATCCAGGCCAACGTGTTTCTTCCCTAAACATAGTGTGCTCAGTTACACATCTAGAGACAAGAGCTCTATGCTTGAGTTCCCATGCTCTCATTAATTGATGATTATCTTCAGCGCCAACATTTTCTAAGTCTTCTTCTAGGATTTGAAGTAACTCAAGACCTCTTTTGAGGAAGTTAGCATTAGTCATGTAGTTAACTGATATTCCACCGCAATACTCATCCATAATTTTTTGAAGTCTTTGCAGACCCTGTATTGGAAGAATATAGCTAGGTGAAACAGTACCAGCTGTAATTTCGTTTCTTCCAACTTGATAATTATCAAGCGGTTTGAAGATCACTTTTTCAAAGTTTTTAATTTGACCATCAGTAACTTTAATATCAGATTTCATGTCTTGAATGTATTTAACAGCAGCTTTAGCAGCTAAACGACCTTCAGTGAAAGAACCTGATGAAAATTTATGCGCTGTTCCACCAACAGTGTCACCAGCACCAAATAAACCATCTACGGTACCCATT
>NZYO01000024.1 GCA_002702235.1 Gammaproteobacteria bacterium
GCATCATGCCATAATAAAGAAGAAATTATAATTTCTAATGAATTAAAAATGGACTACATTACCTTATCACCAGTATATGATACAAATAAAAAAAAAGGCATAGGTTGGAAAAATTTCAAAAAACTAGCAAAAAATTCTCAATCTCCAGTTTATGCATTAGGTGGAATTAATCACCACAAAGAATTAAAACGTGTAAGGAAAAATAATGGTTTTGGCGTAGCTGCAATATCATCGTATTTAAATTCAGATCTTAAAAATACATGAATATGAAAAACCAACATCATTTGAAATTTTTTTGGAAATCAAGTCTTGACTGGAAAGCATCTTGAAAAGAATACTTATTTTTCTATTATTTAAACTTACAATAGGATAAACATTCATGTCTTTGTCCATTTTAATTCTTATTATTTCTAAACTTTGATTTTTGTCGTAATTAATTTCATAGAATCCATCTACAGCTACACATTCTTCAAAAGAGCTACTTCTTCTTTTGAGTTCAAGTATAGCACTAATCGTATTATTAATAACAGGATAATTATCAAACATCATGTCTAAACTCGTATATATTTTATTTTTATTAAAAGTCAAAAAATTGAGATAACTAGGTAAATCAAAAAAGTTATCGCCAGCGGGAAAATATACTTTGTTCTTAATCGATAAAATAAATTCATTTTCTAAAATCTTACTAAAAATATTATCCTTGAGTTGATGTATTTTATTTTCTTGCTCAGATAGAATCAAATTATATTTTTTAAAAGTATTTTCATCNATATAACCTTTTTGCTTTAGCTTAACTAATAAGTCCTTTGAAAGTGAGATCTCTTTTAAAAGAATAAGCTTTATATTATTTCTNGAGGAGAGTTCTGTGAATTCAAACAAAGTATTAATAGCTTCCTTTATATTCCATATTGATGTTTGNGAATAATGAAATTTATATTTACTAAGAAGNTATTCNAACTTCATTAATAGTCTTATTATCTCATTTGTTGGCTGTTCATAGATTATATTGTTATTCATAATTTCTCATTATCTAAAAATGAATATATTTTTTTACTAAATTCTTCCAAACTACTGTTATTTTCTATTGTAAAATTTATTAATATTTTTTTAAGTTCTAATTTACTTTGATAGTTTACTATCTTATTTATCAAATCAATTTTGTAGCCTCTTTTTATTAATCTCTTAATTTGATTATCTTTTGAAGACTTTATTAGTATTATTTTCTTATATTTGATGCCTAATAAAACATTATTTACTGTTGGTAAAATTACGAAACAAGGCGAAGACTTATTCGTATCTATAAAATTTAAAATTTTTTCTTTTACTATCGGATGAATGAGTGACTCAATTTCGTTTCTAATTTNACTATATTCATATATATTATTTCTTATTTTATCCTTATTGATTGAATTACCGATTACAAATTCTTTGTTAATACCTTTAATACTTTCAATTATATTTTTGTCTTTGTATAACTCGCNAACAAAATTATCGGCACAAAAAAATTTATATCCCTTTTTTGAAATAATGTTTGTGAAATATGATTTGCCAGTAGCTATTTGTCCCGTAACTAAGTATACGTTCATGTTTTCAATGAGTTGTTATATTTATAATTGTATTATACGATTATAATTTAAATATTACTTGACTTAATGAAACAAAAATTAAAAATAAATCTTATCCAATTTAATCCTATAGTTGGTGATATTGACGGTAATGCAAATAAAATACTTAATTATATTAAGCAAAGTAACTCTGATAATATTATATCGNTATATGTTTTTCCNGAAATGTCTTTATGTGGATATATACCTGAGGACCTATTATTCAGAAAGGATTTTAAACGATCCATAAATAAAAATGTAAGGAAAATAGTGAGTAATACCTTAAAAGGAAACTATATATTTTTAGGGACNCCAAGGTATGAAAAAATAAATAAAAAAGAAAAAGTATTTAATAGTTGTCTAATTATAAATAATAAAGGAATNGTTAATTATTATGATAAAAGGAACTTACCAAATTATGGTGTATTTGATGAAAAAAGATACTTCTCAAAAGGTAATAAAAAATTAACTATTGAAATTAACGGTATAAAAATTGCATTACTTATTTGTGAGGATATATGGGACAAAACTACTATATCAGAATCATTATCAAGTCCAAGCCCTGAAATATGTATTACTTTAAATGCTTCTCCATTTGAAATTGGTAAAAAAAATATAAGATCTGAAATTCTAAAAAAAGCAGCNAAAAAATATAAAACAAATTTTATATATTTGAATATTATAGGAGGCCAAGATGAAATTGTTTTTGATGGATCTTCTTTAATATACGATNAAAGTAGTCAAAAATTAATGCATATGGATTCTTTTAAGGAAAGCATATTAACGTTAAATTACGCTAAAAAATTTAAAGTAAGTAAAAATATCNNTATCATTGATAACAAGAAAAAACAAATTTCTGATATTTACGAAGCTATAAAACTTGGGACTAAAGATTATATACTAAAAAATAATTTCGAGGGTGTAATAATAGGTTTGTCTGGCGGAATTGATTCCGCTTTAACGTTAGCTATTGCTAGCGATATACTAAGTAAAGATAAAATTCTGCCTGTACTAATGCCCTCTATCTATACTTCATCATTAAGTAATAAATTAGCTAGGGAGCAATGCGCAATGTTAGGAATTACTCCTTACGAGATTCCCATTATTGATATAAATAAATCCGTAAAGTATGTAATTTCAGAAAATTTTTTACCGATTAATAATAATATTGCTGCTGAAAATATCCAATCTAGAATTAGAGGCTTGCTACTNATGACCCTATCAAATGAAACTGGAAAAGTTGTTTTATCTACAGGCAATAAAAGTGAGTTAGCNGTAGGATACTCAACACTTTATGGAGACATGTCAGGAAGCTTTTCCCCATTAAAAGATTTNTATAAAACAGACATATATAAACTTTCTATATATAGAAATTCTTTCAAAAAAGCTATACCAGAAAAAATTTTAAAACGTGAGCCTTCTGCTGAGTTAAATTTTAACCAGAAAGATACTGACTCTTTACCCTCATATGATAAATTAGATAAAATTCTAAAAAGCTTTATTGAGAAGAGAATGAGTGTTGATGACATTACNAATNTAGGTTTTGAAAGAAAACTTGTTAAAGAAATTATTAATAAAGTAATAAAAAATGAGTTTAAAAGGCGACAATCCGCACCTGGAGTNAAAATATATCCTGAATCCTTTGGGAAAGATCGAAGATTTCCAATTGTATCNAAGTTTAAATTTTAAGGGTTATTTAAATTATCNGANGTNATCTCNTCTACAATCGGCTCTTCNGNAGTNATCTCNTCTACAATCGGCTCTTCAGNAGTNATCTCTTCGTCTANTTTTTTTCCANTTTCANTTTCTTGACCTAATGTAAAGTCTTTAACTTTTATATCTCTTAAGTCTTTTTTAAAAAACCAACTATCTTCGTTATTATCATTATCTTTCANCTCCAAATTTTTTTCTGGGATTTTTCTTATAATTTCGTATTTTTCTGATCTTTTTTGGTCTATTAACTGAATAGAATCACTATTATCAAAATATTCCATTACAAACTTATCCTTAAAATCATCATCAGGTTGTTCTGAGATTTCTAGCCCTAGAAATTCAGTTATATCATCTGCTCCTTTACTTATAGCAATAAAATTCTCNTTTAANGCCTCTTCTTTAATTTCTTCAAAGTAGGGTGAAATGTAATTAGGATAATTTTCNTTAATNACCTTTTCTATATCTCTTTNATTATCTGTCATTTTAAGNTTAGAGTAGGATTCTCTTAAAAAAATTAATGCNTCAGCAATTTTTGGTGCTTTAGGATAATTCTGAATTAAATAATTACATCTATTGATTACCGCAACGTATGCTTTTCTCTTGNAATAGTAATTTGCAACATGAAGTTCGTAGCTTGCAAGAGTATTTCTAATATAAATAATTCTTTTTGCAGCATCACTTTTATATTTAGTGTACTTATATTTTGTAACTAATATTTTGAAATCTTTAAATGCTTTTTTAATAATAGTAGGGTCTTTATCAGCTTGAACATGTGGAAGTACTCTATTAAAAAAACTTTTTCCCTTATCAAAGTAGGACATACCTCTTAAATAATGCACATAGGGAACATCTTTATGTAAAGGATTTAGATTTAAAAAACTGTCTAATTCTTTGATAGCAAAATCATATTCTCTCAACTTATATTGGGCATAAGCAATTTCAATTTGGCTTTTGAGAGCTAGTGGAGTGAATGGAGCATTTATAATAACTTCACGAAACAGCCCTATCGCCTCGCCATATTTATTTCCTTTCGATATGACCATTGCTTTTTTATAAGTTTCTTCAACTGTACTTATTTCCTTTTCCTTTTCTCCAGTTTTAAAAATTGAGCAACTTGATATAATTAAAAAAAATAATAGGATATTAAAAATTTTGAGCATTTTCTTTACGAATCTTAATAAATATGAATATAGAATATATTATTGACCAAGAATGTAAAGGTTTAAGGGTAGATACAGCTATATCTAAAACGAATAGGCAGTATTCTAGAAGCTTAATTCAAAAATGGATTAAAAGCGGTAGGGTTCTAATTGATGGAAATGTAATTAGACAAAGTGAAACGGTTCAAGGTGGTGAAAGTGTCATAATCTTCCCAGAATCAATAATCACACAGGACGATATTATTCCAAAAAAAATATTAATTAATTTAGTAAAAGAAGACAAAGATTTTTTAGTAATAAATAAAGCAGTAGGCCAAGTAGCACATCCCGCAGCAGGTCATTACGAAGATACTTTAGCAAATGGTTTGGTTTATCATTATCCCGAGTTACATTGTCTTCCAAGAGCAGGCCTTATTCATCGTTTAGATAAAGACACCTCTGGACTCTTACTAGTTGCACGAAATATTGAATCGTATACAAGGCTAGTAAAATTAATGCAGGAGAGAAAAATCTCAAGGAAATACCTAGCTTATGTATATGGAAATCTAAGTAATGAAGGAACTATTGATTATCCAATCTCTAGACANAAAACAAACAGAAAAAAAATGGCTGTTAATAANGATGGTAAGAAAGCTATAACNAATTATAAAGTTGAGAAAAATTATGAAAATTATTTTACCAAAATTAAACTGTCTNTAGTAACTGGGCGNACACACCAAATAAGAGTTCATTGTGAATATATTGGCCATCCTTTATTAGGNGAAGAGCTGTATGCATCAAAAAAAAGATATAAAAATATCATACCCANAGAAATAATTAAAAAAATTTGCTTTCTGNACCGACAAGCCTTACATGCNTATGAATTATCTTTTATTAATCCCCTAGATAATAATTTAGTATGNGAAACATGTATAGAGCCATCAGANCTCAAAAATATAGAAAAAATATTAAATGCAATTTAGTAAAATAATAGATCCAAANTGGCCTGCACCAAAAAAAATTAAAGTATATTCTATAACGAGAAATTTTTTTAATAATNTTAATGAAAAAGATAATAACATTAATGCCGCTAAATCTTATTTAATATCTAATTTAGAAACTTTGAGCATTACAAAAACTAAAATTCATNATATTAAGCAATGTCATGGGATAAAGGCTATACAGGTTCCCCCTACTAATAATACTTCACATATTGCTGACGGAATATATACAAAACAAAAAGGTGAAATTTGCTCAGTTTACACAGCTGATTGCATGCCAATTGTTATTACAAATAATACAGGAAGTTTTGTTTCCATTATTCATGTAGGATGGAAAGGTTTATATAATAATTTTATAAGTACATTTATCTCTTCAANTTCNATAAATCCAAATTCATGCATTGCATGGATTGGCCCTTCAATTTCACAAAAATTTTATAGTGTTGANAAGTTNTTTTATNAATGTTTTGTGAGNAAAAATAAAGAATATGGAAAATTTTTNATAAAAGTTAAGGGTAAGTATTATTTTAGCTTACAAGANTCTGCTATTTATCAGTTTAANAGGGCTCAGGTAAAACAAGTTTTTGTTTCAAATCTGTGCACGTATGATAATAATAATCTTTTCTTTTCATATAGAAAAAATAAAACTTTAATGAGATTTCCTACACTTGCATGGATAGAGTAAAAAAAAAGGCGGCCAANTGACCGCCTTTTCAAATTACGAAAGTAATTTATTAAAGATCGAAATCTTTATCTCCATCATTTTTAGAACAATCACGTGGAGTAATGCCTTGCTCTTTTGCATAAGCTTCAGCACCAGCATCGATAATAGATTGAGATAATTCTACATCACCTTCAATCCAGTCACTAGCTACACTCCATTGACGTTTTTTAGCACTCCACTGCTGGAATTTAGCTAAATGTCCGCCAACGTGGTCCATACATGTGATATTGATTTCTGGAACAAGACCAGTTGCACCAAGCTCGTCAAGACGTGCTTTGTCAAGACGTAGGTTTTCAAAACCCCATCTTACTTGTGCACTATTCACTTTAGGTCCAAATCTTTCTTGAGCAATTCTTAANGCTTCTGTGTGGAATACACCAGCAAGAACGCCTAAGTTCCAATATACAGATCCGATACGACTTTTATCGTCAAGGTCACCTTTACCAGCTGAATATACTGTATCAACGATATCATCAATAACTTTAGCAACTCTTCCAGCAGGGTGAGTTGTAATTGCATAATATCCTTCAGCAGCGTCACCAGCAGGGATAACGTCACCATCTGAGTTACTCCAGATGTTACCGATTAAGTTACCTACAGAGAAGCCTGTACGAACAGCTGTCTGCATAGCTACAGGGTTCATTACACCCCAACCACGAAGAAGTACATAGTCTGGCTTCATTTTACGAATTTTCAACCATTGAGATTGTTGTTCGTTACCAGGGTGTGGTACCTCGATAGCTGTATGCTCACAACCGTGTTTCTTACACATCATGTCCATGAACATGATAGCTTCACGACCGTATGGTGAACCGTGGAATAACATAGCGATTTTTTTACCTTTAAGTTTACTTCTATCACCTTCAAGAACGTCACCAATGAAGTGCATCATAATTGAATGCTCATCATATGTATTAATTCCTGGCATGAAGTAGTAAGGGAAAACATCACCACGTTGTCCAGCTGTTTTACCATGGTTTACGGCAATAATTGGCATTTTGTCTTTACGACCTGTTTCAATTAATGCTGTAGAAATACCCACTGAAAGTGGATCAAAGAAAACGGCTCCGCCTTCTTTATCTTTAAGTCTTTTGTAGCACTCAACTCCACGTTCTACAGAATACTCTGTTTCGCACTCAGACCAGATTAATTTCATACCACCTACTCCACCATCACGCATGTTTAATAGGTTGTAATAATCAAGGATTCCCCCAAAGTAACCAGTTCCACCCACAGCATATGGGCCTACACGGTAACTAGGGATTGGCACATATAATGTACCTTCCTTAGCTTGTGCAACAGGAGCTGTAAAAGCTAGAGATGCAACAAGTGCAAGACTAGTTAATATTGNTTTTATTTTCATTTTATCTCCTATTCTCCTCCTGAGAGGTTCATAATTGCAGTTAACTGCAGAATGAACAAATAAAGTTTATTTATTCGATAAATAAAACATAATTATTAAACGAGAAATAAATTATTATTATTATTCATCCTACCTNCGCTGAGATTNAACGCATCTCAACGACCTTTTTACAAAGGNAACTTCCATNNTATAACAAATGNTNTTAAGGTCAAGTTGAACGTATANATTTAGTAAATAAGTATATTTTAATATATTTATAACATTTTTAGGACTGTTTCCATGCAACTTTGTGAGGATACAGGAATATATTCATTAGTTGATCTATCTTTGATTTCTACTTCATTACCATCTAAAAATTTTTTTCCGATAATGATTTGTATAGGAGTTCCTATTAAGTCGTTGTCTGAAAAGATAGCCCCCGCACTAATATCTCTATCATCCAGCAATGGTTGAATATTATTTTCTATAAGCTTTTTATAAATTGAATCAGCAAAGCTTTTAATCTTCTCATTTTTATTATAGCCAACCGGAACAATCGCAACATCATATGGCGCAATAGCTTTTGGCCAAATAATCCCTCTTTCGTCATTACATTGTTCAATAGATGCTGCTACCATCCTCGAAACCCCTATACCATAGCAACCCATAATTATTGAAATATTATTATTATCTTGATTAGTAATTTTTGCTTTTAAAGCATCACTATATTTGCTGCCCAGTTTAAAAATATGTCCGACTTCTATTCCACGTTTATAAATAAATTCCTCATTTTTTTCTTCTTTATTTTTTTCTTCTTTAAGAATTTCAGCATTGACAGCNAAATCTGAGTTTTTGGAGAAAACTAATTCATCTTCGCCACTATCTGCAATAACATGAAACTCATGAGACTCATCACCACCTATTTGCCCAGAACTTGCTGAAACTACTTTATATTCAAGGCCAATGTAATTTAATATATTTTTATATGATTCATACATAATTTTATAGAAATCATTTAAGCATTCATTTGTTGAATGAAAAGAATATGCATCTTTCATAAGAAATTCTCTGGCGCGCATGACNCCAAATCTTGGCCTTATCTCATCTCTAAATTTTGTTTGAATTTGGTAAAGTGTAATTGGTAGTTGCTTATAGCTTTTTATATCTCTTCTTATTATGTCGGTAACCACTTCTTCGTGTGTAGGGCCAAAACAGAATTCTCTNTCATGTCGATCATTAATCCTAAGTAATTCTTTTCCATATTTGTCCCATCTTGAGGACTCTTCCCATAACTCCTTTGGCTGAACAGCTGGCATTGTTATTCTAAGACATCCAATCTTATCCATTTCTTTAGCAATTATAATTTCAATTTTTTTTAAAACTTTATAGCCTAATGGCATCCAAGTGTATAAGCCAGATGCTAGTTTTTTGATCATACCAGACCTTAGCATTAATTGATGACTTACAATTTCTGCATCACTTGGCTTGTTTTTTAAAGTTATAAGATTAAGATTTGATAATTTCATATTATTATAAAAAATTTTATTACTNGTATATTATATTATTAAATTAAGCAAATTNAGAGTTTTTTATGTCNGATAAGAGATTATTAGTGTTTTACACTGTCGCGAAAGTTTTGAGTTTTACCAAGGCAGCAAAAAAATTACATATGACCCAACCTGCAGTTACTTTTCAAGTTCGTCAACTTGAAGAAAAATTTGATTTAAAGCTTTTTGATAGAAAGCAAAATAGAATATATTTAACTGAAGCAGGTCAAAAAGCATTTTATTACGCAGATAAAATTTTTAATTTAAATAATGAAATGCAGCATGAATTGAAAATTTTNTCAGATGAACAAAATACATCCATTAATCTNGGAGGAAGTACAACTGTAGCTCAATACTTATTACCACTTCTTTTAAANGGGTTTCTAAAAGAGTACCCCNTTTTAAAAATTAATATCACAGAAGCAAATACAGAAGAGATTGTAATAAAAGTAGATGAGGCTGAAGTTGATCTAGGGATTGTTGAAGCACCTGTAAAGCATCCAGATTTATTATCAGAGATATTCAGGGCTGATGAGTTATTTTTAATTGTGAACTCTTCACATCCTCTGTCATCACAGCAAGAGCTTGAAGTAGATCAATTATTAGAATTACCAATAATTATGAGAGAAGACGGATCTGGAACAAAAGAGGTAATTGTGAATTATCTTAAAGAGCACTGTGTCGATATTTCAAAGCTTAATGTTGTTATGGAGTTTGGAAATTCAGAGTCAATTAAAGGGGCTGTTGAAGCGAATGTAGGTGTTGCTATTCTTTCTATGCACACTATCCAGAAAGAACTTCAATTAAAAACAATTCATGCCATTAAGCTAAAACCAAAACTAACAAGAAATTTTTATTTTGTACGCAAGCCTTCTAAAACAAAATACAAAATTATAGACGAATTAATTAAATATGCGAAAGAACACAACTAATTTAAAGATTTTACAAAAGCTAAAACCTCATCAACATGACCATTTACTTTTACTTTTCTCCACTCTTTAATTAAAACTCCCTTTTCATTTATGAAAAAAGTACTTCTTTCGACGCCAATAAACTTTTTTCCATACATAGATTTCTCTTTCATGACATCAAAGGCCTTACACAAAGTTTCGTTTGGATCTGATAATAAATCAAACTTAAACTTATATTTTTCTTTAAAATTATAATGTGATTTTATGCTATCTCTTGAAACTCCAAAAATTTC
Source organism: Gammaproteobacteria bacterium (assembly GCA_002702235.1). GTDB lineage: Bacteria > Pseudomonadota > Gammaproteobacteria > Poriferisulfidales. The sequence continues at coordinate 10,275 of NZYO01000024.1, forward strand.
ACAGTTAAGTTTTCTGAATAAGTTCCTTTTTGAGGAGAAATCAATACTTTCTTGGGTACAGCCACTGGTGTTGTCTTTTGGATAAAAATATATAACTAATTTCTTGCCTTTGTAGTCTTTAAACTCAAAACCATCTTTATTCGTTGACTCTAACTCAAAATTATCCACTTTATTACCAATTTTTACTTTTTTCATAAAATTTCTCGCTCGAAGATTTTGTTTATTTATATTAGAATATGCGTAATAATTTTTTTAATCAAGTAAAGGTAATATAATGTTTCATGGAAGTTTAGTTGCTATTTCAACTCCAATGAAAAAAAATGGCGAAGTTGATTATGATAGCTATAGCCAACTAATTAGTTTTCATCTAGAAAATAAATCTGACGGTATTGTACCAGTTGGTACAACCGGTGAGTCGGCTACATTAAATACCAAAGAGCATAATAAGGTCATTCAGTTTGTTGTTAATGAGGTTAGTGGAAAAATCCCTGTCATTGCTGGCACAGGAGCAAATTCAACAACTGAGGCAATTGAGCTTACACAACATGCAATGAAGGCAGGCTCAGATGCATGTTTACTTGTCACTCCATACTATAACAAACCAACCCAAGAAGGCCTCTTTCAGCATTACAAAAAAATAGCAAAAGATGTTTCCATACCAATTTTATTATATAACGTACCAGGCAGAACCTCATGTGACATGCAACCAGAGACAGTTCAAAGACTTTCTAATATAGGAAATATTATCGGAATAAAAGAAGCCGTAGATTCAAAGGAAAGAATAAAAAAACTTATTGATTTATGCGGAGAAGATTTCTTAATTATAAGTGGTGACGACCCTACTGCAATGCATACTATCCTTTCAGGNGGTAAAGGTGTTATCACAGTTACCGGAAATATTATGCCAATGGAGATGCATATGATGTGTAAGGCTGCCTTNGAGGGAGACAAGGAGAGAGCAAAAGANTTTAATGATAAAATGANTGCCTTTTATGAATTATTATTTATTGAATCAAACCCAATACCTGTAAAATATGTTCTACACAAAATGGGTTTAATTCAAGATGGAATCAGGCTACCACTTACTTGGTTATCTGAAGATAAGCAAGAATATGTTNATGAGGCAGTCATTGAGGCAAAGTTAATTTAATGAAATTATATATAAAAATATTAACAATTATTTCGCTTTTTATATTTGTTACATCATGCAGCGACAAACCNCTTACTCTTGGAGATATTGGTGAAGCAGCTGCAGAAAGTTTTGAAAATGTCACCGGAGTATTTGATGAAGAAGGGTCAGAAGATTATATGTCAAGCCAGTCTGTAGCAATGCTAATTATTCCTCCACGTTTAGATACACCTCAATATACTGAAAATTTAAAAATCCCCAAATCAATCGATGGAAGAGATGGTGAGATAGATGAACTTGTTAATGCGCCTGTATTGCCAAAATTTATTAACCTAGAGATTAGAAAAGAGGGNGTAGCAAGGTGGTTAGAAGTTGAAGTAGATCCTGTATCTTTATGGCCATATNTTGTTAAATTTTGGGAAATGCAAGGTTATNCCATCTCTTATAAAAATCCAATAACTGGAAGCATAGAAACANATTGGAAAGAAATATCTAGAAACATAAAAGTTGAAAGAAAGCTAAAAACTCATAATGAAAATTATAGCACTTACAAAGAAAAGTTCTTTACTAGACTCGAAAGAGAGCCAAATGGATATACTAATATTTTTATTACTCAAGAAGCATTGGAAATTGACAATGTGCTTGATAATAAAAAAATTCTCTGGAAAAAGATAGAGCCACAAATATTTCGNGAAGCAGAATTAACTATCAGATTAATGGAATTCTTAGGCAATAGTAGAAATGAAAGTATAGCGTTATTAAATGATAGTGAAAAAGAAAATACAAATAAATTTTATTTAGATTTAGTTAATTTTGGTGGTGCACATGCTTTAGTTACAAAAGACTCTCTTAGTAAAGCATGGAGAGAGATCGGTATTTCAATCAATAGGTCAGGTATGAGAATCCTTGATTTCGATAGGACAAAATTTATTTACTTGATCTCATCTAACGATAATGAAAAATTTGAAATTAAAATTGCGACTAGAAATCAGGATATTGTGATTACAGCGCACAAAGTAGATAATAATCAGAAATATCTAAATTCAACAAAAACTATTTTACAAGCGATTCTTAACGCTTACAGACTTGATGTATCTTTAGCTCAAGTAAAATCCGATTTTGAAAATACTGACTTTATAAAAAATAAGAGATTAACNGTTAACAAACAGAAAATATATGATTTAGTAATTTCTGATGTCAAAAATTCTCTTGAACAATGGAAGCTTAGTTGGGAAAGCGGTGACTTTGAAAAATATCTTGAGTTCTACGACNCTTCTTATTTTGATAAAANNAAGTTTAAATCAAGGAATGAATGGATTGGAGACAGAATATCTAAAGTAAATTCGTCTAAAAATATTAGCCTTCAAATCGATAATCCTGATTTNAAAATGATTGANAANAANACTTTTGAAGTTAAATTTACCCAATTGTATTCTTCCAATAATTATAAAGATAAGACATTTAAAATCATTAGATTNTCTTTAANNGAAGGTNTCTGGCTAATAACTTTAGAGAAAATTATTTAATTTAATGGCAGGAAGACTTTAATTGAGATAATTTAAGAAACGAAACATTATCCTTTCCCTTAACACATTCTTTAGTTTTATCTTTTTCAATAAAAGCATATGCAGAATGATTATGAATTGATTCAAAGTTTTCAGACTCTATTTTATAAGCTGACACTCTTTCATCCTTATTCAAACTCAACGCTAAGTCTCTAATAATGTCCTCAACAAACTTAGGATTATTATATGCTTCTTCAGTAACAAATTTTTCATCAGGTCTNTTNAGAAGGCCATATATTTGACAGGANGCTTGTTCNTCTAACATCTCTATAATTTCTTCAATCCAAATATTTTTTTTAACTCTAATTAATGCAGAAATATGAGATCTTTGGTTATGAGCTCCATAATCAGAAATATTTTTTGAGCAAGGGCATAAACTTGTAACAGGAACTGTAACTTTTATAAACTTATTTAAGATTTCATTATTTTTTTCACCAATAAAACTTACGGCGTAATCAAGAAAACTTTCAACTTTTGTNACGGGNGCTTTTTTTCTTCTAAAGTAATTAAAGTCAAGAGAAACATACGATTTATCAGAATCAAGTTTTTTTGACACCTCATTAATTAGTTCGTCAAAATTATTTATACTTAAAGGCTTTTTTCTCTCATCCAAAATTGAAACAAATCTAGACATATGCGTACCTTTTACTTCAGGTGGAAGACTGACAGACATCGTGAAATTTCCTGAAACATGCTGACGAGAGTCATTAATATCAGAAATTTCGACAGGATATTTAATATCTTTTATGCCAACTCTGCAGATTGAAATNTTTCTTTCATCAGCTTTGCTTTGNGTATCTTGTAAAATAACATTATTATCTGGTGAATTTTTTATAACTTTACTCATATTTTTTTTGGTTATATTAGTCATCTTTAATGTTACTAGAGTCAGAAATACTTAACAAGTTATTATTTTTTATATATTCTTTTACCAATTTTTCTATATTNTCTTCTGAAATATTAGAGTCGATGAGTTGCTCNTCGCGGGAAGCATGTTGAGGAAACTCATCCTTAGACCCAAAGGATAGGAAGTCTATTTTAATTTCTTCTTTTGATAAAAATTCGAGAACGGCACTTCCAGCACCTCCTGCCAACATGTTATCCTCTATAGATATTATTAAAGAATTATCTTTGGCGTATTTTTTAATTAATTGCTCATCCAAAGGCTTAACAAACCTCATATCAATACAACTACAATTATATTTTTCAGCAATTATCTTTGCCTTATCAAGTAATGTGCCAAAGCATAGAAANACTATATTTTTCCCTTTAATAATTTCTTTTGCTTTTCCTATTTCAATTTTTTGAAATTCTTTCTTATTTGGTAACTCTTCAACACTTTCTTTAGGNTATCTAACAATCGCTGGTCCAGGGTACAAATAACCTGTATGCAGCATATCTTGGCAAATCTCTGGACAACTTGGTGTCATAATAATTAAATTTGGAATACATCTGGAAAAGCTTAAATCAAAAACCCCTGTATGAGTCTCACCATCATTACCAGAAAAACCTGATCTATCAACTGCAAATAACACATCAAGATCTTGTAATGCTATATCGTGTATTAATTGATCATAAGCTCTTTGAAGAAATGTAGAGTAAATACAAACTATAGGTTTTTGGTTTTCACACGCAAGGCCTGCTGCAAGAGTCACTGCATGTTGTTCNGCAATTCCTACATCNATATACCTCTCTGGAAAACTTTTNGAAAAGTTCACTAAAGAAGANCCTTCTCTCATTGCNGGCGTAATAGCAAAAANTCTTTTGTCGTTCTCAGCAATTTTACAAAGCCAATCGTCAAAAACGTCTGAATAAATATATTTCTTATTNTTACCNTTTAGNACTCCCTCGTCTTTATTGAATTTTGGTACAGCATGATATTTTACTGGATCTGATTCAGCTGGCAAATAACCCTTTCCCTTCTTAGTTACAACATGCAGTAGTTTAGGTCCTTTTATTTTTTTAAGGTTTTTTAATGTTTTGACAAGAAATTTTGTGTCATGGCCATCTATAGGACCGTAATAATTTATACCCATTTCCTCAAACAACATTCCTGGAGCAAACAAGCCTTTTATATGCCCCTCAGTTTTGTTTGCAACTTTATCAAATGGAGGAACTTGTTTTAATATACTCTTACTCCCCTCTTTAACAGTTGAATAAATTTTACTTGAGAGTATCTTGGTTAAATAATTATTCATTGCTCCTACATTTGGCGATATCGACATTTCATTGTCGTTNAGAATAACTAAAATATCCTGATCTGAAGAACCCATATGATTTAATGCTTCATAAGCCATACCCGCACTCAAACCTCCNTCACCAATAACTGCGACAGTATAAAAGTTTTTGTTACTATTTTTTCCAGCTAATGACATCCCTAAAGCAGCACTAATAGATGTGCTAGAGTGGCCAACACTGAAAGTATCGTATTCATTCTCTTTTCTAGATGGAAAAGGATGAAGACCGTCTTTTTGTCTTATAGTAACAAGCTCATTTTTTCTTCCTGTAATTACTTTATGACCATAGCACTGATGTCCAACATCCCATACAATTTTATCGTAGGGAGTATTATACGAATAATGAAGTGCAATAGTTAATTCCACACTTCCAAGACTTGCCCCAAAATGTCCACCGCATTGCGAAACTGTCTCAATTAAATAATATCTCAACTCCTCAGAAACTTTATCTAAATCATTAATAGATAAAGTACGTAAATCTGAAGGGTAATTAACTTTGTCTAAAAATTTATAATTCATAGCAATTACTTATTTCTTTTATAGATCAACTGTATTAAAAATGATAACTCGTTGCATGAAAAAGTAAAGTTGTCGATTATATTAAAAATTTTACTAAAATTATCATCAATAATTCGNCGGGTTCTATCTTCTCCTAAAATATTATAAAAATTTGGCTGATTTCTTTTTTTATCTAGTTTGGTAGTTTTTCCAAGCTGTTTAAAAGAGAGAGTAGCCCCAAGATAATCATCTTGTATTTGAAATGTCGTTCCAAGTAAANTTGAAAGTTTATTGATATTATTGATATCTTTTTTTTTAATGTCCTTTTTTAAATGCAGTGGAAGTTGCAAGCAAAGTTTGATCAGTTCTCCAGTTTTCATTTTATAAATTTTTTCAAGCATCTTAATTTTTACTTTTTTATTATTAATACCTAAATCATATAGTTGTCCGGCTACTAAGCCAGAAGGACCAATAGATTGTGAAAAATCGTATAATATTTTAGCTAAATTTTTGTCAAAACTATTTTTAATAGATAATCTACTTATAATTTGAAAAGCTAATGCTTGCATAGCATCACCAGTTAATATAGCTGTACTTTCCCCAAACTTTTTATGGCACGANAACTTACCTCTTCTANAATCGTCATTATCCATGCACGGTAAATCATCATGAATTAAAGAATAAGAATGNATAATTTCTATTGCTGCAGCAATTTTATCTAAATTTGATNTATTTAATTTAAGGGCTTTTCCAATAGCATAAACTATCATTGGCCTNATATACTTTCCACTATGTATAAGGCTATATTTAATGGGTTTTAATAATACTNCNTCTTTAANTTCTTTATTTACCAAANTAGTTAATAAGNGTTTAAATCTTTTTTTCTTTGCTANAAAAAAGTGATTATAATTTAAATTTTTAGCTGTCATATTTTTTTATTTCGGTTTTTAAATGAGAAAGACTATTTTCTATAGTATTAATGATTTCTACCGAATCATTATACAATTTCACAAGTTTTTCTAGTTCCATACTTGAGTTGTTAATCTTTTCGATATTGTTATCAATTAAATTAATTTGTTTTTCTATATCTGTTGTAATATTTTTTTTTATATTTTTTTTGCTATCAATTTTTTTTATTTCTTTCAGAATTGTATTGAGATCGTTTTCACACTCTTTGATTAAATCGTTCGCTTCAGCATATACTTTTATAGAATCAACAATATTCTGATCTGGTTTTTCAAGAAACTCTAACTTTTTTTTTATTTCAATAATTTTATCGTTATATTTTTTTGACATTTTTTGTAATTACGTTTTTTTTATTATTATATATTACAAATGATCTTTGCGTAGCACGAGCGATCATTGTTACATTTAAGTCTTTTGCTAATTCAAGGCCCATATTAGTTATACCAGATCTTGACAATAAAATTGGAATATTCATATTTTTTACTTTCATTACAATTTCTGATGTGAGTCGTCCTGTTGTATAGAAAATTTTATCAAGACCGTCAATTTTCTTTAACCACATTATTCCTGATAACGTATCTGCAGCATTATGCCTGCCTACATCTTCAATAAATTCTAAAACATTTGTTTTTGTGCATATTGCACAACCGTGAACTGCTCCAGCCTTTTTGTACATTTCGTTATATTTCGTTATTTCTTTTAATATATTAAAAATATCTTCATTTTTAATTTTCACATTTGGTAATCTCTCGTCATATAGTTTATCTAATGTACAGCTAAAAATGGTTCCTTGACCACATCCCGTTGTCACAGTTTTATTTTTTAATTTCTTCTGAAGAGAGGCTTTAGAAATTTTTTTAAAAGTTGTAACATTAGCTGTCTCTAAATCCCAGTCTACTATTACACTTTTAATATCATTAACGTTTTCAATTAATTTTTGATTTCTTAAATATCCTAAAGTAAGTTCTTCAGGCCTTGAACCTAATGTCATAAGTGTAACTATTTCTTGGTTATTAAGCTTTATAGTTAAGGGCACTTCACCTGCAATGTTTACAGAGATTAGTTCACCATTTTCTTTGTATGCTTTGACTTTGTGTGAGGTACTAATACTTTTATTACTCATTTTTATTTTCATACAATCTTTTTAACCTTAATTTTATCAATAATATTTTCTTCAATACTTATTATATTGAAACTGTAATTATCGATAGTTATTTCAGATCCCACTTGTGGCATATTTTCTAATTGTTCAACTATTAATCCATTTAAAGTTTTTGCCTCAGAGTAATTAAAACTTGTACCCAATAAGGCGTTTACCTCTTTTATATGAAGACCACCATCAATAATAAATGCTCCGTCATGTTCTTTAATAATATTATTATTCTCGGAAATTGGATCACTAGTATAATCACCTACTATTTCTTCCAAGATATCGTCTAAAAATATCATTCCAAGTAAATCGCCGTATTCGTCTACTACCATACCCATTCTTCTTTTTTCTTTTTGGAAGTTGATTAATTGAGATAATAATGAAGTTGAATCTGCTACAAAATAGGAATCTCTTAAAATATTTTCAACAAAAGATTTCTTAAAGTCTTTATCAAGAAGTTTTTGAGAAATTTTCTTAATATGAATAAAGCCAATTATATTTTCAATATTTTTTTTATATACAGGAATTCGAGTATATGCAGATTTTGTAATACTATCCAAAATATTTTTTTCATCTTCCTCAATATCAATGCCATAAATATCAGATTTAGGAATCATTACATCAATCACAGTTGAATTCTCTAAATCAACAATACTCTCTAACATATTTAAATGTTTAGATGATAACTTTGATCCTGCTTCTTTAATAAAAGTTTTTAACTCGTCACTAGATAACGATGTTTTTACTTCTAATTCATTTACTCCAAGAACTTTTAATAAGCTATTTGATATAAAGTTTATTAGAGCTACAAACGGGTAAAAAATGAAAAGTAATTTTTGATATATTAAGGCAGCCGGGTAGGCAATTTTTTCTGAATGCTTTGCCCCCATTGTCTTTGGCGCTAGTTCAGCAAAAATTAAAATGAAAAGTGTCAAAAAGCCAGTAGCAATGGCAAGGCCAATATCTCCAAAAATTCTAAGAGATAATAAAGTAGCAATCTGAGTAATTAAAATATTTGTCAGATTATTTCCAAGAAGAATTATACCAATAAGTTTCTCTGGGTTTTTTAATAATTTTTTAGCGGCAATAGCTCCTTTATTTTGAAGTTTGGCATGATGTCGCATTTTGTATCTGTTCAATGCCATTAAAGCAGTTTCAGAACCAGAGAAAAATGCAGAAAGACAGAATAAAATAACTAAAAGTATAGCTAATAAAGATATAGATATTTCTGAAATATTAAACATAGATTTATATTAAATTAAAAGAAAATTTGTACAAATGATTTAGCGCCAAAATATGAACAAAATAAAACAAAAAATCCAATTAAAGTAAGGTTTGCTGCTTTTTGACCTCTCCATCCATAATATAACCTTCCAGACAGTAGTAAAACAAAAACCATCCATGCTGTAATTGACAAAATTGTCTTATGTAAAATAAATGTGGAAAAGATATTATCAAGAAAGATCAGACCAGATATCAGACTTAGTGATAATAAAACCACACCAGAAAATAATATATTAAAGAGAAATCTATCTAATTCATCCAATGAGGGTAAAGCATTTATAAAGTTAGATATTTTATTTGATTGAAGCTGTCTTTCTTTGATTTTTAAAATAAGAGCTTGAGTTGCACCAATACCTAAAACGGAATATGAAATTAAAGATGCTATAATATGACCTATAATAAAGTTATTATCACTAATCACTAATTGTGTGTCTGAGTTATAAAATAAAAATAAAACTGCGTTAATTGGCAATATTATTAAACCTAAGTACAATGTATTGCTAAAAAATGAAGTTATTAATACAGAAGTAGATAATAAAAATCCCACTAACGATAAAGCATTAAATAAAGACATATTAACATTATTAGAAACTAGAATTTCAGTTAGTGATAAAAAATGAAAAGAAATTGCTAACAGCCACGAAGATTTTATCAATACTATTGATAAATTACTTTTGTTATTTGCGGAAATGTACATCCATAGTAAAATGGCACATAATATATAAAATAAAATTATTGAAAATTCTAAGTAATCGCTCATACACATAAGTATACATGAACAAAAAATCATATAGAACGAATGTTTTAATTACTTTAGTGATATTTTTTTTAAACTCACCATCATATTCCAACCAGAGTCACTTGCAATTAATAGATGTAGAAAGAGAATATTATCAAAAAGCAGTTAAAGCAGTTAATCGGAATAGTATGACTGAATTTAAAAAATACGAAAATAAAATAAGAAACTATCCACTTTATCCATACATTAAATATAAAGTTTTACATAAAAAGAAAATCGATGATAGGGAGGTTATTAGATTTATTCGAAATTATGAGTATAGCTACATCGGTCAAAAAGCATATGTAAATTTAATATATAGGTTATCGCAAAGAAAAAAATATCGTCTTTTAGTTGATAATTATAAAAAAGCTGATTCTACAGAAATAAANTGNNTATANTTAAGAGCAAAGATCAAATTAAAAGAGTTGANAGACGTTAAAGANTNTATGATACCTATTTGGNTAAGNCATAAGTCACANCCAAAAGAATGTAANTATCTNTTTAATTGGTCTAGAAAAAATGGNNTGATAGATGATGAATTAATCTGGCAAAGAATAACNTTAGCNTTAAANGCNAATAATTATCGGTTAGCAAAATATCTCAATAAGTTTATTTCTGAAAAAAATAAAAAATGGTCAAATCTTTTTCTTAGCACACATTTACGTCCTAAGAAGATACTTCAAATAAATATTAATTCTTTACATAGATACGAAAAGCTAATTTTGGTACATGGCCTTCACAGGCTTGCAAAAAAGGATTTTAAAGAATTCATTAAGCTTTATGAAAGAAATAAAAATAACAAAAAATTGCACGAAAATTTCCTAAGAATTGTATCAAATGCTCTCAATGAAAATAATCCATTCGCTTATGATCTGTCTAAATCTATTTCTGAAAATTCTTATAACATAAGATTGATAAGATCACTATTAAATTATTGTATCTATAATAGCAAATGGAACTCGTTTATATATTATTATAATTTCCTACCAGNTAGTTACAANGCTGACGAAAAATTATTATATTGGAAAGCTAAATCATTAATTAAAGTTGGTAAAAAGAAAGATGCAANAGTACTTTTAAATNAAGTTAAATTAAAAAGATCTTATTANGGTTTCTTATCCTCAAGCCTTCTGAATGAAAAAATTAAAATTAATCATGAACCTGTCTTAATAAGTGATGATAAAGTAAAAAAAGTAAAGGAAAATAGAAATTTTAAAATAATTCAGGAGCTCCTATTTCATAATAAACCTTTACAAGCTAAAAGGGAGTTAGCTTATATGTACCTTAATAGAAAAATAAATTTATCAGATTTAAATATAATGAATAAAGTTTTTTCGGAAATTGGTTGGCATAATGGAGCGATATTAGGATTTGGAAAGACTAAGTATTTCGATGATATAACTGCAAGATTTCCAACACCTTATTTGTATTTATTTAAAAAATATTATTTTAATAATTACTCTAAATACCTATTTTTGTCCATAGCAAGACAAGAAAGTGCCTTTGATATTAATGCAAAATCATCTGCGGGAGCGGTTGGTTTAATGCAAGTAATGCCAAAAACTGGTAAATGGATGTTCAAGAAAATTAAAAAAGGTAAAAAAATCTCAATTAAAAATATATATCAACTTGAAAATAATATCATGCTTGGAGCATCTTATATTCATTATCTTATAAAGAACAACAATAACTTAGTAAAAAGCATAGCCTCCTATAATGCAGGCCCACATAATGTTAAAAAATGGGTCAAATCTCTTGTTGCGCCAAATGATGCATGGGTAGAATTTATTCCATTTAATGAGACNCAAAAATACGTTAAAAATATTATGGAATATATGATAGTTTACGATTGGGTAATTAACAAAAAACAGACATTGGACATTAAAAAATTGATGGGATTAAGATAAATTAATTTAATGCCTGTTCTAAATCCTCGATAATATCATCAATATGCTCAATACCAATTGATAATCTGATCATATCCGAAGAAACCCCAGCTTTTTTAAGTCCTTGCTCATCGAGCTGCCTATGAGTTGTCGAAGCTGGATGGCATGCTAAGGATTTTGCGTCACCAATATTAACAAGTCTGACGATAAGTTTAAGTTTGTCTATAAATTTTGTTCCATTTTCGAGACCACCTTTAATACCAAAACTCATGATGGATGACGCTTTTCCATTCATATATTTTTTTACTAATTCGTGATCAGGATGATTTTTTAAACCAGGATAGTTAACCCAGGTTACATTTTTATGAGCTTCAAGAAACTCTGCAACTTTTTGTGCATTGAAACAATGTCTATCCATTCTTACTGGCAAGCTTTCAATGCCCTGTAAAATTTGAAAACTATTCATTGGAGAGATTGCAGCTCCCATATTTCTTAAAGGAACAACTCTAAGTCTTGTAATAAAGGCAGCTTCACCACATGCATCTGTAAAAACCATACCATGATAAGCTGAATCAGGTTCACTAAATAAAGAAAATCTGTCTTTATGTCTTGCCCAATCAAACTTTCCTGAATCAACCACAATTCCTCCGATTGTTGTTCCATGTCCGCATAAGTATTTTGTTAAAGAATGTATTACAATATCTGCACCATGTTCAATAGGTCTGCACAAATATGGGCTTGGAACAGTATTATCAATAAATAATGGAATTCCGTTATTATGAGCTATTTCAGATAATTTTTTAATATCAGTTACATTAGCTGCTGGGTTACCAATCGATTCACAAAATAATAATTTTGTATTGCTATCAATTAGGTTATCTAATTCATCATAATCCTTTACGTCACCAAATTTAACATTTATTCCAAGCTTAGGAAGAGAGTCTTTAAATAAACTAACTGTTCCTCCATATAAAGAGCCCGTTGAAACAATATTATCTCCATTAGAACAAATATTAAGTATCGCAGCGGTAACTGCTGCCATTCCTGAAGAAAATGTAAGAGCTCCAATACCATTTTCCATTTGAGCAACTCTNGTTTCAAGAACTTCATTAGTTGGGTTCATTATTCTNGAATAAATATTACCTTTAACTTTAAGATCAAAAAGGTCAGCTCCGTGTTGAGTATTATCAAAAGCATACGATGCAGTTTGATAAATTGGAACGGCAACTGACTTAGTTGTTTCTTCTGGTTCGTAGCCACCATGAATAGCAATAGTTTCAATTTTCATTTTTTTTAGTCCTTATTGACAATAATAATTGTAGAATATAACAAAATTTGTATTATTTCATTAAATAAAGTTTTCAATAAAAAACAACATCAAATTTTATTTAATATCTAAAAAAATTTGCTATACTACNTTCAAAATTAATNNTTNATATAATTACANATAATGATTAAAAATTTCAATTTCTTATACCTGTTCGTAATCAGTATAACCTTATTAGCTTGGTCAAATTATAGTTACTCAAATGAGGGTGAAAAAGTTGTGTCTACATGTCTGGGCTGCCATGGTGTTAAAAGCTATGGTAATATTTATCCAAGTTATAGAGTTCCTAAACTTGCCAACCAACATAAGGACTATATTGTTTCGGCGCTAAACGCATATAAATCTGGTCTTAGGAAACACCCTACAATGCAAGCTCATGCAATGAACCTTAATGATAAAGAAATTGAAATAATTGCGGATTATTTTTCTAATATTAAAAGTGACTCAATCGAAAACATCCAAAAAATAAATCAAGAGAAAGGTATTAAAGAAATTGAAGAGATAGCTGTTTGTGTAGCATGTCATGGAAAAGATGGAATAAGTATTGCACCTTCATTTCCTAATATTGCTGGACAACATGAAGATTATATTTACCACTCTTTAAAAGCATATAAAAATGGTACTAGAAATAATGCCATAATGCTCGGCATTGCAGCTGGCTTATCCGATGACCAAATGAAGAAATTATCCAAATACTATTCTTCTTTTGATGGGCTTGAAGGAATTTCAAAAGGTTATAAGTCTGAATAATTAATTAACTTACTTCGTTAGGCGTTAAAGTTTTTAATGAAATAGCATGAATTTCACCTGACTTAATATAACTATCAAGTGATTGATAAACAAGTTTATGTCTATCAATAGTTTTTAAAGATTCAAATTCAGAACTTATTATTCTCGCTTCAAACTTACTTTCTGAACCTGAAACCTCAATTTGTGCATCTTTAAAACGATGTCCCAATATTTCTTTTATGGTAGAATTATTTATCATGATATTTAAACAACTTTTTGAAAAAGAGTCTTCAACATATACTTATTTACTATCTTGTCAAGAAAAAAAAGAAACTTTACTAATTGATCCTGTAATGGAAACTTTTGAAAGAGATCTTAAAGTATTGCATCAATTAAAATTAAACCTTACACACGTTTTAGAAACTCATATTCATGCTGACCATATCACTAGTGCATCTAAATTAAGAGAATTTACAAACTGTAAAATTGGTGGCCCTAAAGAAGATAACTTAAATTGTAGAGATTTTCATATATCACACGATGATTTATTTGAGGTTGGTAAAATAAAAATAAGATCAATTTTTACACCTGGGCATACTGATGCTCATTACTCTTATATGTTACAAAGTGATAATAATAATTTCGTATTTTCTGGGGATTCTTTAATGATTGGATCCTGTGGACGAACTGATTTCCAATCAGGTAGTAATGACAAAATGTTCAATACTATAAAAAATTTTTTCTATAAACTTGACGACCATTCTGTGATTTTTCCTGCTCATGATTATAATAATGTTAATAGAACTACCATTCATTATTCAAAAAATAATAACCACATAATTAAAGAGAATACTAGTCTTAAAGATTTCAAGGACAGTATGAACAACCTGGGTTTAGATGAACCAAAAAAAATGCATATAGCCATTCCATTGAATATGAAATGTGGCAAAGATTAGCTTTTTTCTAAAAATAAAATAATTTCTTCATAAACTTTTTTTGACATATTACTTCCTCTCCAGTCATTTATAATTTTTGAATTAAGATCTTTCGAATTGACCATGCTAATTAAATCTTTTTTTGGTATGAAGATTTCGTGTGCAATGCCAAGGTTAATAGATTCCATCTTGAGTTGATTATATATATAGCTAATAAAATCTTTATTTGTTTTACTTAATTTATTGGTGATATTTTGTTCGTGAAAAATTGAATTATTTTTATTTTCATCAATGAAACTGATCAAATCATAATGATCTTTTTCGTTAAAATTTTCGTAAAAGAAGTCATTATTTTTAATTGAGTTATTTTCATAAACGTGATTTACTATTTTTTCTAACACTTCCTCGTTAAATACCCAATTTCTTGGTAGATTAATTTGTTTTGCTTTTTCTTCTCTCCAAACAGCTATAACTTTTGCTAAAGTTTTCTTGTCACCCTTAAATGATTTAATAATCTTTACTTTTTTAAATAATTCTTTCTCAGACCGGCTTTTTTTATATTTGTTTATACAATTTTCAATCTCCTCTTTACACCAAGAATCTTTTTTTTCATCTGAAAGATTTTTTTTAAGAATATTTGCTGCTTTTAATAGGTACTTTACATCATTAACAGCATATTCAATTTGATTGTCAGTAAGAGGTCTTTGCGTCCAATCAGTAAGTTTACTGCTTTTATCAAGCTCGATCTCAAAGAGTTTAAAAATTAATTCAGCATACCCAATTTGATATCCATATCCTAAAAATGACGCTGCAATTTGTGTATCAAATACCCTTTTGGGGATAACCTTACTAATACATTCAATTATTTCTAAGTCTTGAGTACATGAGTGAATAATTACTTCTCTTTCGTGAGTTAATATTTTATTTATTAAAAATTCATTTAAGTTATTTTCGAGTAAATCTATACATGCGATTTCATTACCATCCGATATTTGCATTAAACATGGGATAGGGTAGTAAGTTTTTTTCCTTATAAACTCGAAATCAACAGCTATTTGCTTTGCTTCTTTTATTTTTTCTAGAAACTGTTCTATATCTTTTTTATGTCTAAGTATTTTATTTAATTCCATTTAGTATACATATTTTATTCTTAGAAACCTTAAACAAACAAAAATTATTGGCCATAATACTATTGAAGCTATTAGCGAAAATACTATGTTATTTATATTTAATGACATACCGTAAAAATTAATAAGCCATGTAGAGATTATAAAATATGGCACTAAGAGAAATAAAATTGATATCATTTTATTTATATAAGAGTGCAATCTTATTTGAGGATGAAATTGTATTGTTAAGAAAATTGTTAGTGAAAAACTTAGTGCTGAGTGTCCAAGCGGCATGAATTGAACAATATCCATAATAATGCCTACTATAAATGCATATCCGAGCGAAACAAAATTTGGGTAAGCCAAAGTCCAATAAATTAATATCATTAAAACTATGGGTGGCTTAGCAAACTGATTAAATAAAAAAATCTCAATGATATTTAAAATTAAACCAAAAAAAATAGAAGTGATAACAATAAAGTGTAATCTTTTACTTACTTCCATAACAATATAACCTCCTTATTTCCGGACAAGTTTGCAAATGGTGAAATTTTCACAATTAAAAAATCCTCTTTTTCATCATTTGTAACTTCGATCACTTTTCCAATAAGTTTTCCCTCTGGAAAAATACTATCTAACCCAGAGGTTAAAATTTTATCACCAATGGAGATATCTTCGCTTTTTGGGACATACAGTCCCTCAAGAGAATTATCATCCCCTGAACCAGAAATCACCAACCTTTTACTTGTTCTTGAATTTGTTCCTAATAGTGCGTGCCCAGGGTCGGAAATAAGTGTAACAACACTAAAATTGTCTTGAGTATCTGAAATTTGTCCCAATAAACCATTCTCATCCACTACAACTTGACCTACGTAACATTTATTTTCTTTTCCTTTATTAATAACTATTTCTTTATTATATGGATTAAGCTCAATTCTTATTATTTCTGCCATTGAGAGTTTTTCTGACATATTTATATTATCTGAATCTAAAAGTTTTCTTAGTCTATTATTCTGAAGCTTTAAAGATTCTAATTCCTGAAGCCGAGCAGCTTGGTACTTAAGTTTTGATTCTAATGCGCTGTTTATTACTTTTAAATTTGAATTAGATTTAAAGTAATTATTGATATTTTTAAAAAAGTTATTTGGAGCATCAGCGAGTACATATAAAGGTTCAATAATAAAATCTATAGTTTCTCTAATATTTTTTGAAAAATTAAACTTATTATCAAAGAATAAAATTGCAACTGATAAAATTATGTAAAAAAATAATTTGAAATTAATTAAATTAGTATGAAAACTTAAACTTTTTTTCATGATTACTGCTCAATGAGTTAGTCAACTGCAGTGAAATCACTTCCTTTCTTATCAATAATTTCAAGAACTTTACCCCCGCCCCTTGCCACGCAAGTGAGAGGATCATCAGCAATAATAACGGGAATACCAGTTTCCTCTGAAATTAATTGACTTAATCCTGATAATAATGCGCCACCACCAGTCAACACAATTCCACAATCAGCTATATCCGTACTAAGTTCTGCAGGAGTTTTTTCTAAAGCAGTTTTAACCGCGCTTACTATACCCTTTAGCGGTTCCTGCAAAGCCTCTAAAATTTCATTACTATTAACTCTGAAACTTCTAGGAATACCCTCAGAAAGATTTCTTCCTTTCACCTCCATCTCCTTTAAGTCTTTCGAAGGGTAGGCGGAAGCAATATTGTGTTTAATATTTTCTGCAGTTGCTTCTCCCACTAAAATACCATAATTTTGCTTTATATAACTAATAATTGATTCATTAAAAACATCACCACCAATTCTTGCCGACGCAGCATAAACGATGCCACCCAACGATAAAACAGCAACTTCAGATGTTCCACCGCCTATATCGAAAACCATTGATCCTGTAGCCTCTTCAACTGGAAGGCCAGCACCAAGTGCAGCAGCAACTGGCTCCTCAATAAGGTAAACTTTTCTTGCACCTGCTCCCTCAGCTGATTCTTTTATAGCTCTTCTTTCTACCTGAGTAGCACCAGATGGAACACAAATTAAAACCCTAGGACCAATTAACAAATTAGATTTTGATACTTTTTTAATGAAATGTTGCAACATTTTTTCAGTTGTTACGAAGTCGGCAATAACACCATCTTTAAGAGGTCTAATAGTCTGCATATTCATAGGTGTTCTACCAAGCATCGACTTTGCTTCAGCACCAACAGCAACTATTTTTCTTTTTGACCCATCATCCTCTACTGCCACTATTGACGGCTCATTTAATAATATCCCTTTCTCCTTGACATAAATAAGGGTGTTAGCTGTACCTAAATCGATTGAAAGGTCTTTTGAAAAAAAATTTAATACCATATAATTATTATTCTATTACAATGATCAATAATGATGCATTGTAACTGCTGTTGTATTTTTGCACAAGCTAATGTTTTGAATACTAAGGGAAAATTTATGCCTAAAATAGATGTTAAACAAGTTTCGCAACTTGCCAAAATCAATTTTTCTGATAATGAAGAAAAACAGTTCGAAAATGAAATTTCTGAGTTTTTAGATCTTATAAGCTCTATTAGTAAAGCTGAGTACAAAGATATAGAGCCTTTATATCATGCTCCAGAAATTTTAAGTCATATGAGAGAAGACGTTTCTATAGAGGTTAGAGATAGTGGAATAAATTGTGCGCCTGAACACGAAAACTCATTAATTATTGTTCCAAAAGTTATTGAATAGGCTAATTAAGTGAATTTATATTTAAAATCAATATCAGAATTATCTAAGATGCTAGACGATAAGAAAATTTCTTCTTATGAGCTAACCGAATATTTTCTTAAAAGGATTAAAAAATACAATAAAAAAATTAATGCGTTTATTTCAATAGATGAAAATAAAAGTATGGAGTTTGCAAAAATTGCAGATATAGATATTAGAAATAAAAACAAAAATATTCTTACAGGCATTCCCATTGCGCATAAAGATTTATTTTGTACTAAAGATTTTTTAACGACCTGTGGTTCGAAAATGCTTTCAAACTTTAAACCACCTTATGATGCTACAGTTGTAAAAAAACTTGCTAATAAAGGCATGGTGCCTTTAGGCAAAACAAATATGGACGAATTTGCAATGGGTTCAACTAACGAAACAAGTTTTTTCGGGAGCGTCAAAAATCCATGGGATTTTTCAAGAGTACCAGGAGGTTCTTCAGGGGGTTCTGCAGCTGCTGTTGCATCAGGAATGGTAACAGTTTCTTCTGGCTCAGATACTGGAGGATCTATTAGACAGCCAGCTGCTTTTTGTGGTTTAACTGGTTTAAAGCCGACTTATGGAACCGTTTCTAGGTATGGCATGATTGCTTACGCATCAAGCCTTGACCAAGGAGGAGTTTTAGCCAGAAATGCTAAAGACTGCGCAATAATTTATGATTCGATTAGAGGATTTGATTCAAATGATTCCACAACACACAACAAAGAGTATAATTTTTCTTCAAAATTATATTTAGATAAAGATTCCGCAAAAGATTATTCAATTGGTATACCTACAAACTTTATTCAAAATAATTTGAGTTCTTCTTTATCAAAATATTTTGATATTTTTATAGAGGATTTAAAAAAGTTAGGCTTTAAAATTAAAGATGTTGAACTCCCAATAGATAAAATAACTATACCAGCATACTATATTATTGCTTCTTCTGAAGCTTCCTCAAATTTATCAAGATATGATGGGGTAAAATACGGGCACAGAAGTCAAAAAGCTGAGAATCTTAATGAGCTTTATTTTAATTCAAGAACCGAAGGTTTTGGCCATGAAGTCAAAAAGAGGATAATGATTGGTACATTTAGCCTCTCATCTGGATACTATGATGAAAATTATCTTCTGGCTTTAAAATTACGAAGAAAAGTTTGTGAGGAGTTCAAGAAAATATTTAATGATGTAGATTTTCTTATATGCCCATCTTCAACTGACGTAGCTTTTAAATTAGGTGACAATGATAAAACGCCAATAGATATTTATCTCTCTGATATGTTTACAACTCCGGTAAATCTTGCTGGCTTACCTGCTGTATCTCTACCAACAAATTTCTATAAAAATCTTCCAGTAGGTATGCAGATCATAGGAAATCATTTTGAAGAAGAGAAAATTCTTAATTTAGCTAATTTATATCAAGAAAACTCGATTTGGCATAAAGAGTTCCCTGGTGAATTATCATGAGCGATTGGATTACAACAATTGGATTAGAAATTCATGCGCAGCTAATAACAAACAGTAAAATATTTTCTTCNTCNCCAAATAAATTTGGATCAAGCCCAAATGTNAANGCATCACTTATTGATCTTGGATTTCCTGGAACGCTTCCAACTATCAATGAAAGCGTAATAAAACAAGCTGTAAAATTTGGTATTGCTACAAATGCAGATATTGCAAAATTTTCGGTGTTTGCAAGAAAAAATTATTTTTATCCTGACTTACCAAAAAACTACCAAATTAGCCAATATGAAAATCCAATTATTATTGGTGGAAGTATAAATATTAATTTAGAGGATGGAAGTGAAAAAAAAATAGAACTTACTAGAGCNCATCTTGAAGAAGATGCTGGAAAATCTATACATGATCAGGTGAATGGTAAAACATATTTAGATCTTAATAGGGCTGGCACACCATTATTAGAAATTGTATCTGAGCCTCAAATTTCCAATTCTTTTGAAGCTGTTCAATATATGAAAAAAATTCATGAAATAGTTACTTCGCTTGAGATTTGTGATGGAAATATGCAAGAGGGTTCTTTTAGATGTGATGCNAACGTGTCTGTCAGGAAAANTGGACAAGAAAAACTTGGAACAAGAACAGAATTAAAAAATATNAATTCTTTTAAATTTATAGAAAAAGCGATTGAATACGAANTTGATAGACAAATCGAAGTACTTGAATCTGGNGGCAAAATAANTCAAGAGACTCGTTTNTACGATGAAAAAAGCCAAACAACNANAAGTATGAGAAGNAAAGANGAAGCNAATGATTATCGNTACTTTCCTGANCCAGANTTNCTNCCTATNTGTATAACANAAGATTATATAAANAAAGTCAAAAGNAATATGCCAATGATGCNTGAGGAAAGAAAAAGAATTTATCATGAAGAGTATTTACTTAATGANGACCAAGTNAATATTCTTTCTGGAAATATTGAAATTTCTAATTACATGGATAAGATCTTTANAGAATCATNAATAAGNCCAAAAGANGCGATGAATTTATTTATGAAAGTTTTATATCCAATTTATTCTAAACAATTTTCTAAAATTATNNAGGCTGAAATAATTGTCAATGCTATAAATNTAATGAATGAAAAAAATATTGACAGTTATAAAATGACGCAAATTTTGAAAGAGATGGCAAATAGTAATGCCTCAATTGAGGAATTATTAAATCAAGAGAATGTCAACGCTGAAGAATTTGATCTTGAGAAAATTATTAAAGAGATAGCTGATAATAATCCACAACTAGTTAAAGATTATAAAAATGGAAAACAAAAGGTTATAGGGTTTTTTGTAGGGCAAATATTAAAAGCCACCAATAAAAAATGTAATCCAGCGGAGGCGAAGAAAAAAATAGAGCAGTATCTTAAAAATTCTTAATTACAGTAAATCTGTCATACCCATATATATCTTGCTCAGTGATAACTTTCTTTAATTTATAATATTTCAAAACATGGTCGAATTGTAAAGTATGATGATGGCTATGTTCTAAAATTAAAAATGCTTTTTTTTTCATAAATTCTGAAGACTGCTTCAATATATTTTTAATTTCAAAAAATCCATAATCTTTTGCAAATAAACTATTTTTTGGATCACGTAAGTCCTTATATAACTTTTTGTTTTCTATTGGTATGTATGGTGGGTTAGAAACAATAATGTCATATTTAAGGCTACTATCTAATTTATTAAACCAATCTGATTTAATAAAATTTATCTTTTCGTTAACATTATTTTTAACAGAATTTTTTCTAGCACATTTAATTGCTTCGACTGATTTATCTGTAGCAGTAATATTTAAATTAGACATTCTTTTGATTAAAGAAATACTTATTGCACCAGAGCCCGTTCCAAGTTCAAGGATATCCATTTTATCTTTGAGATACTTTAAAGTAATATCGACTATTTTTTCTGTTTCTTCCCTAGGCTCAAATATTTTCTCATTTATTTCTATATTTGAATTATAAAATAAAGACATTTTTAAATATTTTCTTCAATTAAAAGTTGAGCTTGATATTCATTAACTAAGCTTGTAATCATATTTTGAATGTTTCCATCAAGGAAATCTTCAAGGTTATACATTGTAATATTTATTCTATGATCAGTAATTCTTCCTTGCGGAAAGTTATAAGTTCTAATTCTCTCAGATCTATCACCTGACCCAACTAAAGATTTTCTTAATTTAGATTGCTCTTTTATTTGATTATTTCTCTCTATATCAAGAAGTTTAGCTTTTAATAAATTAAGCGCTTTTGCTTTATTTTTATGCTGCGAACGATCATCTTGGCACTCAACTACACAACCTGTAGGCAAATGAGTGATTCTAATTGCAGAGTCTGTTTTATTTACATGTTGTCCTCCAGCACCGGACGCTCTAAATGTATCAATCCTCAATTCATCATTATTAATTTCTACATCTTCGATTTCATCTACTTCAGGAAGGACAGCAACAGTTGCTGCCGAGGTGTGTACTCTGCCTTGTGATTCGGTCTCTGGCACTCTTTGAACTCTATGAGCTCCAGACTCAAATTTAAGATTAGAATATACTTTTTTTCCAATTACCTTAATTACAATTTGTTTAAATCCTCCATGATCACCTGGGCTTTCTGTTAACTTTTCTATATTCCAATTATTTCTTTCAGCATATCTACAGTACATTTTAAATAAATCACCTGCAAATAATGCGGCCTCCAAACCTCCTGTTCCAGCACGTATTTCTAAAAAAACATTATTTTCATCATTAGGATCTTCAGGAAGCAAGGAAAGCTCTAACCCTTTCAAAAGCTCATCGAGGTTTTCTTTTAAGTTTTTAATTTCATTTTCAGCCATATCTTTTATATCATTATCGTCCGAACCCAAGAGTTCTTTAGATTCTTCTATATTTTTTTCAATTTTATTATATTGGTTAAATTGTTTTACTATATTTTCAACTTTTGAAAATTCTACAGAGAGATCTTTAAATTTTTTTTGATCACTATAAATGTTTGGGTCAGCTAATTGCTTCTCAATTTCATGGTATTTTAAGGAAATACCTTCAAGCTTTTCTCTTAGAGAAGTTTTCATTAATTTTTATCTTGTAAAAAGATATCACAAATTAATTCAATAACTTTTCTGTCACTAGATTGACCGGCTTTGTTGAGAGCTTGCGTAGGATTATGGGTTAACTTTGATGTTATGTTGGAACTTAATTGCTTAATTACTTCTTCAGGATCTTTACCATTTCGTAATTGTTGAAGTGCTTTTTTAAGTGACTCATTTTTTATTTGATCAGCATAATTTCTATACATTCTTATAACAGAAAATGCTGTTTGGGCTTTTCTCCAATTCATATAATCCTGAACCTTTAAGTCAATGATACTTGATGCATCATTGGCGGCTTTTACTCTTGTTTCGTAATTTTCCGATACAAGATCTTGGATATTATCAATTGTATAAAGATAAATATTAGGAATTCTTTTCACTTCAGGTTCAACATCTCTAGGCACAGCTAAATCTACAATATAAATTGGTTTATGCTTTCTTTTACTCATTGCAGTTTCTATTGCCCCTTTACCAATCACAGGTAAATTACTTGCCGTAGCTGAAATTATGATGTCAGCCTGTGTAAGGAATTTAGAAATTTCTGATATGTGTGCTACTTGGGCTGAAATATTTTTTGCAATTTCATTTGCACTTTGTTTACTTCTATTGCATATAGTTATATTCCCAATTTTCTTTTGAGCCAGTTTTTTCGCAGCAATAAAAATTGTCTCTCCTGAACCAACTAGTAAAGCATTTTTATTGGATAGATCCTTATAAAATTCGTCTGTAAGTGAAACTGCAACACCGGCAATTGATAAGGGGTTAAGACCAATTTTTGTATCTGTCCTTATTTCTTTGGCAGCTGAAAATGCGTATTGAAATAATCTGTTTAAGTTTTTACCAAGAGCGCCAACTTCCTGAGCATTCTTGTAAGCAATCTTGAGTTGGCCAAGAATTTGCGGCTCACCTAAGACCATAGAATCAAGCCCTGATGCAACATTTAATGCGTGTTTAACAGCTTTATCATCAGACAATTTATAAAATAATTCCTCATAACTCTCTTTATCTAATCCTTTATAATCTAGAACCCATTTAGATAACTCGTCCATATATTCCGGGTCTTCTAATTCGCAGTAGAGCTCAGTTCTGTTACATGTTGATAAGATGACTGCTTCTTCTACAAAAGATAAGCTAAGCATTTCTTTTAAAAGCTCTTTTGACTCATTATCGGAAAAATAAGCCTTTTCCCTTTTTTCAAGAGAAGCTGTATTGTGATTCAAACCCAACGCGAATAAACTCATATTTCCCCTATGCCAATTTATATAATGAGGTATTATATTAAATTATGATTAACGTTATAACCCCCCAAAGAGCATATAATAACAAAGTCTGTAAATATCTTGTTATATTAATCATACTAATAATACCTTTAACATTTAAATTTTTAGTATCTGAAGTAAAAGCGAACACCTCTGACTTAGTGTCAATGGCACTAGAGGCAGAAATGCTTATCAAAAATAAGCAGTATAAAGAAGCCGCAAACCTATATTATAAAATAGCTAAAAAGAAAAAAGATGAGGATACAGCACTAAGAGCCACAAGAATTGCAGGTCTTGCAAATGACTTCAATTTAATGCTTACGGCATCAGATCTATGGTTAAAATATGCAAAAGATAAAAAATTAGTTCATCACGTAAGGATATCAATTTATTCAAAACTAGAAAAAATTAAACCAGCTGCCAAAGAAGCAATTAAAATATTAAAGCTTTCAAATGATCGAGATAAGTTTGCGTTAGTTTACGATACCCTTTTATCAATAAAACCCATTCATGCTGAAGAAATATTTAAATATATTTTTGAGAGATATAGCAATGGATACCTTGCAAGTTTTTATTACACTCAGCTACTTGTGTTTAATGGAAATTATGAAAACGCAATTGATGTTTTAAAAAACGTTAAGGACGAAGGTGATTTTAAAAAAGAAAAAGAGTATAGATGGTATTTTCTTGAAGCAAAAGCTTTTTACGAGTTAGGAAAAACTGAGGAAGCACTCAGAGTTCTTCGTGGTTCATTAGATTTATTTCCAGAAAACAAGGCTATAAATGATTTTTATGTAGAAATTCTTGTTGACGAAAAACTCTATAAAGATGCAATTGGGCATTATCGTTTCATGGTNGGAAAAAAAATTATTTCTTTCAAAGATATTGATGTAGCAAAAAATATTTCGAGGATACATATTGAGTTAGAAGATTATGAGTCNGCAAATAGTTTTATNGATGCTTTAAAAAACAAAAATTTTGNAGAGTATAGTTTGTTAAAAGTTATGCTATTTATAAAGCAAAAAAAAATTAATNAAGCTAAAAANGTATTTTCTCAAATAGAAATAAATAGTAGTGAGTATATNGAATCATTCTTTTACATAGTTGAATTCCTGGTAGAAAATAAAGGCTATCAATTATCNAATAGTTTCTTCCAAAAGGAAATTACNAANGAGCACAATACAAATTCAATGTTAAGGTTGTNTTTAATNATGTCTGAAACACTCTTTAGTAANGATAAATTTATNGAAGCAAGAAATATTACTAATAATGGACTAGAAATTTTTTTAAAAAATGAGAGATTATTATATATGAGAGCTTTAGCGGAAGAAAAGCTTGGAAATCTTAAAGGTTTAGAAAAAGATCTAAAAACNATTATAGAAAGTGATCCTAATAANGCAAANGCTTTAAACGCACTCGGTTACACCTGGGCAGAAAATAATATAAATTTAGATCAGGCGGAAAAATATATCTCTAAGGCATTAGAACTTGAACCACACGAGCCTGCAATCATGGACAGCATGGGTTGGATTCTTTATAAAAAAAATAAATATTTAGAATCTGAAAAGTATATAAGACGTGCTTATGCTAGAAATAAGGATCCTGAAATTATCAAACATCTAATAATAGTACTAATAGAACTTGATAAAATTGAAGAAGCAAAACATATTTTTAAAAAACATAAAGAATCAGTTTCTAAATATGAAGATATTATNCAAATGCAAAATATTTTAAAATGAAATATATCTTTATACTTTTACCACTATTCCTATCCGGTTGTGAGAGCTTAAATTTTTATACAAATAAAGTATTTACTGAAGAGCCAAAAAACTATTATAGAACCGAGACTATAAATAATTGGCAAATATTTGGTATTATTAAGTTTCATGTAAGCTCTAAAGTAATATCCTCGCGTATTAATTGGATATTTGATCAAGGAAAAAATAATATAATATTTATAGACGCTTCTGGGAGAAAAATTTTTAGAATTATAAGTACAAAAAATAGTTTTGGTATTCACTCAGAGCTCGAAGGAGTAGACGAAGCAACTCTTAAAGTATTAGAAAGAAATAAAGAAATAAATTTTTTAATAAAAAACTTTCCTAGAATTATCAATAAAGACTATGACCAATTAATAGATTTTAANCTTGATGCAAGTAATAANTTAATATTTGCAAAAAATAAAAACTTTGAAGTTCATTATAAAGAATACAAGAATTATGACGATTATTCATTTTCAAATAATATTTTTATAAAATATAAAAAAGTTAAATTACAATTAATTACAAAAAAATTTAAGAAAAAATAAATTATGAATAAATTAAAGTGCCCAGCTAAATTAAATTTATTTTTAAAAATTACAGGTGAACGTAACGATGGTTACCANGATCTACAGACCTACTTTCAAGCAGTAGATTTATGCGACTACTTGAATTTATATCATAGAGAGGATGACCTAGTGTTATACTCTGATAATTATAAGCATGATCTTTCAAATAATAATTCGTGCGTAAAAGCTGCTGAGCTTGTAAAAAACTATACTGGTATTGAAAATGGCATTGAAATTCAATTAGAAAAAAATATACCAGTTGGCGCAGGACTTGGAGGAGGAAGTTCTAATGCNGCATCGACTATTTTGGGTTTAAATAATCTTTGGGATTTGAAATTATCTGAAGCTGAAATGCTTAATATAGGGAGACAAATCGGAGCAGATGTTCCTTTCTTTGTAAAGCAAGCCTCTTGTTTCGCAGAGGGTATNGGAGATGAATTAATNGATGTTGACCAGCCGCAAAGGTATTTCGTTATTATTGACACAGAGGAAATTGTTCAAACAAAGGAAATTTATCAATTAATAAGCTCAGCAGATTCGTTTGATAGTAAAATTAATGATACTAAAAATATAGATTGTATCGGTTATAATTTCTTTGAAAAAATTGTATGTAAAAAATATCCAAAAATTCAAGAGATCTTAGAAATTTTAAGAAAGTATCAAAATGGCGTNCTTACGGGAACAGGGGGGAGTGTTTACTCCTATTTTGAAAGTATAGATGATGCAAAGTTAATTTTTCAAAAATTACCTGATACATTAAAAAAGTTCTTAGCTAAAGGTTTAAAAAGTTATACAATTTACGANTAAATATTGGGCCGTCGCCAAGTTGGTCTAAGGCACGGGGTTTTGATCCCCGCATTCGTAGGTTCGAATCCTACCGGCCCAGCCAGTATTATTGTGATATTATTTTTTACTTTTCTTTTAACTTTTTTGTATTATTATTACACTACATAAAACAATCTAAGGTCTGAAATGTCAGATTTTGATCGACTTAAAATTTTTACCGGAAATTCAAATATTGAATTAGCGGAAAAAATTGCCAAAAAAATTGGTATCCCCATAGGAAAGTCAGTAGTTGGGAGATTTAGCGATGGAGAAATTGAAGTTGAACTTCACGAAAACGTCAGAGGAAAAGATGTTTTTGTAATTCAGTCTACAAGTTTTCCAACAAACGACAATTTAATGGAACTCCTATTTCTCGTTGACTCTTTAAAAAGATCATCAGCTGCAAGAATCACTGCTGTCATTCCATATTTTGGTTACTCTAGACAAGACAGAAGAGCAAGNTCAATGCGTGTACCNATNTCTGCAAAAGTTGTAGCAAATTTAGTTAGCTCGGTAGGAACTGGAAGAGTTTTAACAATTGATCTTCACTCTGATCAGGAGCAAGGTTTTTTTGATATACCGGTTGACAATATATATGCTTCACCGATTTTGGTATCAGATATTTGGAAGAAAAAAATTAATAACCTTACTATTGTATCACCCGATACAGGTGGTGTTGTTAGAGCAAGAGCAATTGCTAAGCAACTTGATACAGATCGATTTGCTATTGTTGATAAAAAAAGAGAGAAAGCAAATGAATCAGAAGTAATGAATGTTATAGGTGATGTTAGTGATTCAACATGCGTGATAGTAGACGACATGGTAGATACAGCTGGCACTTTATCAAAAGCTTCAGTTGCATTGAAAGAAAAAGGNGCAAAAAAAGTTTTAGCATATGCTACTCACCCTGTGCTGTCTGGAAAAGCAATTGATAATATTGAAAACTCTGAGATTGATGAGTTAGTAGTTACTGATACTATTAATCTATCGGATGCCGCAAAAGCATCAAAAAGAGTCAGGCAACTCTCAGTGTCACACTTACTTGGTGAATCAATTATTCGGGTTCATACCGAAGAGTCTTTAAGCTCTCTATTCACAGAGTAATTATTCTAAAAAAAAGTTGTTAAAAAGCCATTTTTCATTGATAATACGCGTCTAACATCAATGAGAAAAAATATGGAATTTATTTTAAATGCTTCACAAAGATCAAGTAAAGGCTCTTCTGCTGCAAAAGCTGCAAGAAGAGACAATGTTGTTCCAGGGATTATTTATGGGTCTGATATTGAAAGCATTAATATAACGGTACAAAAAAATGAGTTGGCAAAGAATATGTCAAATGAAGCTTTTTACTCGCAAATTCTAAATATTAAACTTGACGACGGAACTGAGCAGAAGGTGATTTTAAAAGATGTCCAACGACATCCTTACAAGAAAGAAATTTTACATTTAGACTTTTTACAGGTTAATGAAAATAAAGAAATTAAAGTTACTGTCCCGTTTCATTTTATTAACGAAGACACAGCACCAGGTGTAAAAATTGGTGGCGGTTTAGTAAGCCATCTAGTAAATGAAATTGAGATTGTTTGTTTACCTAAAGATATCCCAGAGTATATTGAAGTTGATTTAGCTAACCTTGAGTTAGATCATTCTATTCATTTAAAAGAAATAAATCTCCCTTCAAATGTTAAAAGCTCACTATTAATTCAGTCAGAGGAAAATGATATGGCTATAGCTGTAATTCATAAAGCAAAAGAAATTAAAGATGAAGATCCAGTTGACGAAACAGCCGAAGCAAGTGATGGAGAAGCTGACGATGCAAAAGATTCTGAAGCGAAAGATGAAAAGACTGACAATAAAGAGTCATCTGAACAAACAAACTAATTATTCAATTTCTACATGAGTAAAACACTCAATGACGAAGAACAAATCAAGGTTATTGTAGGACTTGGTAACCCATCAAAAGAGTTTCTAAAGACGCGCCACAATGTAGGTTATTGGTTTCTTGAACAATTACTCGATAAGTTTGAAGTAGAACTAAAAACTGACAAAAAACTAAATTGCGAAATTGGATATTTTGAATTTGAAAATGATAAAATTTTTTTAGTTAAGCCATTAACTTTCATCAATGACAGCGGAATTGTAGTAAGGGCTGTGTCCGATTACTATAAAATTAATATCGAAAGTTTCTTAATTGTGCATGATGATATTGATGTTACCGTCGGGACAAATAAATTAAAGTTTAAAGGTGGGCATGGGGGGCATAATGGACTTCGCGATATTATCAACCATAAGAACGATTCATTTTGGAGGTTAAGAATAGGAGTAGGGCATCCGGGAGAAAAAAGCCTAGTTCACAACTATGTATTAAGCGCCCCTACAAATTCCGAAAAAGAAATTATTCTAAATTCTTTTGAAGATATTCATAATAACTTTGCTTTAATTCTTAAAAATAAGTTTGAAGATTTTATGAATATTTTGCATAGGAAAAAAGATGGGGTTTAAATGTGGCATAGTGGGCCTGCCAAATGTAGGTAAATCAACTTTATTTAATGCACTTACTAATAATTTAGCGCCTGCAGAAAATTACCCTTTTTGCACTATCGACCCCAACGTCGGCGTAGTTGAAGTAACCGATGCACGTCTAAATAAACTCGCACAAATTGATAAACCACAAAAAATCATACCTGCAGTCATGGAATTTGTAGATATTGCTGGTCTTGTTGAGGGAGCATCCAAAGGCGAGGGCTTAGGTAATAAGTTTTTATCAAACATAAAAGAAACAGATGCAATTGCTCATGTCGTGAGATGTTTTGAAGACAAAGACGTTACACATGTGAATAATAATATTGATCCAGTAAGCGATTATGAATTGATAAATACAGAATTAATTCTTTCAGATTTAGCAGTAGTTGAAAAAAATATTGCAAGACTTACTAAGCTNTCGAGAGCAGGAGATAAAAAAGTTTTAAAAGAACTTGATGTTTTACAAAAAGTCGAAGAGCAGTTAAATGATGGAAAATTATTNNATTCTTTTANTCATGACGACGAACAAAATATAGAAATTATCAATAAGTATAACTTCATTACTATAAAGCCTCAGTTTCTAATTTTAAACGTAAAAGAAGATGAATTGGAGGGTAACTNTTTTACTCAAGNAATTCAAAATAGAGTNAGAGAAGAAAATTTTTCCACAATTATTCTCTCCGCAAATATAGAATATGAAATCTCTAAAGTTGGGGATGATGAGAAAAATGATTTTTTACAGGCTTACAATTTAGAAAAATCAGGTTTAGAAAACGTTATCAATCTTGGTTATAGTATTTTGGGACTACAGACCTTCTTCACGTCTGGCGAAAAAGAAACTAGAGCATGGACTATTTCACAAGGTTCTGCAGCACCTGTAGCTGCTGGTAAAATTCATACGGATTTTCAAAAAGGCTTTATAAAAGCTGAGATTATTTCATTTGATGACTATATAAACTGTAAGGGATCA
>NZYO01000025.1 GCA_002702235.1 Gammaproteobacteria bacterium
TCTTTGTTACAAAAGCTATTTAAAGGTGATGACATCAAGACATCTGCTATCGAGGCTTTTACTGCTAAAAAGAAACTTGAAGCACAACGACAAGAACTTAAATCATTTATAAACTTTCATTATGGTGCTAATTCTTGGAATGAGATACTGCACATGGAAGGACAGATACGAAAGCAAAGACAAAAAGAAATCTATGAACGTCAAGAACTTCGTAGAAAGATTGCTGAGTGGATAGGTATTGTATTACTTTGTTGTACTATCATAGGATTTATCGTATTCTTAGCATGGTTATGGAAGGAGAAGAGAGGGTGAAACCTGCTTTTTTACTTATGTGTTATCTTGCAGGAAATCCTGCAGGTACATTACATTTTCAATCAGTAAAGACTGCTGACTATTTTAAGTCATACTTAGATGGTCAAACTGTTAAGATCGGACAAGAACAAAAACAGTATGATTGTTTTGTAAAGTTAGTCAAAGTAAATGAACAAATGAGGTTATGGTGATACAAGCATTGATTGGTCCTGCCACCAAACTAATAGGCAAATTTATAGAAGACAAAGATACCAAGAATAAACTGGCACATGACATTGCTACTATGGCTGAGAAACATGCACAAGAACTTGCTAAGTCACAGATAGAAGTCAACAAGATGGAAGCACAATCAGGTCATTGGTTTGTTGCAAGTTGGCGACCTTTCATTGGTTGGGTGTGTGGTATCGCTTTGGCATGGCACTTTGTTATAGCGCCTTTTGTTATATTTTTTACTGCTATGTTTGGTGTCACTATGCCACCATTGCCTGAGTTTGATATGGGATCATTGATGACTGTGCTGATGGGTATGCTAGGATTGGGTGGACTTCGTACATTTGAAAAGTATAAGAAGATTACAAAATGATTATCTTTATGCAAGTAGCCATAGTAATATGGTTTCTAAGTTTTTGGGCAGGATATTTTTTTGGCTAATCCAATCTGTGCAAGATGTAAAATTGCTATGATATTAACTGCTATAAAGAATGTATGGAAATGTCCTATGTGTGGTGTAATAGAAAATAGGAGGTTACAATGAACACAGATACTTTTAATGAAATGACACAAGAAATTAAAGCTGATGAAGGAGTAATCAATGAAGTCTATCTCGATCATCTTGGCTTACCAACTGTAGGTATAGGTCATCTTATCCGTGAAGATGATCCTGAAAATGGATTAGCTGTTGGTACAAAAATAGATTCTGAGCGAGTACACGAATTATTTGAAGCAGATTTATATACTTGTGTAGCAGAAACAAAATTACTTTATCCACAGTTTGAAGAGTTACCTGCTGAAGCACAAAAAATTTTATGCAATATGATGTTTAATATGGGCAGACCTCGACTATCTCGGTTTCATAAGATGAAGAAAGCTGTAGATTCTAGTGACTGGACAGAGGCTGCAAACCAAATGTTGGACTCTAAGTGGGCAAAACAAGTACCAAATAGAGCAAATCGTCTTATTGAACGTATGAAAAACATACAGACTTAGTAGATATTCTTGGGTGTAATCATACCAGAGGAGGTCTTTACCCCCTCTGTATGGCTCTTATATCAAGACTTTTTTTGCTCTTTTACTATAAAATTTACTATTTGGCTTCTACCCATGCTACCTTTTCTTGTAGTACCATCACGATAGACTAAACCTTTATTTATTAACTGTTTATATCTTGGTGTAATACTACTTTCTTTTGGCATGATAGCTGTGTATTGTTTCCATATTTGTGTATCATATAAATAAGAAAGCAATTCATCATTAGTACCACCTACATTACCAAAGTCTTTTAGCACTCTTAATACCAATGACTCTAGCTTATTGGTGTCAACTTTTTCAGCAGCTTCCCATGACGTTTTAGGGTCATGGGTTCTTGCTAATGCTTCACTAATCATTTGATCTTTTTTAGAACGGGATATCGTCGACATCTTCACCTCCTAATACTGATTCATGTTCTACAATAGTTTGATCCCTTGCAGGTTCTTCGACTCTTGGTGTGCTGTCACCTATCCGTGCAGATAGAAACTTAGTATTGCCATCTTTAGATATAGTTTTCCAACAAGCAATCCTACGTTTTTCTTGGCTTGGCATAGTGACTGGTCCACTAAAGTCAGGTGCTTTCTCATTCAATGACTTGTCATTTTCATACATAGTACCAACTTTGACATAGACATCTCGTGCTGTACCACCATCAGGTAGTGAGGCTTTGACTATAGCAATACGATACTCTGACCCCTCGCTATTTAGTTTGCCTTGTACGAGCAGACTTTCATCTGCTCGTGGTTTGAAGAAACTACCTCTATCTGTGTTATCATAATCCATCATCTTCTCCTTTCATCTTTGGTTTGCTGACTTGGATTGTAGGCTTACTTGCTTCATTACCATCATCATCTTCTGATGGCAGTCCATATACTGACTGCAATGTATATCGCTTGGCATATGTGATAGCAGAGCCAATCTTCTGTGGGTTTTCATAATTAGCTTGTGACATTATGATTGGTAGCTTTGAGACATAAGTACTTTCATCAATGACGTGACGTACTGTAGTGACTACTACTACTTCTGATTTGGTTTCCATGTGACTGGTGTAAACGTAATCAATCTCTTGGGTAAAGAATAAACCAAACTGATTACCCTGATTTACTGCAGATATAACAGACTCAAGTGTAGAGTAGTTACTTCTGAAGTGTGGGTTTTTGCCATCTTTCTTGGCAGTCACAGCAAGTCTTTGAAACTCTAGCATTGCTTGTCTCAAAGTTGCAGTAACTTTGGGGTGTGCTTTACTTGGCACAGTTTTTTTGTTATTAGTATTTGTATCTGTCATGTATGACCTCCATTATACAGATAGTTAAAAGGGTAAGTGGGTCTGCTTACCCTTTTTTTGTTATGCGAATTGACCCACGCTTATCTTTTTTGACACTTACAAACTCATTATATATCTCAGCTTCATTGTCTTTCATTTCTGCTTTGATATCTTTTTTAGCTTGTTCAAATACTTTTGCAGCGCCTTCACTTTTAAGATACTGATCTACTGCAATGCTAAAACTATTACTAGATGAAGCATCACGTTTGACTTTGCCATTAATCGGTATGTTATCTTTGATACTTTGTTTTATCTCTGACACATAATCTTGAGGCTGTTTATTGTGTGTAACATATTCCCAAAATGATTTGATTTTATATAACATCTCACTTTGATATTGTTTGTTTTCACTTACAACTACACACTCATGTTTGTTGCCAAAGATAACAGAGAACACCATTTGTGGCAGACCTGATATATACATATAGAATTGCATCTGTGGCATATAGTAATCCAACATATAGTCCATATCATTACGACTATGTGTGTGCTTACATTCTACACCAATGTATTTATCACGATCTTCACCATCAAGTGTACCTTGTAATTTGATACTGCCATACATTTTTGTATGTGTAGATTGTGGTACAAAGTCATACTCATAGTATTCTTGTAGCCACAATAAGTTAAAAGTTTCTGTGAAAGAACCTAATCTTACATTGAACTCATGTCGCAAATCTTTACGACCAAGCAATCCCATTTTGATTTTCCATAGTTCTTCCCACTTGCCTTGCATCAAAGATACCATATCGCTACCTCTGATAAAGTCTTCACGCATAGGTGCGTGACGTAGTTCTGTTGTCATAAGACCTCCAATCTTGCTATCAGCATACTACATTTATTGTTATAAATCAAACACTTAATGTGCTTTGGCATAACCTCTGTAATCAGCAGTCACACCTTTAGGTTGAATTTTTTCATCTCGATCAGAATAAAACTGAACTGATTTGAAATAATTCATATAGGGTTTAGGTATGTACCTTTGATAATCTTTTTCTTGTAATGCTTCAGGTGCATCTTCAAATCTTTCTTCACTCATTATCTTTCTCCATTATAATTTTAGCTACATCAAATATTAAATTATCAATGTAACTATTATCAAGTTTATTGTTTTGACAAAGTGTTTGAAAATCATCTACTTTCATACTTGATACTTTATTTAATGCTTTTTCAAAATAATCTCTTTGTTTATATGTCATACTCATATTATTCTCCTATTGCTGAAATTAGTTTGCTTGATACTGCTTCGACCAATGACTTACGATAATGCAGCATTGGCTCTACATACTCATTGATCTCTGCCACAGTTGGAAAGAACTTGCAATTCATGATAACTTTATCACAAGCATACTTCATTATATCTGCAGGTACATGGTCAAACTTCTTGGCATACACTCTTGCTTTAAAGGCTAAGTCCTTCTCTGTCAAATGGCTTTGCTTGGCTGTGCATACCATGACTTCCATTAGCCATTGATGTACGTCTTTTGTATCAGCTACAGTCATACATTCTTCTAATGCTTTGATTACTTTGACACGATTGTCATACAAGTCATTAGCAATGTCTGATATAGAAGCTAACTCCCAACGAAAGAACATATATTGATTGTTAGTTTTCTCAGTTATCTTTGAGTTGATTATGGATTCTAAGATAGAAACTGTCGCTTTCGTTACTTTGTTTGGGTCTGATCCTGCTTGTTCGACTAGTGTTTTTGCGAGTGAGTTGTTTCTTACACCATTCGCAATAGACTGTATTCCAGTCTTCTTTATTATACGAGTTTGTAATATAGAAATGTTTGAAGTATTTTGTTTCTCTGTCATGGTTGACCTCCTTATATTGATTGATTACTTCTTGGCTTGGTTGCCACTCTGATGTTAGTTTCGCCACAGATAGTTCTCCCAGTAGTTGTTGTACATTTGTTCTGCGAAAAAATCACACCATTCTTTTTCATGCTGTAGTTTTGGTTTCATGTTATAATTTACAAACCTTTTAACTTCAGCTACATCTTCAGACTCGCTGATTTTATCTTCAAGTCCTTTGATCTCTGCTACCTTTTGTTCGTATTCAATGTATATATTATTTTGTAGATTAGCCATTGCTACCTCCTTTGTTAACTAGCATATCTGATATTCTATACTGTACTACAATATCTTGATTGCATTTGTCACAGCATCTTCCATCAGCTATTGGCTCTGCATTGTGTCCTTGATCCCAATACATTACACCTTCTTCTGTATAATGTTTTTCTATTTCACCTTTGCATATCACACATATCATTTTAATATCTCCTTTACTAATGTGTCAGGTATAATGATGACCCATCTTGGCTCACCAGTTTTCCTTTTGTACAAAGCAATATCTCTTTTTTGTATTACTTTAAATACACTAGGAAATTTATCAACTGCTCGATACTTAACTTCAACTGTATACTCCTTGCCTTTGATAGTTAGTTTGATATCACCAGTATGCTCACCACCAAGACTACCTGATAGAGGCACTTTTTTGGCAGGTAACTTCCATGAGTTGAATAGTTTTACGAACCAGTTCTCATGGTAGTTACCCTTTCGTTTACTCTTGCTTGGCATCAGATTTCCAATAATCTTTTGGAAGTTTAGATTCAATTTCATTTATTCTTATCTGAACATCACTTAATATTTGATATAGTGCAGTTAGTTTGCCATAAGTATTAGCTTCTTCTGCACTTTCTTTTGCAATTTTTAATATAGTTTCCATTTAAAACTCCTCATCATCATGCGAAATGGTTAAGAAAACATGCAATGCTTCGCACCAACAAAGCAAGTTAAAAAGTCTAGGCTCACGCACCATGCGTTCCCATTCTCCAAATAGTTTTGTATCTACACCTATATCCAAAGCTATCTGTTCCTGCGACAATTTTCTGACTCTTCGCAAGAATACTAGCTTCTCAACTATAGATTTGTATTGATACCTTACTGTGTTCTTCATTTTATTAGACGTAGCTAAGCATATAAATATGCCTAGCTACTACCCTAACAACCACAAGGGATTACTTGAAGTTCATGTGTTTGATTGCTGCATCATGTAGCACATCTTCAATCATACTAGATGCTTGCATATCTTCATTGTATGATTCGTAAAGGCTGATTGTTTTTACAATCATCTTATTAATCCATGCTTCAGGGTGCATATTACCATATGGTTTAGCTACATTACAGATATGATCAAACATAGTTCTGTACTCTTGTGGTGCTGCTATCCGTGCATAGGCTTCACACATCTCTCGTTCTGCTTTGGAATATATAACTTCCATGTTTACCTCCATTGTTAAATTGTTCCATAACTACCTTTCATATAGAACATTGAGTTGGGTCTGTTCATATATGTTAACAGTTTACTGTTTCTTTCGACAGTAGTTTTATGTTTATTTTTTACCTCTTGTGGGTGAGATATCCAATCAGTTACTGCATTGTATAGACCCCACTTGTTACAACCAATATCTTTTTGATATCTTGCCCAAGTATCCATGAGAGTTTGAAACTGTCTTTCATTACGATACCTGCCATCAACTGTTGGTCTTGGTGTATAAGTAAGTTTGTTAAACATTTCAGTTGCATCAGTATGTGTTACTGGTGTGTTATACCATGCACGATAGCGCTGTTCATTACCTTTGAACTCTTGAATCAAATGTTCAATATGTTCAAACTTGTAATAGAACTTACCATTATGTTTCTGCTGATAGTTAGCAATTTTATCAGCAGTAGTACAACCATTCTTACACCATAGTCTAAGTCCATCTGCTGTAATCATAACAGACCATACACCATTGTATGAGTTGCGAACTGTGATACGAAATGCAATGTAGTCCTGAAGAGCAGGGTCTTGTATCTTGATATCTTTACAAGTAAAGGTAGCTTTCATCATTGCACCATTCTGCATCATAGTAATCTGTGGCACAAAGTCCGTTGACACTTTTTGCATCATCTCATA
The DNA here is from genome assembly GCA_002702235.1 of Gammaproteobacteria bacterium. Taxonomy (GTDB): domain Bacteria; phylum Pseudomonadota; class Gammaproteobacteria; order Poriferisulfidales. The sequence continues at coordinate 6,849 of NZYO01000025.1, forward strand.
AATGGGATCAATGATAGTCTTGTGTTCTACTGGTCTGTATGCAGTAGAATGATTGCCAAGATACTCCATTGTATCTGTTCTGACTATCATCATACGATCATGGCATTTGACTAGCTTTGTTTCACAATCATCATCATATGTACCTGCCATTGATATCGTATTGATTGGAAAGTCATAGTCACCTAAGACTGTTTGTAAGCTATTGATTTGTGATATATGATTCATGTTTTCCTCCTATCTATCATATTCTACATGGACAATAAGTTGATTACCTTGCCACACTTCGTAGTTTTGTTTTTTTCTACTGTGTCCATATGTAGCATGGAAATGTTGCATATCATGTCTATCTTTCTTAACTGCTTTTATAGCATCTGAGAAAGATTGTACTGTGTCAACATGACAAGTCTTGTCTGTGTTGCCATAGTATATGATATTGAAATTATCTTTTATGCTTTGCAACATTTTGTCGCAATGCGAAATCCAGTTTTTGTCAACTGAAGAACTGTGTGTATACATTATGTATCTCCCTTGTATATTTATTACGTCTTGGTTCGTAGTGGCTAACAAACGACCTGCCACCACCACGAAGTGGTGATTAGGCAGGTCGTTCTTGTCATATCCGATCAAGCTGATTAGCAAGAAAATACCCCTCACTCGAAGAGTGAGGGGTAATCTTGGTGCTATGCACCAAGATACTTTTTCTTGAGTTCAGCTTTCTCTTTAGATGAAAGAGGCTGAGATGACTTTGGTTTGGCATTCTCTTTGCCAATCCAATTAGGCTTGAANGCATAACCAAACATCTGCTCAAAGTCATCNTTGTTAGCATTGAAGAACTGCTCGATAACGTCACGGACAGCAACAAGATCATCAATCATNNCCTGAACGTCACGGACTCCACCTTGAAANNNATACTGCTCGATCAANTCCTGAGAGCCTGCTCCGTAGCTACCNTTAGCATCAGCAATAAAATCTGCCTCAACTGCTGCCTGCATATACTTATTACAAGCAGACAACTCAGCATCTACTTTGTTATATGCTCTATCAATGTTACCCATATTAGATATAAAGATATATTTCTTCATACCATCTAATCTCTTCTGAGAGTATTGGGTAAGACTTTTAGCTGAAGTACCTGAAATGTGATTTGTTAGAACTTCTGCGTAATTTATTGTGTTTTTACTTGTCATTTTCTTCTCCTTTTGGTTGTTAATTGACACTCTTGCTAAGCCATAAAAAGGACTAATAACTAAGAGCGTCACGCCCTAGCGTGACTCATTAGAAGCGTCAAAAAAATTAACGAGGGTTCCCTTTGGGATACGTTCATTTTTCTTGACGCAGTCCGTTATGGCATAGCTTTAGAGTGGCATTAACAAGCGAAAGGAAAGAAATGCAAAAACACAGTAAATTCCAGAAGTGCCAAATAACATGAAGGACTACGGAAGCAAAAGTCTTGCCCAATACTCGGCACGGACACAACAACTCCACCAACTCCACCACCTCGCCTTTGTGATCCAAGCGTATCATCTAAGTGTTTCTTCCACTAACTATCTGTTTTAACAAGAGAAAATAAATACCCTTGACAAGTTATTCTAGCACGTTCATAAAAGGGGGGTAAGGGGGGTTCTCTTGTTAAAACAGATTAGACTAACAAAGAAACAGAAACACTTAGTTGATACTATCGTAGCATCAGGGTGTAGNATAAAAGAGGCTGCTGCAAAGTCTGGTTATGCAGATGGTGAAAGTGGCAGAGTGACTGCCAGTAAGACTTTGCGACTGCCTCATGTTCAAGAGTATATGCAACAAATGGTAAGACAGAGTATTGGACTAAATGCTACGATTGCGTCTAGAAGAGTACTTGACTTAGCGCAAAGTGCTAAGTCTGAGTACGTACAGCTTGAGGCGTCTAAGGATATACTGGATCGTGCAGGGTACAAACCAGTAGAGAAAAGTATGACNATGTTGCAAGGCAACATCTCTGTCAACATAGACCTGACTTGACATGGGGGTCAAAAAAGTTACTCTACATACTATGACATGGTCTTACACAGACAATAATATTCAAAAAGGCTCGTAATGGCTAAGACACCTGCATGGACACGAAAAGAAGGCAAAAATCCTAAAGGTGGTCTAAATGCTAAGGGTCGTGCCTCATATAAAGGTGGCACTTTAAAACCTCCAGTAAAATCAGGTGATAATCCTAGACGTGCAAGTTTTCTTGCTCGAATGGGCAACATGAAAGGACCAGAATATGATTCAAAAGGAAACCCTACTCGTTTACTATTATCGCTTCGTCAATGGGGTGCTAAGAGTAAAGCAGATGCTAGAGCAAAAGCTAGAGCTATTAGTAAACGAAATAAAGCAAAGAAGTCTAAGAAAAAAACTTAACCAACTAGAAAAGGAGAAAGCTATGCCATATCATTCTATGAAAAAAGGTACAGCTAAAAAGAAAACAAACGGAGGTCTTACTAAGAAACAGAAGACACTTCCTGCAAGTTTGCAGAAAAAAATTATGGCTTCTAAAAAGAAAAAAATGAAGTAATGGCAAAGTCACGAGTCAATGAGGCAGGTAACTATACCAAGCCAACAATGAGAAAGGCTTTATTCCAAAGGATAAAAGCAGGAACAAAAGGTGGCAAAGCAGGTCAATGGTCTGCAAGAAAAGCACAGATGTTGGCTAAACAATACAAAGCAAAAGGTGGAGGGTATAGATGAAGAAGGCACTTACTACTAGACAAAAGACTGCACTTAAACGTCATGCCAAACATCATACTGCAAAGCATATGTCTAGTATGAAAAAAGATATGATGGCAGGAATGTCGTTCACAGCNAGTCATAAGAAAGCTATGAAAAAAGTTGGAAAGTAATGGCTGATCCTAAAGTAGGTACTGGTAAGAAACCAAAGGGAACTGGTCGCAGACTTTANACAGATGAGAACCCTANAGATACTGTATCTATAAAATTTGCTACACCTGCTGATGCTCGTGCAACTGTTCGTAAGGTTATGAAGATTAAAAAACCTTATGCTCGTAAGATACAGATACTAACTGTTGGAGAACAAAGAGCAAAGGTTATGAAAAAAAGAGCAGTTGTAAATATTTTTAAAAAAGGTAAAGATACTTTAAGGAAACAAAAGAATGTCACTTAGTAAATCACAAAGGTCGCTTCGTGCTTGGACAAGACAGAAATGGAGAACCAAATCAGGTAAACCTAGTACACAAGGGAGTAAAGCAACTGGNGAACGTTATTTACCTGAAGCGGCAATTAAGGCTCTTTCTTCCTCTGAATACGCCAAGACTACGGCTGAAAAGCGTAAAGCAACTCGAAGAGGAAAACAAGTTTCTAAACAGCCAAAAGCGATTGCTCGAAAAACGAAGAAGTTTAGAAGTTTTAGCTAGGTTTAAGTAATGACATTCCTTCACACATTAAAACCTGAAGAACGAAGAATACTACGTTTAGTTGTAAAGAGAGTACATCTNAAACATCACCCTGAACAATTTTGNACAGACTTAGAAGCTGATAAAGTTATTGCTGCTGTTGGTCCTGAAACAGTTGATAAGTTGTTAAGGATAGGAAAGAACACAAAGATTGATACAGTTTAAATACAAGCCTGATGGAGATGTCCTTAAAAGTTTTATGAAAGATAATACTTTTTTTCGTGGCATAAGAGGTCCAGTTGGTAGTGGCAAGTCAGTTGCTTGTAGCATAGAAATATTTAGAAGAGCCTTGATGCAAGAACCTGATAAGTCAGGTAAACGAAAAAGTAGATGGGCAATCATAAGAAATACAAATCCACAACTTAGAACAACAACAATAAAGACTTGGCTTGATTGGTTTCCTGAAAATGATTGGGGTAAGTTTGCTTGGTCAGTTCCTTATACACATATGATTACAGCAGGTGATCTTGAGATGGAAGTTATCTTTCTTGCACTTGATAGACCTGAAGATGTTAAGAAACTATTATCTCTTGAACTTACTGGGGTTTGGGTTAACGAAGCAAGAGAAATACCTAAGTCAATTATAGATGCTTGTACTATGAGAGTTGGTAGATATCCTTCTGTTAAAGATGGTGGTGCAACTTGGTCAGGTGTTATCTGTGATACCAACAGTCCTGAAGAAGATCATTGGTGGTCAATAATGAGTGGCGCTGTTCCAGTTCCTGATCACATTTCTGTTGAAGAAAGTCGTATGTTGATTAAGCCTGATAACTGGCAATTCTTTACTCAACCTAGTGGAATGATAGAAACAAAAGATGATGATGGTACTGTTATTGNNTANNAGCCAAATGANAAAGCAGANAATNNNAAAAATATTTTAGANTCATATTATNCTAATCTTGTTCAAGGTAAAACAAAGTCTTGGATAGATGTATATGTTATGAATAGGCTTGGTTCTATACAAGATGGTAAGCCAGTTTATAATATGTTTGTAGCAGATACTCATGTATCAAAAGAAGAAATACCAGTAGCAGATGGTGTGCCACTTTATATTGGACTGGACTTTGGTCTTACACCTGCTGCTGTTTTTGGTCAAAAGGTTCGTGGTCGTTGGCTTATCTTACAAGAACTTGTAGCCTTTGATATGGGTATTGTAAGATTTGCAGAACTATTAAGATCAGAAATAGCAACACGTTATGGTAATCTTGAGATAAATATTTATGGCGATCCTTCAGGTGACTTTAGATCACAGACAGATGAAAGCACACCTTTTCAAGTTTTGAGAGGTGCAGGATTGATGGCTAGACCTACAACGAGTAATGATGTGTCGTTAAGAATTGAATCTGTTTCTACAGTTTTAAATAGAATGGTAGATGGTCAATCAGGGATTTTAATTGACTTTAGGTGTAAAGAATTGGTAAAAGGATTTGAGGGGGGTTATCAATATCGAAGACTCCAAGTGTCAGGAGAACGATATGAAGATAAACCTCTAAAGGATAGATACTCACATATCCATGATGCTATGCAGTATCTTATGTTGGGTGCAGGTGAGGGAAGGCAAGTGTTAGGTATGAACAAACCATTAGAAACATTTAATGCAAGAGTTGACTATGATGTATTTCAAAGAAAAGCAAAACCTGCAAGAAGACAAGGTTTATGGGCAAGAATGTAAAGGAGTAAATTATGTGTCTACCAAGTAGAAGTCCAAGTCCTCCTCCTCCAACTAAAGAGGAAAAGGAAGCTGAAATGGAAAGAGAGGCAGAAAGAGAAGTAGCAACTGCTGAAAGAAAAGATGCTAGACAAGATGTACTTGAACAAAATATTACAAGACAAAGAAGAGGTACTGGCAGAAGATCACTCTTAAGAGGTTCAGGTGGTGGCATAGGTTTTTATAACGAGTATCAAGACTAATGCACGAAAAAACTGCTGAAATGATGATGCAAAAATATGAGAAGGCTCTTGCTGTTAGGCGAGAGTTTGAAGAACTNTATGATGAAATATTTGAATATTGTTTGCCACAACGACAAGGATTTAAAAATTATTCAGCAGGTCAAAGAAGAGATGATAAAATATTTGATGAAACTGCTGTAGTTGGAATACAAGAGTTTGCATCAAGACTCCAATCAGGATTGACTCCTAACTTTGCTAGATGGGCAGACTTTGTTACTGGTCAAGAAGTTCCTGAAGAAGAAAAAGATGATATTAATAATGCACTAGATGAGGTGACAGATTATGTATTTGAAGTATTGCAAACATCAAATTTTGCCCAAGAAATACACGAGTGCTTTATCGACTTGGCTTTGGGTACTGCTGTACTTTGTATCATGGAAGGTGATGCTGTTAATCCTATTCGTTTTCAATCTATACCTTTGCCTCATGTTGTTTTAGATACTGGACCTGATGGCATGGTTGATCATGTNTATAGAGAACGTATGATGAAGAATGAAGATATTATTATTGCTTATCCAAATGCAATCTTAAGTCCTAATATTGCTAATAGAATACAAAACAATCCTGAAGCACAAACTAAAATACTAGAAGTATCTTGCAAGTTATATGATAAACCTAATGAAGAAAGATATTCTTATATGGTTATAGATGTGGCTGATAAAGTAATGATTATGCAAGAAACATATGAAGGTGTAGGTTCTAATCCGTTTATAGCTTTTAGATGGAGNAAAGCATCAGGCGAAGTTTATGGCAGAGGTCCTGCAGTNAATGCTTTNAGTGCAATNAAAACNACAAACTTAACTATAGAACTTGTATTAGAAAATGCACAGATGGCTATATCAGGTATCTATCAGATAGATGATGATGGTGTTATTAACGTAGATACAATAAATCTTTTGCCNGGNACNGTCATTCCTAAAGCACCTAATACACAAGGACTACAGCCNATTAGAACAGCAGGTTCNTTTGATGTAGCNAATTTAGTTTTGAATGATATGAGAAATAATATTAAACGNGCATTGTATAATGATATGTTAGGNGATCCAAATANAACACCTGCNTCTGCAACAGAGGTAGCAGAAAGAATGGCTGACTTATCAAGAAAGATTGGCTCTGCTTTTGGTAGGCTACAAGCAGAAATGGTACAACCAGTTTTACAAAGAGTAGTTTATATTCTGAAGAAACAAGGTCGTATTGAAATGCCAACAGTTAATGGTAGAGAAGTAAAGATACGAAGTGTATCACCATTAGCACAAGCACAAAGCAATCAAGATATAGTTTCTGTAAATAGATTTTTACAAACAGTATCAGGAACATTTGGTCCTGAAATATTGAATGTATTAATCTCTTCAGAAGAAACAGCATTGTATCTTGCTAAGAAGTTTGGTGTACCTGATAAANTAATTCGTGATGCTGATGAAAGACAACAGTTAGTTGAGATGGCACAACAAATGCAACAACAAGGAGGATTACCACAAAATGCAACCGAAGCACTTGGGGGTTGATGGATTCCCACGAAGCAAAGATCAAGATAAAATAATATCTCAAAACGTACAATCTTTGTTTAAGACACCTACTGGTCAAGAAGTTTTAAAATATTTAAAGTCTGTAACTATAGAAGCAGTATCAGGCAGTAATATTTCAGATGCNGAACTAAGGCACTTGGAAGGGCAACGATATCTCGTTGCTTTAATAGTCAAAAGAATCAATCATGCAATGAGGTTAAAAAATGAATGAAGAACAACAAGTAACACAAGAATCTGCTACTGAGCCTACATCAGATGTGCAAAGTAATCCTCCCACAACTGAATCAGTAGCAGACCCAGTAGCTAATCCAAGACCATCTTGGTTAAATGAAAAGTTTGAAAGTGGAGAAGATTTGCAAAAATCATATGATGAACTTTCAGCTAAATTAGGAAAAAAGGAAGACGATCTTCGTAATACATTATTACAAGAACTAGAAACTGAGGCTTATGCTAACAGACCTGCAAGTGCAGGTGATTATCAAATACCTGAAATATTAGATGAAGCAGAAGCAGCAACTAATCCTCTTCTTAAATGGTGGGCAGATTATTCTTGGTCAAATGGATTATCACAAGAAGAGTTTGATGAAGGTATACAAAAATGGGCAGAGCATAATGGTTTAAATGATACTGATCCTGAAGAGATAAAAAAGTCTTTGGGTGATAATGCTAATGCAAGANTTGAAGCANCACAGTTATTTATACAAAAGTTTTTTAAACCTGAAATGCAAGATGCTGTGGCACANCTTGGCACAAGTAAAGAAGGNATNATGGCNTTAGAACTTATACAAGAAAAAATGAAAGGNATAAATCCACAGCAAGAAGTTTCGCAACCAAGTCAACTNACNCAAGGTGATNTNGAAGCAGCAATGCGTGATCCTAGATANTGGGATAANAAACAAAGAGATATGAATTATGTTAGAGAAGTCGAAGCTAAGTTTAAGAAACTTTATGGGTGAAGGTGTTTATGATGGCTTTAGTATTGCTAAGGCTACATCAGAACACGCTAACATACTTCAACATAATTTAAGAGATAGTGATGTACGAGAATGTATAATACATGGTGCATCACCTTTTCGTGCTTTNATGTCAGGTGTNAGAGAAAAAGGTGANAACTATACTTGTATTATAGATGGTCAGCCTATCTGTATGTTTGGTGTTAATCCAATNATGGANANNATGATAGGAAGAATATGGCTTCTTGGTAGNTATGANATNGAAAAAAGAGGTCGTAAGTTTATAAGATGGTCACAATCTGTAGTAAATTACTATCAAGAACAGTATTATCAACTTGAAAACGTAGTACCTGCAGATCATAAACATACTATAGAGTGGCTACAGTTTTTAGGTTTTGAGTTAATGACACCACCTATAAAATTAAATAGTTTTAAGGTTTTTAGAT
>NZYO01000026.1 GCA_002702235.1 Gammaproteobacteria bacterium
TGTTTTTTTATTAAATTCTTAACACTTTTTATCTTTTTTTCGTAAAATATTTAACATTATTTTGTTTTTTTATTAAATTTTTAACATTTTTTATGTTTTTTATTAAATTTTTAATACTTTTTATCTTTTTTTCGTAAAATATTTAACATTTTTAACGAAAAAAAAATTTTTTATAAATTTTTGTGTTTTTTGGGTGAAGAATGTCTTATTAAAGTGCATGTTTATAAATTTTTTTATATTAGAAGGGCTTAATATTATTAATTGTGAATATCCAATATACCGAAACTGTTTATATCCTTGAACCAGTATGTTCAAGTGGGCTCTCTGATTAGCGGAAGGCTTCCTTTAATATAAAAGGCATGCTCAAAATGCTAACGGTTTGATCCCTTAATAATAAATTAGGTACAAAGCATTTAAACAGCATCGAATATATCAGACACAATATAATATACCAAAATATTTTAATAAGTTTAATTATTTTTATTCAATATTTACTATTAAATCTAGCTTATTTTGAATAGATTCAATTTTTTGTGCAGAGTCTTCTGTCAGTTGCACAGAATTCTCTTTGAGAGAAATAATTTCTTTAGCAAAATTGAGTGCTGTGATTATTGCTATGCGATCAATTCCAATAGTTTTTCCAGAGTTTTTGATCTCACTCATTTTTTCATTGAGTAGTTCCGAAGATTTTATAAGATCATTTTCATCACCTGCATTGCAAGTAATTTCATAATCTTGATTTAGAATTTTGATTTTTAGTTTATTTTTTTCTTGATCTGTCATTGATGTGTGTAATCTAGAGATCGTAATCTATTGATGATTCCTTCAACCTTATTTTGAACTTTCTGGTTTTTTTGTTGAATTTTATATTTTTCAGAAGCTTCCTTTTCTTGTCTTGTCTTTAAAAGCTTATTTTCTTCTAATAAGATATGGTATTTTTGAGATAAAATTTCGATTTTNTTTTCGATTAAATCAAGCTCTTTTTTTAGATCATTAATTGTATCGTTGCTATCCATTAGAGACTATATTATTCTCGTATTTAATTAAGGTCAACATTTTTTTAAGACATGAATAAGTTAGAGAGGAAAGATCTATTAANTAGGAGAAAAGCTGTTCTGAAAGAGGTTGAGAATAATTCNATAATTCTCATTTACGGCTCGAAGAATATAATTAAGACGAATGATATAGAGTATGATTTTCGTCAGGACAGCGATTTCTTGTATTTGATAGGTATAAAAGAGTCAAATTTAGTATCTTTAATNTTAAAGAAAGATAATAAATCTAAAGTTATATTATTTAGAGATGAGTCATCTGAATTTGAAAAGCAGTGGATTGGTACTAAAAAAAGTAATTCTTTAATTAAGAAAGACTATGCGATTGATAGTGTTTATCCTTTGAGTAAAATGCATGAAGTTTGTTGTNAAATAAAGGGTAAATATAAAAATCTATATTTCAGTCGTTTCAGTCGTNCGTTAAAAAATAGAACTTTAGAAAGAGTATTACATTCTTCCTGTAGCAATAAGAGTAAAAATGATATTTCTAAAATCATAAATAATAAAAGACTGATTAAAACTCCTTATGAAATAAAACAAATGCAAAAAGCTGCTGACATATCAGTTCAAGCTCATCAAAGAGTTATGGAAAAATTACGACATTGTAAATACGAGTATCAAATACACGCCGAACTCAACTATGTTTTTAATAAAAATAATACTCAAGAAGCATATCCTAGTATTGTAGCTTCAGGGGAGAATGCATGTATTTTGCATTACATTGATAATAAAAGTGATCTTAAAAAGAATGACCTTCTTCTGATTGACGCCGCTGCTGAGTATAATCATTATGCTTCAGATATTACAAGGACATATCCGATAAGTGGAAAGTTCTCTAGAAATCAAGCTTTATTATACAATACAGTTTTAACCTCTCAGCTAGCAACTATAAAAGAAATTAAACCAGGTATAACTTGGGAAGATGTCCATCAAACTACTATTCGTGAAATTACTATAGGTTTAATTAAACTTGGCATATTAAAAAAATCAATAGAATACAGCATAAAAAATGGTCTTTATAAAAGATATTTCATGCATGGAACAGGTCACTGGTTAGGTTTAGATGTTCATGATGTTGGAGATCGAAACGAAATTTTTAAACCAGGAATGATAATAACCGTTGAGCCAGGTATATATATTTCTGCAAATGATAATCAGGTTGAAAAAAAATGGAGAGGTATTGGGATAAGAATAGAAGACGATGTCTTGATCACTCAAAAATCCTGCAAAGTATTGACTGCAAAACTTCCAAAGAGAATATCTGAAATAGAAAAGCTTTGTGCATGAGTAAAGATATGAAAAGAATTGCTGTTATCGGTGGTGGTTTGACAGGATTAACAATATCAAATTTTATTAGTAAAGATTGTGATACAGAAATTACAATTTTTGAAGAAAAATCTGAAAAGAAATTACTTGATAAGACTTCTGCTAAAATAGTACTTTCTTATAGTACCGTAGAGATTTTGAAAAAATATAATTTGTGGGATAAAGATAGTTTTAGACCAAATTTTATCGATAAAATTCATTTATCTTACTCAAATTCTTTAGGCTCAACGACAATATCGTCACAAGATGAAAATTTAGATTTTCTTGGAGCGCATATTCAAACTGATTTCTTAAAAAAGAAGCTAATTGAATCAATTTATTCTAATAAAAATATTCAGCTAAATTCAGGTACTCATATTTTTGAAATTAATGGCGAAAATAAAAAACAAATATTTTACTCGAAAAATAACAAAAATTCGCACAGTGAGTTTGATGCAATTATTTTTGCAAGTGGATTAGACCTTTTAAAGGATAATTATTTTAATGATAAAATATCTAAAGAATATGACCAGACTGCACTGGTTTTTCATTTAAAGGGAAGCAAAAAGAGTTCTTCTATTGCTTATGAAAGGTTTACTGACGATGGTGTCCTAGCTCTTCTGCCATCAGAAGATGATTGGCTTGTTATATTCTCCCTACATAATAGTGCTTTGAAAAAATATGAAGAAGTATCTGATATTGAATTAACTAAAAAATTACAGACTTTGATCGGAAAAAAAGTTGGTGAAATTAATAAGATATCTGATAGGTTTAAATATCCTTTATCATTAAGTTACTACAAAAAATTTTCGCATAGCAATGTATGTTTGCTAGGTGACGCATGTCATAAATTACACCCGATAGCCGGTCAAAGCTTCAATTTAACAGTAAGAGACTGCTTCATACTATCAAATAGCTTAAAGATGGATAATGATATACATACTGTATTTAATAATTATCAAAATTTAAGATATAAAGAAATGAAAAGAATAATAAAATTTACAGATTTTCTTGCTGATAAAATTTATAGATTACCAATTAGAAAATTTATTTTAGGAAAAATATTTTTGGTTTTAGACTTTAACAAAAATGTGAAAAAACTTGCAGTTGGGTTAATTACTGGCTCATATTTATATAAAAAAAATATTAACAATATGAAAGCTTATGACTAAGTTTGACCTTATAATATTTGGAGCTGGACCTATAGGCCTTACACTAGCAAATTTGTTAGGGAAAAAGCACTTTAAAATATTAGTAATAGATAAAACAAAAGAATTAGTTTTTAATACTAATAGATATATAGCAATAAGCAACAAAACAAACAAAATTTTGAATCAAGATATCTTGAAAAAAAAAATTTTTGCAAATCAAGTTAAGTCTATGCAACTTTATAATGAAAGTTTTGAAAATAAAAATAAACTTGACCTACGTAACGAAACAATTTGCTCTATCGTAAATGCAACTGAACTTCATAAAGAACTATATCATGAATGTTGTAAACAAAATAATATTACAATATGCTTAAACTCAAAATTAAAAAGTATTGTATCCCAAAATGAGTTAGTAGAGTTAACAACAAAAATGATAAAAAATTTAATTCAAATTATCTTTTTGTGTCTGACGGGAAAAAATCTCAAGTAAAAGAATTTCTAAAGCTTGAGGAAAAAAAAATATCATATAATTCTACAGCATATGTTTTTGAATTTTCTCATTCAAAAAGTAATAATAATTCAACATACCAACTATTTCAGCAAAATTGCATAGCTGGCTTACTCCCATTAAGTGAAAAAAGTTTTTCATGTGTATTAAGTATTAATAATAAATTTTGTTACAAAAATGATACAAAAAAGACTATTGATATATTTTTAAAAAATGAAATCTGTAATAAATTTGGAAAAATTAAAATAAATTCCGAGATTACTAGTTTTCCACTTACTTTCTCTCATGCGAGTAAATATTCATATAATAATGTTATATTAATTGGCGATTCTGCTCATTCATTTCATCCACTAGCTGGTATGGGCATGAATGTTGGTTTTTCAGACGTTTTATCTTTGGTCTCGTGTTTTGAAGAAAATNTATATTCATTTGGTAGTGATAAATTCTTTAATAAATACGATTACGAAAGACATGCTATTAATCAAAGAACTATTTATATTTTAAACTTTATTGAGAAAACTTTAACTTCCGAAAATAGATTTCTTAATAGTGGCGTTAACAGAGGTTTTAATTTTTTGAACAAATCTAATCTTATTAAAAGAAAAATTATTAACTTTGCTAATAATAATTTAGATTACTTTTAATTTTATCAAAGCAAATATTACTTAAAGTTTTACGATCTAAACCCTTAGTTTCTATTAATTCTTCAATAATAATTTTTACACTAATTTTATCTGAATAAAGTATTTTAAGTATACTTAAAAAAAGAGAATCTGATCTAACAAAAGGGACTACTGGGTTTATTTTATTTTTTAAAGGATAGGTGATAGTTACACATTTTACAGGAACTGATATATCTATTGCACTAGCAAGAAGCCTTGGTTTAAATTTAAGCAATGAACTTCCGTCTGATGTAGTACCCTCTGGGAAAATTACAACATTTCTATTTTTCATAAGTGATCTTTGCACCATTTCTATTGCTTGTTTTGCTGCATCTTTACTTCCTCTCTTTATAAATAAAACATCAACAGATCTTGTGATACGACCAATGACGGGCCAACTAGCAACTTCAGATTTTGATAGAAAGGTTGTTTCAAAAATACTTCCTAGGATTATAATGTCTAACCAAGAAATATGATTAGAAAGAATAAGAAAATTTTTATCATTAATTTTAGATTTATTCTCAATATTTACATGAACTCCAATAATATCCCTTATACCTAAGAACCATTGTTTTATAACCTGAGATTGTTCTCTAGAAATTTCGCTTGTTCCGTGACTAAAGTATTTCTTTAAAATTTTCTTCGTTTTAATTATGTAAAAAATTAAACATAAAAATTTTTTGAAAAAATAATAAATTTTCATAATTTTTTAAGAGCCTTTGATAAATCTTCGCTTTTAATAAATGGTGGTTGACATACTTCATTGATACATAAAAAAGCAGTAGTTTTGTTTACATTAACTTTTCCATCAATTGCTTTTTCGCCAGTCTCCACATTTATAAAATAAAAATTAGTACGTTCATTAGAGAATTTCCTAAAACAATCAATCCATTCTGTTTCAATTTTATTTTTATATTTTACAACTATATTAATAACTTTTAATTCGTTTATATTATGACAATATATCATACTACTGTAATTCTCAGGAGAAGCTTTCACAAATCCAGAAGAATATTGCATAATACTTTGAGCAGCATTAAGAATTTTTTGGTCACCAATTAAGTAACCTAATTTCATTAACCCTAAAAATGCGTAAGCTGCCCCAGAAGGGATTGCTTCATCAGAAAGTGGTTTAATATTGTAAAAGATATTCTTTTCTTTCTTATTTGAATAGAAAAAACTACCTTTTTTCTCATCATAAAAATTACTTATTAAATATTTCGACGCTTCTTTTGCAATCTCAAAAATTTGGTTGTTCCAATTTTCTTGTAGGTAGTTGAGCAATGTATATAAAAAGTATCCGTAATCGTCTAAAAAACTTTTTTTATTGAACTTTCCTTTACTACTGCTGGTAAAAAGTAAGCCTTTATCAAACATTCTTTCACAAATAAATTCAATTATTGAATTTATATTTTTTAAAATACTTTTATCATTAGTGCTTTTATATAATTCAATCATTCCATTAACTACTAGTAAATTTGACGATAATAAAATTTTTTGATCTTTTTGAGGTGGTATTTTTTTATTTCTTACGCATTTAAGCTTATTCATGCATATTTNTATTTCTTGATTATCTAATTTTATATTTTTTTTAGTTTTTGAAATAAAATCTTTTTTATTTTTATAAGATATATATAAATGATAAGCACCCTCNAAGTTTGGTGAATTCCTTAATCCATAGTTATTTAAAATAAAGTCAAANTCTTTTGGATTTAATAAATTTTTTATTTCATCATAATCCCAAACATAAAATTTTCCTTCTTTNCCTTCAGAGTCGGCATCTATACTTGTATACATTACATTATTAATACTCTTCATCTCTTCTTTCATCCATGAATAAATCTCTGTTGCAGTTTTTAAAAATGTTTTATTTTTTGTTTGTTCGTACGCCTTACTGTAGCATTCTAATAATTGCCCATTATCATAAAGCATCTTTTCAAAATGNGGTATCATCCAGACTTCATCTACTGAGTAACGAAAAAAACCACCTGCTAAATGATCATGTATACCTCCGTCTTGCATTGAGAGGAGTGTATAAATTACTTTTTTAAAAAGCTCATCGTCTTTTTTTATCACATTTAATGAAGTTAATCCCAACACAGTTTTAAGTATTGGGGCTTGGGGGAATTTTGGTGCTCCTCCAAATCCGCCCATAATATCATCGTGAGTTTTATTAAGATTATCTATGAAAATTTTATTAATTTCTTTAATATCAAGTTCCTGATTAGAACTTGATTGGAAAATATTTTCAAAAGTATTCAAGANTGAATTTTTATTAGAAGTTATGTTTTCATAGTTTGAATTATAATATTCAGATATTTTAAGTAATAAATTTTTGAAGGATGGTAGGTTATACTTTTCTTCTTTTGGNAAATAAGTACCGCCAAAAAAAGGTATTAAACTTTCATGACAAAGAAACATTGTAAGAGGCCATCCACCAGATCTTCCATTGAGTATCATTTGGGAATTTTGGTAAATTTTATCAATATCCGGCCTTTCTTCTCTATCAACTTTTATATTGATAAATTCTCTATTCATTATTTCGGCTGTTTTATCATCCTCAAATGATTCATGAGCCATTACATGACACCAATGGCAGGATGAATATCCTATTGATAAGAGAATAGGTTTTTTTGCATCTTTTGCAATCCTAAAGGTATCCTCTGACCATGGGTACCAATTTACCGGGTTATTTACATGTTGTAGCAAATATAGGCTTGTTTCTTTTGCGAGATTATTTTTACTCATTTGATAGTTATTATATACTTAATAAAAATTAAAATTAAAAATGNTACTAATACACAATATTAACCCAGTAATGCTATCAATTTTTGGTATAAATATATACTGGTATGGCTTTATGTATCTTTTAGGATTTTTCTTTATTTGGNTATACAGTAAAGTATATTTAAAAAAAATTAATTCTTTTAAAAGCAANGACCAATTCATAGATTTTCTNTTTTATTGTATTCTTGGNGTTCTTATAGGTGGTAAATTAGGATATGCTTTTTTTTATAATTCCTCNCANACTTTAAGTAATCCTCTAAGTATTTTATTTTTCTGGAANGGAGGTATGAGTTTTCANGGTGGACTTATAGGNGTTATAATTGCTATATATTATTATGCTAGAAANATAAAGGTCACTTTTTTAACGCTTTCTGATATTGTNTGTCCTTTAGTACCAATAGGNCTTTTTACAGGACGGNTAGGTAACTTTATTAATGGTGAATTATGGGGTAAGCCTACTGATCAAAGTTGGGGAATTATTTTCCCGCATGTTGATAATCTTTATAGGCATCCAACACAATTGTATGAAGCAATTTTAGAGGGTATTTTATTATTTTTAATTCTTAATTTACTATTGAGGTATAAAAATTATTCTGGTTTTATTTCAGGAATTTTTTTAACTTTTTATGCTATATTTAGATCACTTATTGAGTTTAATAGAGTTCCAGACTCGCATATTGGTTATTTATTCCTTGATTGGGTTACCATGGGTCAGTTACTTTGCTTACCCATGTTAATACTTGGTTTATTTTTAATTAGTTATAGTAAAAAGCAATGAAGCAATATTTAGATATACTAAGTCATGTGCTCAAGCACGGTGTTGAAAAAGAAGACAGAACAGGCACCGGTACATTATCATGTTTTGGATATCAGACACGATTTGATCTTGATAAAGGATTTCCGCTAGTAACTACAAAGAAACTTCACACAAAATCAATCATATATGAACTACTTTGGTTCTTAAAAGGGGATAACAATACTCAATATTTAAAAGATAATGGNGTAACAATTTGGGATGAATGGGCGGACGAAAATGGTAATTTGGGTCCAATTTATGGTGTTCAATGGAGATCGTGGAAAACTTTTAATAATAAATCNGTTGATCAAATTANCAATCTTATAAATAACATTAAAGACAATCCAAATTCAAGAAGACATATNGTCAGTTCATGGAATGTTGGCGAGCTAGATTTAATGGCGTTACCTCCATGCCATTGTTTTTTTCAATTTTATGTTTCAAAAGGAAGTCTATCTTGTCAATTATATCAAAGAAGTGCTGATGTATTTTTAGGTGTTCCTTTCAATATTGCATCATATGCGCTATTACTTTCATTAGTTGCATCAGTAACTAATTATAAAGTAGGGGAATTTGTATATACATTAGGAGATTTTCATATTTATAAAAATCATATTGAACAAGCAAAAATTCAATTAGAGAGAGATCCTATGAAGCTATCCAAATTAAAGCTCAACGAAAAAATTGATGATATTTTTAAGTTTACATATGAGGATATACAAATCGAAGACTATTCATGCCATCCTCATATTAAAGCAGATATAGCAATATGAATAATTTATCAATAATTGTTGCTTATTCAAAAAATAGAGCGATTGGAAAAAACAATCAACTTCCTTGGAAGCTTTCAGAAGATCTTAAAAATTTTAAAAAGATTACAATGGGTAATTCAATAATAATGGGTAGAAAAACTTTTGAATCCATTGGTTTTATACTTAAGGGTAGGCAAAATATTGTGATATCAAAAACTTCAAAATTTCAAGGTGTTACAATGTCTTCATCAATTACTGATAGCATTAATAAAGCAAAAAAAAGCAAAGAAATTTTTTTTATCGGTGGCCAGGATATTTTTGAACAAACAATCTCGCTTGTAGATAAAATTTACTTGACTAGAATTAATGAAGAAATCGATGGNGATAGATTTTTCCCAGAATTTGATTTTAATCAGTGGGAAGTTATAGAAAAAAAAGAATTTTCNAAAAATGAATTTAATAGTCATAGTTTTTCATTTGATGTTTTAAAAAGACTTAACACTTAACTTGATATTTTGTTAAATAATGCTTATTCACTTTTATAGCTGTAAGTTTATTACCCCAAGCACATCCTGAGTCAAGGCAAATATAATTTTTATTTTTGTAAAATCCAAGGGCTGCCCAATGTCCAAAGATAATCTTAAAATTATTTTTAAATCTACTGTTATATTTAAACCAAGGCTTTATATCATCGTTGTGGAATGCATCAGAAGAGACATCTAAATTTAAAGATAAATTTTTATTTAAAAATCGCATTCTTGTGAAAGCATTTACAGCAAATATCATTTTTTCTTTAGGTGTAAAATTTTCTTTCCATGAACTTGGTTCATTAGACCATAGAGTTTTAATAAAATTTTTGATTTGATTTGATTTCANTTTCTTTGAAACTTGATCNGACATCTTTATGGCNTCTTTCAAAGTCCATCCAGGATANATTCCTGAATGTGTAAGAATAATTTTTTCCGAATGATTAATATGAAGGAGTGATTTTTTTCTTATCCATGTAATATATTTTTCAATGTTTTTATCATTAAGCAATTTTTGCATTGTGTGAGGTATTTTTGACCATGGATTCACGTCAAAATATGCAGCTAGCAAATTAAAATCATGGTTGCCAAGTACTGTCGTAACATTTTTATCAATACTGTACAAATAATTCATTAACTCTAGAGACTGTGTTCCTTTATTAACAAGATCTCCAGTTAAATACAGATGGTCAGTTTTAGGATTAAACTTTATTATTCTAATTAAGTTCTTAAATTGTTTAAAACACCCGTGAAGGTCGCCCACATAATAAGATGTCATTTTTAGTTTATTACCTTTGGAACCGACAATGAAAACATTGGAATAGTTGCATCAAATTTGTAACCATTATCTGCAACCATCTGATATGTACCATGCATTGTACCAACAGGGGTTTCAATAATTGTTCCACTCGAATACTGAAAATTCGAATTTGGGGCTATTACAGGTTGTTCACCTACTACCCCTAACCCTTTAATTTCTTGTTGCTTATTATTTGCATCTAAGACAATCCAATGTCTAGAAATTAATTGAACATTTACTTTGCCAGAATTGGTAATTTTGATTGTATAAGCAAAAAAATATCGATCATTATCATAATTTGACTCTTCTTCGATAAACTCTGTAGAAACATCAATATCAACTTTGTAAAGACTATCCATAGTTATTAATTAAATTATACAACATTACTATTTTATTAATAGATAAATCTTCAGCTCTTTCTTGTAGAAGTGGATTACTAAATTTCTTAGGGACATTTATATTATTTGCTATTTTTTTTCTTCTAGAATTAAATATTTTCTTCACAAATTTACTGAAAGATTCATAATCTTTTATATCGTAACTTATTTCTTTCCTAGGTACTAATTTTATAAAAGATGAAACTACTTTTGGCTTAGGCAAAAAACATTCAGGTGGGATTTCAAAAAGAATCTCTACTTCAAAAAATATCTGTATAAAGATAGATAATCTTCCGTAGGCTTTTCTCCCTTCTTGTGCAACAATTCTATCTGCAACTTCTTTTTGTATCATTAAATAGACACTTATAAATTTTTCTCTGTTATCAACAATCTTTTCTAATATTTTAGATGATATGTTATAAGGTATATTCCCTACTAATTTGAATTTTTCCTCAAACAAGGACGAAAAATTAATTTTTAAAATATCGTCTAATATTATGTTTTTTTCATCTATTTTAGGGTAAAGATATTTCAACATATCTTGATCTTTTTCTATTCCAAAATAATTTTTTGTTTTGTTAAATATGTGAAAACTTATTGCACCTCTTCCAGGTCCAATTTCAATTATATTCTGATTATCTTCAATAGATAAATATTTTATAATTTGGTCGATAACTAGATCTGAAATTAAGAAATTTTGCCCCAGGTTTTTTTTTGCAAGTGTTTTTTTCATTAAGATATTTTTGTTGCAACATTTATTGCTTTGAGGAGACTTTTTTCAGATGCTTTTTTTGTGCCAGCTAAGTCATATGCAGTTCCATGATCTACAGATGTTCTAGTAATTGGAAGACCAAGTGTAGTGTTAACAAGGTCATTAAATTCAATATTTTTTAATACTGGTAATATTTGATCATGGTACATTGAAACAATTGCATCACACTTGCCCTTATGGAAAATAGTATCAGCAGGGTAGGGACCGTAAACATCGATGCCTGAGCGCTTAAGTGAGTCTATTGCCGGTTTTATTATTTTATTCTCCTCGTTACCAAGATATCCAGACTCTCCTGCATGAGGATTTAAGCCAGTGATAAAAATCCTTGGTTTTTTAATTTTAAATTTTATTTTAAGTTCATTATTAATTACTTTTGTTTTACTAATTATATCTTTATAACTAATTTTTCTAGATACATCTTTTAACCTAATGTGTGTTGTCATTAAGCAAACTCTATTTTTACTTGAATGAATCATCATTATTGGATTACCGCCAGTG
>NZYO01000027.1 GCA_002702235.1 Gammaproteobacteria bacterium
CATATTTAGTTTTTTTAAAGTTTTTATTAATATCAAGTGAAATTAATTTTAAAATGTATAAAGAATTAGTTATCGAAATTATAGATCTTGTAAAAGATAGTGATAAAAATCATTTACAAGAATTTTACTCAGGATGCGATATAAGTAAATTAATCGAGGAGCAGTAAACACAACGATTCATGATAAATTTTCTCTAAACTGAATAAATCATCAATATTTATGTTTTCATTTATCTTATGTGCAGTTTGATTAATACCACCAAACTCAACCGTTTCATTTGAAACTTTTGATAAAAATCTTGCGTCTGAAGTGCCACCATTTGTTGAAAGAACTGGGTCATGGTGTATTGTTTTTCTGATTGCAGCCTTTAAAGTGTCTGTTAATTTTCCTTCATTTGTAATAAAAGGATGGGCAGAGCAAGTCCAACTTATATCATAGTCAACTTCATGAGCATCTATTAAACTTTTTACGGTACTTTTTATTTTATCCTCAGTAAGTTCACTAGAAAAACGAAGATTAAAAATAACCTTCACTTTTGCAGGAATCATATTGGACGCAACCTGATCAGATATGATAGATGATACTTGTAAAGACGTTGCTGGAAAGTATTTATTTCCATTACACCAGTTATGTTTAATTAAATCATTTATAATCTTCCCAGTATAATGATTAGGATTAACTGCAAGCTCAGGATATGCAATATGCCCCTGAACACCATTTATAATTAATTCTCCAGTTATAGAGCCTCTCCTGCCATTTTTTATTGTGTCACCTAAAGTTTTTGAACTAGTAGGTTCACCAACTATTGTAAAATCAGGAACGTAACCTAGATCTTTCATTTTTTCTATAGCAACTTTTGTCCCAAAATCAGCAGGACCCTCTTCATCACTTGTCAAAAGAAACCCTATGCCACCATTGTGATTTGGATTTTCTAACACAAATCTTTTTGTCGCTGCGATCATACAAGCAATACTGCTTTTCATATCTGAACAACCTCTTCCATACACAACATTGTCTTTTATTGTTGGAGTGAATGGATCGCTGTCCCAGTCATTAATATTTCCGGCGGGAACAACATCAGTATGCCCAGCAAAAAGAACATTTGGACTCTTTTTACCTGATTGAAAAATTAAAGAATTTTTTACGTTATTCTCACTTAAATCTCTAAGCTCAAAACCAAATTCTTTTAACTCAGAAAAAATGTAATCTTGGCACCCATCGTCCTCTGGTGTTACACTTTTTTTACTAATTAGATTACTTAAAATATTTAAAGAATCTTTATTCACTCTGCTTCCCTTAAAATATTATTTATGCCAACTTTAGATAAAGTTTTTTCATCAACTCTCTTGACTATAATAGCTGCGTACAGACTATATTTACCGTTTTTTGATGGAAGATTACCTGAAACAACTACAGATCCGGCTGGTACTCTTCCATAATATACCTCATCTTTTTCTCTATCATATATCCTCGTACTTTGACCGATGTATACACCCATTGAGATTACCGAATTTTGTTCAACAATAACACCTTCAACTATTTCAGACCTTGCTCCAATAAAGCAATTGTCCTCAATAATGGTTGGTGAGGCCTGAAGAGGCTCAAGAACTCCTCCAATACCAACTCCTCCTGATAAATGGACATTTTTGCCAATTTGAGCACATGATCCAACTGTAGCCCATGTATCAACCATTGTTCCCTCATCAACATAAGCTCCTATATTAATGAAGCTTGGCATGACAACAGCATTTTTCGCAACAAAGGCAGACTTTCTTATTACAGCATTTGGAACATATCTAAAACCTGCTTTATTAAAATCTTTCTCTGTCCAATTACTTGTCTTGCTATCAATTTTATCGAACCAATTGGCGTAAGAGCCTCTTTGCAAATAATTATCTTTAAGGCGAAAGCTAAGTAATATAGCTTTTTTAATCCATTGATTTACAACCCAGCCTTTTTCAGATTTATTGCATACTCTTATCTCGCCTTTATCAAGAAGATTCAAGACATCATTCACGGTCTCTTTAAGTTCATTACTAGCGCTTGCAATACTTAAATCTTGAATGTTATCAAAGTTTTTTTCAATAATTTCCTCATAATCTTTCATTTTGTATCCCCAAATTTACATTTGACTATTATATAGGTCTGAAAGCTTTTGTTTTAACTTATTTTTGATTTTTTTAGAAAAATTATCAAAATTATCAAAATTTATGCTCTCAACAAAAAATATATCGTTTACCTGTTCACCTAATGTAGAAACTTTAGCGTCCTTAATCATTAGATTACTGTCATCCATAACTTCACATATTGAAGACAATAAGCCTGGGCTATCAAGAGCATTAACCTCTATTGTTACAGAGTTATTTTTACTGTAAACCTCTACATCTAATACGCTTGTAAAGTCTTTTGTGTACGATGCTTTTTTGGTTCTTTTACTTATTTTCACTTTTTCTGGATCAATTAAAACCTGCTCAATATTATTTTTTAAGTCATTTAACATATATTTATTTTTTATTTGTTTTCCAGAACTATCTAGAAGTAAGTAGGTATCAATTGACGAATTATTATTTAATGTCACAATATTCGCTTCTGTTATTTGAATATTTAATTTTTCAAAAACACTTGTAATTTTCCTTAATAAATTTTTTCTAGATTTTTGGTAAATCATTAATTGTGTACAGCCCCTGTATGGACTTTCTTTAATCTGCATAAAATCTTTATTGGTACCTTTTTTCATTAAACATTCAGAATGCCACTCTAGATCTTCATCGTTATGCTTTTGGTAATAATCAATAGGTAACTGACCCCACATATCCTCGAGAAATTTTTTATTATTTAAAGTATTTAATTTTTTTAGAACAGATGATTTAATATTTTTAATATATGAATCTTTTGAAGAATCAAGAATTGAATTGGTAGCAATGTATTTTGATGTTAAGAAATAAAACTCTTTTAATAAATGATCTTTCCAGTCAGTATATAATTTAGGATTAGTTCCTCTTATGTCAGCAATTGTAAGGAGATATAAATAATCTAATCTTTCTTGAGTTTTAACATTTGTAGCAAATTTTATGACTTCTATTGGATCATTAATATCCTTTTTTTGAACGGTTAGTGACATAAGTAGATGATTTTCAACAAGCCAACTTGCTGTATTTGACTGATGCTCACTAAGACCATGTTTAATTGCAAACTTATATATCAAATCTTTTCCTACTTTTGAATGATCTTTNTTTGACCCTTTTCCAATATCGTGAAACAACGATGACAAATATAAAACTTCTTTATCCTTTATATTTTTNTATACTTCATAAATAAATTTATATTTCTTATTNCATTCATTGGTNCCCATAAATCGTAAATTTGATAAAACTGANAAGGTATGCTCATCTACAGTATAAATNTGAAATAAATCAAACTGCATTTGACCAATAGACTTTTTNAAGGCTGGCCAATANGAACCTAACACNCCACTTTCACTCATTTTTCTTAATATCTTCGTGACGTTAAAATCGTTTTTTAAAATATTCATAAAAGCTATTTGATTNNTTTTTGAGTTTCTAAACTTTGAATCTATTAAGTAAAGCGAGTCATTTATTAATCTTAGGGTCCTTGGCTCTATTTCTTGAAGATTTTTATTTTGCATTACATAAAAAATTTCTAGAAGTAGGCTTGGATTTTTTAAAAAGGATTCATCGTTGTTAATAAAAATCATATTGTCTTTTGAATAGAAGTATTTATTAATTTTTATAAATCTTCCTCTCAAAGCTTTTAAATTAAAATTTATATAATTTAAAATAATATTGTTTGTATGTTTTACAACACTAATATTTTTATAAAGGTTTTTCATGAACCTTTCTACTGGTTGATTACCATTACCCCTATAATTAAGGAACTTGGCAAGTAAAATTTGATTCTCAAAATATAATCTTTCTAGAGGTTTTTTGTTTAAATAGTGTAAAAGATACCTTACATTGAATAAAAAGTTTCTTGATGATTTAACTTGATTAAACTCTTTTTTACTTATAATTTTATTATCGTAGTGACCATGAAAATCTGAAATTCCATAAATTTTTTTTGACACCCAAAAAATGTTATTTAAGTCTCTCATCCCTCCAATACATTCTTTTATGTTTGGTTCTAACATATATGACGTTGCATTAAATTTATTATGTCTAATTTCTTGCTCAATTATTTTCTTATTTATAAAATTTTTTTTAGATGACGCTGAATCTTGTTTGATTTTATTTTTAAAAGATGAGTAAATTTCTTTATTTCCGAAAATATATCTTGATTCAAGCATATTTGTTTCAGATGAAATGTCTGATTTAGATTCCTTCAAGCATTCATTAATTTTTCTTACACTATGACTTAATTGAAGCTTATAGTCCCAGATTTTTGCAATAAAACTAGAAATATAATGTTTGAAATTTTTATCAATTTTACTATTGTAAATAATTAAAATATCTATATCTGAGTATGGGAAAACCTCTTTTCTTCCATATCCCCCAACTGCTAATAGTGTAATAGGATATTTATCTAGCTTATTCTCTATCCAAGCTTCAATTAATATTGAATCAACAATTTGAGTTTTTAAATAAAGAAGTTTTTCAATATTATTTCTGTTTGATGAATAATTTTTGTGAACAAAACTATTAATTTCATTATTACTTTTAAATTTTAAGGCTAATTCTTTATTACTATATGTTTTCATCAGGCCTTATGGTTAAAACTTCATATCCATTTTTCGTCACAAGAATTGTGTGTTCCCATTGTGCTGAAAGACTATGATCTTTTGTTACGACAGTCCATTGGTCTGGTAAAATTTTTACTTCCTTTTTGCCAAAGTTCACCATTGGCTCTATTGTAAAGGTCATTCCTTCTCTTAGGACCTCACCTTCACCTTGGTTGCCGTAATGTAAAACTTGAGGCTCTTCATGAAATTCTTTTCCAATACCATGACCGCAAAATTCCCTTACAACAGAAAAATTATTTTCTTCTACATATTTCTGAATGTTGAAACCGATATCGCCTAAAGTGTTGCCCGGCTTTACTGTTTTTATTCCAATTTTCAAGGCTTCGTAAGTAATTTCTGTCAATCTTTTAGCTTGCACAGAGGGTTTCCCAATATAAAACATTTTACTAGTGTCACCATGATATCCGTCTTTTATAACAGTAATGTCAACATTTACTATGTCACCTTTTTTTAATTTTCTGCTTCCTGGAATTCCATGACAAACTTGATGGTTTACTGAAGTGCAGACAGATTTTGGGAATCCTTTGTAGTTTAAGGGAGCAGGAATGCATTCTAGTTCATTTACTATAAAATTATGGCAAATACTATTAATATCGTCCGTAGTTATACCTGGTTTCACAAAATCACCAAGCATGATTAGTACTTCTGCAGCTAATTTCCCAGCTACTCTCATTTTTTCTATTTCTGATTGATTTTTAACCATTTTTAGCAATATGTAATTAATTTTATTATACAGATTGTCCTTATTATAAGTATATGTTATAAAGCTTCAAAACATTACGAACTTAGATTGTTTTTTATCCTCACTGGGTCCATTTTTGGCAGTGCGGATTTTTCTAAGGAAATATTAACCCAATAAAGGAAAGTAAAATGTCAGAGACAACTATTAAAGAGCTCCTTGAAGCAGGAGTGCATTTCGGNCACCAAACAAGTTTTTGGAATCCAAAGATGAAGCCTTATATATATGGAAANAGAAACCATATNCATATTATCGATATTCAAAAAACTGTACCAATGCTNAATGATGCGTGTAATTTTATTGAAAAAATAGTTTCTAAAGGTGGNAATNTATTATTNGTGGGAACTAAGAGNGCAGCAAGGGATAGTGTTGAAAAACACGCAANATCTTGTGGCATGCCTTACGTAAGTCAAAGATGGCTTGGTGGAATGTTNACAAACTTTTCCACNGTTAAACAATCAATTAAAAGACTTAAAGACTTAGAAATAGAAGTTTCAAAAAAAGATTCNGATCTAACAAAAAAAGAACAATTAATGCAGCAAAGAGAACTCANTAAGCTTAATGCAAGTCTTGGCGGCATCAAAGATATGAAAAAAATACCATCTGCTTTATTTGTAATAGACGTTGGTTATGAAAATATTGCAATTACCGAGGCNAAAAAATTAGGTATCCCAGTTGTAGCTGTGGTTGATACAAATAATTCTTTCGAAGAAATTGATTATTTTTTNCCTGGCAACGATGATGCAATACGTGCTATTGACTTATATTGTTCCTATATTTCACAAGCTATNTCGAAAGGGCTAGAGTATGCTAAAACAAATTCACCAGTTTCNATTGAAGACGAGCTTATTAGTGCTTCAAAAAGTAGCGANAAGGATGAAAAAGTTTCTGTAAAACGAAAAAAGAAAGTNATAAAAGCTGTAAAANATAANAAAACNGAAGANANTGCNGATANTNAAAAGAAAGAAGTTGTTAAAAAANCTGTTACTAAAAAAGCTTCCNCAAAAAAAACAACAACNAAGAAAAAAGTAGCAAAAAAAACAACTTCNANAAAGGAGTCNGAATAATGGAAATCTCAGCAAAGTTAGTAAAGGATCTAAGAGANAGAACTGGAGCCGGTATGATGGAATGCAAGAAAGCTCTNGTTGANTCNAANGGCGATATAGAAATTGCTATTGAAAATATGAGAAAAGCTGGCCAAGCAAAAGCGGATAAAAAATCCTCCAGGATAGCAGCTGAAGGAGTAATTAAAATTAATATTAGTGGAGATAAAAAATTCGCGACTCTGCTTGAAGTTAATAGTGAAACTGATTTTGTAGCAAAAGATGAAAATTTTGTAAAATTTTGTAATGAAATTTCTGAATTATCTGCACGCGAAAATATTGCTAATTTAAAAGAATTACTTTTAGCAAGCTATGGTGAGACTAATGTTGAGGAAGCAAGGCTCCAACTTATTAGTAAAGTTGGTGAAAACGTTCAAATTAGAAGATATGAAAAACTAAGTTCTTCTAACTTCGGATATTATCTTCATGGAACAAAAATCGGAGTTTTAGTTTCTCTAGAATACGAGAATGAAAACCTTGCTAAGGATATAGCAATGCATATTGCTGCAATGAAACCTTTAGCTGTATCGCAAGAAGGTATCAATAAAGAGCTAGTAGAAAAGGAAGAGGAAATATTTTTAGCTCAGGCAAAAGAAAGTGGAAAACCAGAAAATATTGTCAACAAAATGGTAGAAGGAAAAGTAAAAAAATTCTATGAAGAAAATACCTTGTTGAGTCAAAAGTTTGTTAAAAATAGTGATATTTCAATAAAAGAACTTCTTTCGAATGAAAAAAATAGTGTCTTATTATTTAAAAGGTATGAGGTCGGAGAAGGTATAGAGAAAAAATCAGAAAATTTTGCTGATGAAGTTATGTCTCAAGTTAATAAAACTTAATGTCTAGATATTTACTAAAGTTGAGTGGAGAAGCCTTAATAGGGCAATATGATCACGGCATTGACCATAAAGTACTAAATAATATTTCATCAGATATCGTATCAGTTGTAAATAAAGGCCATGAGTTAGCAATAGTTGTTGGTGGTGGAAATATTTTTCGTGGAGCTAGACTCGCACAAACTGGAATAGATAGAGTTACTGGCGATAACATTGGAATGTTGTCAACAATTATTAACTCTCTCGCCATTCAAGATTCAATAGAAAAAAATGGAGTAGAATGTAGAGTAATGTCAGCGGTTCGAATTAACCAGATTGCTGAGGACTATATTCGAAGAAGAGCAATTCGACACTTAGAAAAAGGTAGAATTATAATTTTTGCTGCTGGAACAGGTAATCCCTTCTTCACTACCGATACAGCTGCTTCGTTAAGAGCAATTGAAATAAATGCAGATATGATGCTTAAAGCAACAAAGGTAGATGGAGTATTCGATAAAGATCCAAAAATTTTTAATGATGCAAAAATATTTAAAACAATAACGTATTCTGAAGTAATTCAAAAAGAGCTTAAGGTTATGGATACCACAGCAATGGTATTATGTAAGGAAAACTCTATACCACTGAGAATTTTTAATGTTACTATGAAAAATTCTATTAGTAAGGTGATTGTTGATGAAAGCATAGGAACAAAGGTAACCACATGATTGATGAACTTAAAAAAGAAGCAAGTCAAAAAATGACAAAGAGCATGGAGTCTTTATCAAATAATTTGAGCAAAATTAGAACTGGTAGAGCACACCCTTCGATACTTGATGCTATAACAGTTGAATATTATGGACAAGAAGTACCACTAAATCAGGTTGCGAACATAAAAATTGAGGATGCTAAAACATTGCAACTCAATGTTTGGGAAAAGAATATGATTAAAGAAGTGGAAAAAAGCATTATTTCATCAGATTTAGGTTTAAATCCTGCGGTCTCTGGTAATCTCATAAGAATACCTTTACCGCCATTAACTGAGGAAAGAAGAAAAGAACTTGTAAAACTTGTAAAACAAGAGGGAGAAAACTGTAAAGTTTCAGTTCGCAATATTAGAAGGGACGCGAATAACAAACTAAAACAACTTTTAAAAGAAAAATCAATTTCAGAAGATGATGAAAAAAGGTCAGAAGAAGATATTCAAAAACTTACAGATTCAAACATAAAGCAAATCGACGAAAGAATCATCGAAAAAGAAAAAGATTTAATGCAGATTTAAGATGGCAGACCAGCAAAAGATTCCAAAACATATTGCCATTATTATGGATGGTAATGGATCTTGGGCACTAGAAAGAGGCTTAAATAGAGACAAGGGACATATAGAGGGACTAAAGACATTGCAAATAATAGTAAGTTGCTGTTTGGATTTACATATAAAAAATCTTACAGTATTTGCTTTAAGTCATGAAAATGTAAATAGACCAAAAAGTGAAATTAGAAATCTTTACAATTTGTTTATTGAATCTATTCAAAAAAATTTAGATTTTGCGCATAAAAAGAAAATTAAAATTTCATTTGTAGGTAACTTTTCCGTATTTCCAAAATCTCTTTTAACAAAAATTAACATTGCTCAAGAGTCTACAAAAAATTATAAAAATATGTATCTTAATATTGCAATGAATTATGGAGGTATTCAAGATGTTGAGTATGCTGTAAA
>NZYO01000028.1 GCA_002702235.1 Gammaproteobacteria bacterium
GGTTAGAGTCTCTGCTGACATAAAAACGTCGATTTCTTTTTTTTCAAATAATTCTGAATATGTTGTTTTATTTATTAGGGAAATTACTTTTTTAGCACCCAGCTTTTTTGCTAAAATCGAAGAAATTATATTATTTTCGTCATCTTTAGTAAGCGCACAAAATACATCCATATGCTCAATATTTTCTTGAAGAAGTATATCTTCATTTGCAGGATCACCATTTATGACTGTAATATCTTCCATATTTTTTGAAAACTCTTCTGCTTTTATCTCTTCTGATTCAATCAATTTTACTTGAAAATCAGATTTGATTTTTTCGGCAAGATGCTTAGTGATTTTTTCTCCACCTGCAATCATAATTCTTTTATTTTCTTTTCTTTGTTGAATGATTGATATTGATTCATCTATTTTTGATGACTCACATATGAATAATAATTCATCATAATCTGGTATTTCTTCATCTTGATATTTAATTATTTTACCGTCTTTTTTTAAAAACAAAATGTGAGAATTTACCTTTGAAAGTTCATCTTGCATTTCTACAACACTATCAAAGTTTTCGATTTCTTTGGCCCTTTGTACTCCTATTATACTTATCTTTCCGTTAGCAAAAAAACATTGCTTAATAGTACCAGGATGCCTAATCAAATTTTCTATGTTGTTTGAAACAAGTATTTCTGGACTTATGAGAACATCAATTGGAATAGAATCATATGAAAATAAATTATCGTGGGTTAAATATTCAGTTTCCCTAATTCTAGCTATTTTAAGAGGTAAATTGAATATAGAGTACGAAACTTGACAGGAAACCATATTTATTTCATCACTATGTGATACTGCTATTAACACGTCTGCGTTTTTTGCACCAGCAGTTTCTAACATAGATGGGAATGCCCCATTTCCATGAATTGCTTTTAAGTCAATTTTTTCTGAAATTTTTTCAAGAAGATCTTGCCTTGTATCGATTAAAGTAACATCATTACCTTCTCTCACTAGATTAGTTGAGAGTGCGCTTCCAACTTGTCCTGCACCGATAATAATAATTTTCATTTGTATAATATTAAAAGTTCATTTTAATTAAACTTTTTCCCACTTAAATCATTTGAATTTAGAAAATCTTTGACACCTAAAACTTTAGAATTTTCTTTTTGAAGTGAAAGAATACTTAAGGTACCTTTTTTCGTAAAAACCTCAATGTTATTTTCATATGATTTTATGTTCCCAGGTATGCCTATTATATCATTTTCATTATACTTACTGTCATAAATTCTAATTCGCTCTCCAGACAGCGTTGTTTCAGCTATAGGCCAAGAATTAAATGCCATTATCTTATTATGGATTTCTTGTGCTGTCATATTCCAATCAATTTTAGATTCTTCTTTTGTTATTTTTTTTGCATAAGTGCTTAACCTATGTTCCTGTGGGTATAGAACAAATTTATTATTTAAGATTGACTCTAAGGCTAACAATAAAATGTGTCCGCCAAGATTCATTAATTCTTTCTCTAACTCCCATGCTTTTTTATGGCTATCTATTCTATGTGGTTCTTGATAAATAATGTCGCCCGTATCTAATTTTTCATTCATCATCATTATTGTGATTCCTGTAATAGTATCCCCAGACTCTATTGATCTTTGAATAGGCGCAGCACCCCTCCATCTTGGTAATAAGGATGGATGAACATTAATACAACCCAACTTTGGAATCGATAGAATTTCTTTTGGTATTAAAAGTCCGTAAGAAACTACAATTATTATATCTGGATTCAGTTCTTTAATAATACTTACTTCTTTGTTAGATATTTTTTCTGGTTGCCATATTTCAATATTATTATTAAAAGCCATTTCTCTAACTGGACTTTGTGTAAATTTCAATCCTCTCCCAGATCTTTTTCCAGGTTGAGTAAAAACACTTATCACATTATGTTTTGATTCAATTAATTTTTGAAGATGATATTCTGCAAATTTTGATGTACCTGCAAATAAAATTTTTAATGAGGACATAGTCTAGATAACAGAATTTGAGTAAGGCTTATCAGTTCTTTTTATTATTTTACCTTCTTTTTTAAGTTTTAATATTTTTTTTTCGATTCTTGTTTTCTTCAAATTAGATATATGATCTACAAAAAGTTTTCCATTTAAATGATCAATTTCGTGCTGTATGCATACTGCAAGTAAACCCTCAGCATCAAGAACTTTTTTTTCACCTTTTGTATTGTACGTCTCAATTTTTACTTGATTAGGTCTACTTACTGTCTCGTAAAAGCCTGGAACCGATAAACAACCTTCATCCATTGAATCTTTAGTTGAGGATAATGAAATCAGTTTGGGATTTATTAAATATATTTTCTCTGACTTATCATTTGTTATGTCTATAACAATAATTCTCTTATGGATATCAACTTGAGTTGCCGCAAGACCAATTCCTTTTTCTTCATACATTGTAAAAAACATATCATCAATAAGAGCTTGCAAGCTTTCATCAAAAGTATCCACTTCCTTGGCAATTTTTCGCAACCTAGGATCGGGAAAATGAAGTACTTCTAATTTTTTATAGGTATTTCGCATTATAGAATTATAACCCTTTAATATGATTTTTAAAATTTAGCTGTTATGTACCTTTGACTAAATGATAACAATGTATTAATGTTAATGTATTAAGTGTAATGATAATAATTATCATTATTTACTATAATAATTAAATCAATCACTTAAGGCATTCTTTTATGAAAGAAACAATTTTAGATGTTCTAATGTTCATGTTTCAAAGTTATATCGAGGATGGTAATGACTCTGAAATTGACAGAAATTTTCTCCACAAAAATTTATCAATGGCAGGTTTTGCCGATAAAAATATTGAAAAAGCATTTGATTGGTTAGAAAGGCTTCCATCTGATGAGGAGTCCTTTTTATTAAATAAGCCTACTCAAAAGAGTTATAGGCTATATAGTGAAAATGAGATTTTAAAATTAGGAACGGATGGCCTCACATTTATGGCTTTTTTAGAGAAGTTTGGGGTAATTAATGGGGAAATTCGTGAACACGCTCTTGATAGAATTATGGCTTTAGACAGCTCTAAAGTTGATATTACCCAAGTAAAGTGGGTTATTTTAATGATACTTTTTAATACCCCAGGAAATGAGATTAACTATACATGGCTCCAAAACTTAGAGCCAAATTACTCTACACCTATCATTCATTAATTTATATTTAGTCCTATGAGTTCTAATATTGTAATTGTTGAGTCACCAGCAAAAGCCAAAACAATAGAAAAGTATCTGGGTAAAGATTTTAAAGTTATATCTACTGTAGGTCATTTAAGAAACCTTCCATCAAAAAATGGCGTTGATGTTTCTAATAATTATCAAATGAAGTACGAGTACATTGAAAGAGATCACAACAAGCCTAAACAAATAGTTAGGGAAATTAAAAAAAATCTCAAAGGAGCGGAAAGGCTATATCTAGCTACTGATCAAGACCGTGAAGGAGAAGTTATTGCATGGCATTTAACTGATATTTTAGAAGAAGAAAAAGCGTTAGATGGAATTGAAATCTTAAGAATAGTTTTTAGTGAAATTACAAAAAAAGCAATATTAGATTCTATAGATAAGCCAAGAAAATTATCTCTTGATTTAATACATGCACAATTTGCAAGAAGAAGTATTGACTATCTATTTGGCATGAATATCTCACCTTTATTATGGGGAATTGGTATCAGAAAAGGATCAGCTGGAAGAGTTCAAAGCCCAGCTTTAAAAATGATAGTCGAGCGCGAAGAGGAAATAAGAAAATTTATTCCTATAGAATATTGGTCTATTCAAGCTCAGCTTTTAAAAGACAAACAAGGGTTTATTTCATCATTAGTGAATATTAAAAATGAAAAACTTGATAAGTTTTTTATAAAAAATAAAGAACAAGCTGAAGATATTAAAAATAATATTATCGATTTAGCTAATAAAGAATTGGCTGTAAGTAAGATCACAAAAAAACAAAAGAAAAGGCAACCAGCAAAGCCTTTCACAACTTCCACATTACAGCAAGAGGCTTCTAGAAAACTTCGCTTTGGCCCTAAAAGAACTATGGGTATTGCCCAGGAATTATACACTGGTGTCGATTTAGGCGACGGACCTATTGGTCTTATAACTTATATGAGGACTGATTCCGTAAATATTTCTAGTGAAGCAATTCAGGAAATGCGAGAAATAATTCCAGTATCTTATGGCAGTGAGTATTTACCTGAAGAACCCCGCGAATACATCAATAAATCGAAAAATGCGCAAGAAGCCCATGAAGCTATAAGGCCAACAAGTCTTGATAGAAAACCGGATGATTTAAAAAATACTCTTACCACTGACCAATTTAATTTATATTCGTTAATTTGGAAAAGAACAATTGCATCTCAAATGAATGACGCAATAATGAATACTGTATCAGTTGAAATGATCGCATCAGATTTCACGTTTAGGTCTTCAGGTCAATCAATTGATTTTCCGGGATTTATGTCAGTATACTTAGAGGACTCAGACGAAAAAAATGAAGACGAAAACGAAAAAATCCTGCCTGATCTTAAAGAAGGGGATAAAGTTCAAATCAAAGAAATTATTGCTAATGAGCATCACACACAACCTCCAGGAAGGTATACAGAAGCAAGCCTAATTAAAAGTTTAGAAAAAGAAGGAATTGGTAGGCCAAGTACTTATGCAGTAATAATAGAAACACTCAAGAATAAAGAATACGTTGAGATAGAAAATAGAGTTTTAATGCCAACTGGAAAAGGAATGTCTGCATGCTCATTTTTATCAAAAAATTTTGAGGATTTCGTAAAGTATAGTTACACAGCTGAACTAGAAGAAACTCTAGATAAAATTGCAAGAGGTGAGAATGAATGGGTGCCAGTAACTGATAACTTTTTTAAACATATGAACATTATGGTGAAAAAAGCAGACGAAATGTCCCCAGAAGAGAAAAAGCAGGAAAGGATCTTAGGTACTGACCCTAAAAGCGGAAGAACCGTAAGCGTAAGACATGGACCATATGGACCGCATGCAATGATTGGAACTAAAGATGATCCTAAGGAGGCGGGAAAACCAAAATCAGCATCTCTAAGACCAGGACAAGATATTCAAACTGTCACTTTAAATGAGGTTTTAGAATTATTTATTCTTCCAAGAGAATTAGGAAGTACACCTGATGGTGAGATCGTCACTGCATGTTTAGGAAGATTTGGCCCATATTTGAATTATGGTGAAAAAAAGAATTTATCTTTAAGAGGGGCCGAAGAGGAAGGCCAAGAACCATACGATCCATATACAATAACATTGGAAGAAGCTTTACCATTAATATCAAAAAAGAAAGAGCTGGACGCAAATAAAATAATCAAAGATTTTGGGGAGAAAAATATTCAGGTACTCAATGGAAGGTACGGGCCGTATATTACTGACGGTAAAAAAAATGTTAAGGTTCCCAAAGATTCGGAACCTTCCGAACTAACCTTTGAGGAGTGCGAAGAATTAATAATTAAAGCTCCTGTTAGAACAAGAAGAAGGTTTGCCAAGAAAAGTAAATGAAATAAATGACTGAAATTCTATACCCAGAATTACCAAAAGATTTAAAACTTATTGCAGATAAAATTACTCAAGGAAAAATTTTTGCATATCCAACTGAATCAGTATTTGGTATTGGTTGTGATGCACTTAATAATCATTCAATTGAAAAAGTTATTAATTTTAAAGGTAGGGACTATTCAAAAGGACTTATAGTCATATCAGATGATACTGAAAAACTAAAAAGTTTTATTGAAAAAAAATATTACGAACTTTTTTGCAGTAAAGTTAGAAGAGAAAAGAAACCCACAACCTGGATAGTACCATCAGAATCGAATATCTCTCCACTAATAAAAGGCGATTCCTCAAAAGTTGCAATAAGGGTAACTTCGCACATGGTCTGTAAAAAATTATGCCAATATTCCAATTCTGCACTAATTTCAACTAGCGCAAATATTTCTGGCCAAGAGCCTCTAAAAATTTTTAACAAAGTAAAAAAAGAATTTAATGGTAAAATTGACTTTATAGTAAATGGAGTTGTTGGAGGATACAATAAACCAACACAGATAATTGATTTATTGACTGAAGATGTAATTAGGAAAAGTTAATGAAAACCAAATTTAAGGTTGAAGATGGAGATATCATTAGTAAAAGTTTTCAAACTTTACAAAATAATATTATTAATGAATTTCTTAAGTATGAAGAAACTGATTTTCATATTGATACATGGAAAAGGCCGGAAGGAGGTGGAGGTAAGACCTGTGTTCTTTCAAAAGGATGTACATTCGATAAAGTTGGTGTAAATTTTTCTGACATCAATGGTACTTCATTGCCTCCAGCAGCAACTTCTAATAGGCCGGAGCTTAATGGGATGAAATATAGAGCAATGGGAGTATCAGTAGTCACACATCCCAAAAATCCATTCGTACCTACCGTGCATTTAAATGTAAGATTTTTTATGGCTTTTGATGAAAATACAGAGCCGTTGTGGTGGTTTGGTGGGGGCTTTGATATGACACCATTTTATCCCTTCTTAGAAGATGTTGTTTTATGGCATGAAAGCGCACAAAAAATATGTGTACTTGATAAAAAAAATTACTATGACGATTTTAAAAAACAATGTGATGATTATTTTTATTTAAAACATCGAAACGAGCCAAGAGGAGTAGGAGGTATTTTTTTTGATAATCTCAATAATCATAAATTAGCAGACTGCCACGATTTTGTTATTAAGGTTGGCGAATGTTTTTATACAACATATTCAAAGATACTAAAAAAAAGAAAAGACTTACCATATTCTGAAAAACATAAAAGTTTTCAATTATTTAGAAGGGGCCGCTATGTTGAATTTAATCTGGTTTATGACAGAGGAACTCTTTTTGGACTTCAATCAAATGGTAGAACAGAGTCAATATTAATGTCCCTTCCACCAAGCGTTAATTGGATATACAACTATCCAGTAGAAGATGGTAGCGAGGAATCTGTTCTTTATAACGACTACCTAATGGCTAAAGATTGGCTTAAAGAAAAAAATTAATTTTCAATTTTAATGGTAACTTTTTTTGACATCACAGGTGGGATATGAGGTATATGAAGGTGATCAGCGAATAGAAGTTGTAAAACGTATTCTCCTTCTTTTAGTTCTAAATTAACACTAGTTTGACCTTTACCGAAATGTCTAATGCTTTGTGTTGCAGGAAGAGGAGCTGCTAAATTTATGTCATCTTTCGCATTTATAAGTAAATGATGATGCCCTGCATACTTTTCTTTTTGACCAGCAGGCACCACCTTCATATTATCAATAACAAAATTAATTTTAATAGGAGATTTATATGTTTCCCCGTCTTCTATACCTAATATTTTCAATGAAGCATTTTCTGGTGCTTCAGACTGATAGGCAAAAGCGTTTAATGAAAAAACAAAAANTATAAATAAAAAAAGTCTCATCTTGTCTTAAAAAAAATTCTTATAGATATAAGTATCAATATACTAAAGATGATAAATGCTACTGTTGGTATAGTCAAACCAAGAAAACTCCAAACAACTTCTGTACAAGATGCTCTACTGGAAAATATACTTTCAAATGCACTACTAAATGGAAATCTCTCAAATAAATAATAAAAATCAGCACTGCATTCATTTGCAAAATCATTATTTTGGTTATTTTCAGATGTTTTTTGAAGCCAAATATGGCGTGCTGAAACGATGAAACCAAAACAAGAAAGAAGAAATGAGACAATAATTAAAGGTAGAAATAACAATTTTTTTTTCGCCCAAATTGATAAAGAAAAAATTATTCCAATAGCAACAAAAATATAACGGTCAAGGATACATAAATTACATGCTTGAATACCTTTATATATATCGTAGTAAGAAATAGCATATATAACTGAGAAAAAACATATAAATGCACCAAATATTTGTAATCTATTGTCCTTAAACATATAGTAATTATAGGTTAAAATTATATATTCATCTATAAAAGGAATAATAATGTTTCCAAATAATAGGCTAAGAAGAAAAAGATCCCAGGGATTNATTAGAGATTTAGTTAGAGAAAATGAAATCTCTGCTAATGACATAATTTATCCGATTTTTATAGAAAGTGGAAAAAAAAAGAAAACAAAGATAAAGTCTATGCCGGGTATTGAATCATGTTCAGTAGATAAGCATTTAACAAGCTTGTATAAGCTTCATAAAAAAGGTTTAAAAGCAGTTGCCATTTTCCCGGTTGTTACAAAATCAAAGAAAAGTTTTAACGCATCTGAGGCGTTTAATAGTACGGGCCTCATGCAGGAATCTATAAGAAAAATCAAAAAAGAACTCCCTGATTTAGGTGTTATCTCCGATGTAGCATTAGATCCTTACACTTTATCAGGGCATGATGGGATATTGAATGATAAACAAGAAATTGATAATGATAAAACTATTGAAGTGTTAGTAAAGCAAGCCATCTCTCATGCTGAAGCGGGCGCTGATATTGTAGCGCCCTCAGATATGATGGACGGTAGAATTGGTAAGATTCGTAGCGCATTAGAAACACAAAAGTTTTTTAACACCATGATTCTGTCCTATTGCGCAAAGTATTCATCAAACTTGTATGGCCCTTTTCGTGATGCTGTGAAATCATCAAAAAACNTTAAAGGTAGTTCAAAAGATACGTACCAGATGGATTTTGGCAATAAGATTGAGGTAGTGCCCGAAGCGGAATTTGATATTCATGAAGGGGCTGATATTTTAATGGTGAAGCCAGGATTGCANTACTTAGATGTAATATCTTTATTAAAAAATAAATATTCAATTCCTATATTTGCGTACCATGTGAGCGGCGAATACACTATGATAAAATCTGCTGCTAAAAATAATTTCATTGATGAAAGAAAAGTTGTCTTTGAGACTTTGATGAGTTTNAAGAGAGCCGGTGCAAATGCGATACTTACATACTATGCAAAACAAATAATAGATTGGTTAAAATGATTAAAAAATATGGTGTAATCGGAGATCCAATAGAGCATAGTCTTTCGCCAATAATACATAAAGAGTTTTCANATCATTTCGGTATTCAACTTCAATATGAAAAATATTTAGTCAAAGACAACCAATTATCTGATTTCATAAATCAATCAAAAAGTAGTTTTTGGGCAGGNTTAAATCTAACAATTCCTCATAAAATTAAAGCTATAGATTNTGTTGATGAGTTAGATTTGAGTGCGATAGAAGCCGGTGCNATAAATACAATTCATTTTTATGACGGTAAATCAAAAGGATATAATACAGACGGAAGTGGCTTAATTTATGATTTAAAAAATAATTTAAANNTTAAGATACAAAACAAAAAAATTTTAATAATTGGAGCAGGTGGTGCNGTTAAAGGCATTCTTTCAAAGTTAATTCTTGAACGCCCAGAAGATATTTACATATATAATAGAACAAAAAATAAAATTAAGGAAATTCAGGAGAATTATTTAAAAAAATTCAAAATAAATAAAATCAATAATTTATGTAATTCAGAAATTAATTTTGATTTAATAATTAATGCCATTCCATCAAGTTTCATTCAAGGTTTAGATAATTTTATTGATTATTCGNTTCTTAATAAATCAACTGTGTTTTACGATTTATCATATGGATCTATTTCAGGTAACTTTAAAGCCTGGTGTAAATCAAAAAATGTTACCTATTACGACGGTCTTGGAATGCTCATAGAACAAGCTGCAGACTCTTTTTTAATTTGGGAAGGCAAAAGGCCACAAATAACTGATCGTATAAAGAAAATAATTACTGACAGCTATCTATAGATACATCGACCTTAAGATCTTCTACCCCATTAAAATTAGTTTTGACTCCTTTAATTAGNGAAGCATCTAAAAAATCTAGACCACAACATAACCTAATGTATTTTTCATCGGTACANTTATTTTGGGTTGGATCAAATCCTACCCATCCTAAATCAGTAATGAAAATCTCAACCCAAGCATGTGTTGAATTTTCAAATGAATCACCTTCTTCAAATAAAAAACCATTAATATATCGAGCGGGAAAACCGTAAAATCTTGCCAAACTTATAAGAATATGAGCAAAGTCTTGGCAGACCCCTTTTCCCTGCTCAATTGATTTTTGTGCTGATGTGTAAACTGTTGTTGAGCCAGACACATATTTAATTGATTTGGAAACTACATCGTTCATTTTATGACAAAAAAATATATCATCTTCACTACATTTATTTAATTTTTTAGATAGTTTAATAATTTTTTTACATGGATAAGTCAGCTCAGTATTTCNTGCAAAGCATAATGGATTGATTTTCTCTTTTAGACCTTTCAATACACCTGAGGTATCCTTAGTTTCTATGGTGCCTCGTGAAACTATTGTTTGAGTCCCAACTAAATTTNTATTATAAATACTAAATATTCGGTGACCCAGTGAATCTTGATGTGATTCNGAAATTACTCCCTTACTAGACTTAATTGACCATTTAATTGTTTTTTGATTGGNACACTCTGTTGGGAAAAGTCTCACAGATTGTATTAGCCTTGGAACAATATCACTATAATTATAAATCGTCTTATGATTAATATTAATTTTCATTTTTCTTTACCAAAAAAATAATTGTTTTGTAAATTACTATTAACTGAGTAAAGATCTCGTATAAATCTCAATAAAAACTCGTGTAAACCAATATTTAATATTTTTTTTGCTGTGAGTTTTGAAAATCTATTCACAATAACGCTAATTTCTTCTTCAGCAATAGAGCTTTTTTTATATATTTTTTTTAGATTAGTTAAGTGAGCGCTAATTTTATCGAGTGAAAACATTAAAGATCTAGGGCAAGTCATATTTAGAATCAAAAACTCTATGATATTTATATGGCTTACACCATTGTTTCCATAGGTTTGTTTAAATCCTCTATATGCAGACACTGATCTTAACATTAGTGTCCATTGGAAGTTGTCTATTTGGGTGCCAACATAATTACTGCTTGGTAAAAGTATAAAATATTTTACGTCAATAATTCTTGCTGTAAAATCAGCCCTTTCAACATATGTTCCAATTGATAAGAAGTCAAAGGCATCATCTATTAATTGAGTATTCTGTATAGTTCCTCTTATTAAATTTACTCTGCTTTTCACAAAATCGATTATTCCTGGCAAATCCCTTGATGAATATCTTTTTTCACTAAACTTTTCTAAATCATGATAAGTACCATTTATGGCATTCCATACCTCAAGAGTTACTGCAGTTCTTACCATTTTTATGTTTGCTCTAGCTTTTCGTATACATTCAAAAATTGAAGAACCATTTTTGTCTTCAAATATTAGAAAATTTTCAATTTTTTCTTTTTTATAATTATTACCGTGATGATTCACATATTCATCTTTAATACCTGATGTCTCAAGTATAGAAGTCCACTCATTATGGACCCTAGAGCTATTTGGAATTAAATTTATCCTATAAGCCACTTCTAAAAGTCTTGCAATTGAATCTGCTCTTTCAATATATCTTGAAGTCCAGTATAAGTTTTCTGCAGTCTTACTTAACATAGATTTACTCGGCTAATACCCATGTATCTTTTACCCCACCACCTTGGGATGAATTAACTATAAGAGACCCCTCTTTTAAAGCTACTCTAGTTAACGCACCACTTATTAAGTTGAGCTTATTATTACCAACTAGACAAAAGGGTCTTAGATCAACATGCCTTGGCGAGAGTTCCTTTTTTTTAAATATTGGCACAGTTGATAAACTAATAATTGGTTGAGCGATATAATTATCTGGATTTTCAGTAATTTTCTTTTTAAACGCATTAATTTGTTTTATATTTGCTTGGCTACCAATTAACATACCATAACCACCTGAACCATGGACTTCTTTGACAACTAAATTTTTAATGTTTTTTAAAACATGTTGTAAGTCTTTTTTTTCTGAACATCGCCATGTTTCAATATTATCTATTACTGGATTTTCTCCTAAGTAGAATTTTATAATTTGCGGCATATAAGTATAAACAGCTTTATCATCTGCTATACCTGATCCTGGGGCAGAACATATGTTCACATTTCCAGCTTTGTAGGAATCAAAAAGTCCAGCCACACCTATACAAGAATCTTTATTAAATGTTATAGGATCGATAAACTGATCATCAATTCTTCTATAAATTATGTCTACTTTTTCCTTCCCTTTTGTTGTTTTCATATAGGTGATTCCATTGTCAACATACAAGTCTGATCCTTGGACCAGTTCGACCCCCATCATGTCAGCNAGAAAACTNTGTTCGTAATAAGCGCTATTCAAAGGCCCAGGAGTTAATATGACAATGTTCGGCTCTTTTGAGCATTTTTTTGGGGTTAAGCTCTTTAATGTATCTAGAAGAATTTCTGGATAATTTTCAACGGGTTCAATTTTTAAACTTTGGAACAGCTCAGGAAACATTCTCATCATTATTTCCCTATTCTCAATCATGTAAGAAACTCCAGAGGGTGTTCTACAATTATCCTCGAGAATTCGAAAATCTTTTTTATCAACTCTAATAATATCAGTACCAATTATTGGACTGTAAATTTTCTTTGGAACCTTGAAGCCTACCATCTTTATTTCATATGCGGGATTTTGGTATATTAATTTTTTTGGAATAATTCCAGCTTTTAAAATTTCTCCTTTGTGGTAAATGTCATTTAGAAAAGCATTAATGGCTAAAGCCCTTTGTTCAACCCCTTTTTGTAACTTCAACCACTCTGACTTTGAGAGAATTCTAGGAAACATATCAAAAGGTATTAATCTTTCTGACATGTCATAATTATTATAAACAGAAAATGTTATTCCAATTTTTTTAAAAAGGTTCTCTGCTTCACTTTTTCTTTTAATAATTGTGCTTTCGGGCAATGATTTTGCCCAATTCATAATAGGAACATACAAGGGTCTTANCCTTTTTTTGTCATAAATCTCATTAAACATATTAAAATCAATAGTTTAATATAATTATGCAAATTATATGCCATGTAGTAAGGTGGATTAATTACACCCCGTATTTTTCTATATATTCCCTTACTGAAGATTGATATTTTTGGAAGTCGGAGCGTGTTTCTATGAATTTAAGAATATCTTGAATGGTAATTATACTATGAGTATTTATATTATATTTTTCTTTAATTTCTGCGGAAGCTGATTTATTAGATTCTCCTTTTTCCTGTCTATCTAAGATAACTAAAAGATCGTTTACTTTGATATTCTCAATTTGCATAATTAAAGATAGTGAATTTTTTATTGCAGTACCTGCAGTGATAACATCATCAACCACTATTGTATTTCCTGGAAGGAAGTCACCAACTAAATTACCACCCTCACCATGGGTTTTTTCATCCTTCCTATTAAAGACAAATCCTACAACCATTTTATTTTTTTCAAAAATTTTATGTGTAAGGGATACCGCTAGCGGAATCCCTTTATAAGCAGGCCCGAAAATATTTTTAAAATCAATTTTATTTTCCTCGATTACATTAATAAAAATATCAGATATTAAATTTACTGATTTGCTATCGGTGAAGACTCCACTGTTAAAAAAAAATGGACTAACTCTTCCNGATTTTAAGTTAAATTGCCCAAACTTTAGTGCTTCTTTCTCAATACAATGCTTTATAAATAGGTTTTTATAATTCATTTTTTTTCTCGTTCAATGTTGATAGACTACCTATAGAAAACATAAAATACAAATCATATGTTGAAAATAATTTCTTGTAATCTTAACGGAATAAGAAGTGCAAATAAAAAAGGTTTTTTTGACTGGCTTCATAAACAAAAAGCGGATATTGTTTGTCTTCAGGAACTTCGAGCTAGCTCTCAACAAATAAACGAAGAAAAGATAAACTTTCGTAACGATATTTTTTACATTAAATCTGCAGAAAAAAAAGGTTACAGTGGGGTTGGCATAATCACAAAANATAAACCAAAAAAAGTAATCTATTCATATGGCGATACCGAATTTGATAACGAAGGTCGTTATATTCAACTAAATTTCGAAAACTTTATAGTAGTTTCTCTTTACGCGCCATCAGGCTCCTCTAGTGAAGAAAGACAAAAAGCAAAATTTAGATTTATGAAAAGTTTTATGGTTCATCTTGTGAAATTAAAAAAAAAGAAAGTGCCTACTATTATCTGTGGTGACTGGAATATTGCTCATAAAGAAATAGACTTAAAAAATTGGAAATCAAATCANAAAAATTCTGGATTTTTAATTGAAGAGAGAAACTGGATGGATGAGGTTTTTAAAAAAAATTTTTTCATTGATGCTTTCAGAGAAATTAATAAAAAACCAGAACAATATACATGGTGGTCAAATAGAGGTAATGCAAGAATAAATAATGTTGGATGGAGAATTGA
Source organism: Gammaproteobacteria bacterium (assembly GCA_002702235.1). GTDB lineage: Bacteria > Pseudomonadota > Gammaproteobacteria > Poriferisulfidales. The sequence goes on from NZYO01000028.1 coordinate 14,417, forward strand.
TTATCAAGTTGTTAGCTCAAATCTCCAAAAAAAAATAAAAAGCGAGTCAATATATACCAAAAAAAGATTTTCAGANCATGCACCATTAATAATGGAATATGAGATATGATTGCTAATTTTAAAAATTTTGTAATTAAAATTCTTTTACATCTAAAAAATAAAAATGTTTTAGTTTTATTTTTTTTAGGATTTTCATCTGGTCTCCCTCTTTTATTAGTTTTCACNACTTTAACTGCTTGGCTAAGGGATGAAGGAGTTGTTAGAACTACCATTGGTTTTTTTGGATGGGTTACTTTATTTTATGGGTTAAAATTTTTATGGTCACCTTTAATCGATAGACTAAATCTGCCATTTTTGTTTAATCTTTTTGGTAAAAGACGCAGTTGGTTATTTTTATCACAATTTATTATNCTAATAATGTTATTTGTTTTATCAATATTAACTCCAGGCGACGAAAGCTTACTTTTCTTTGCTTGCATTACTCTTGTGATAGCATTTTTTTCTGCAACACAAGATATTGTTGTTGACGCATATAGGATTGAAATTATGGAGGACAAATATCAAGGTTTATTAACAGCTTCTTATCAATTTGGCTATAGAGTTGCTTTATTAATCTCTGGAGCTGGCGCTCTCTTTATAGCTGATTTATATTCATGGTCCATAGCATATCAAACTATGTCAATTCTAATGTTAATAGGCCTTACAACAACTTTTCTATGCCAAGAGCCTGAAAATTATGTGCAAAAAAATCCTCATAACCAAAATATTTTTATATTATCTTTTGTTGAACCTTTGAGAGATTTTTTTTCTCGGTATAAAGAAGCATATATCATTATATTGTTTATATGTTTTTTTCGATTAAGTGACTTGTCAATGGCAGTAATGGCAAATCCTTTTTATTTAGATATTGGATTTACACTAAGTGAGATCGCTACTGTAACAAAAATATTTGGAGTTGCGATGACACTCTTAGGTGCTTTTCTGGGAGGTTTCATAGTTTTNAACTATGGAGTAATTAGGCCATTATTTGCTGGAGCTATTTTAATTTCTACTACAACCTTGATGTTTGCAATACTCTCTGTTCTTGGAAATAATATGATCGTATTTGTTTTAACTATCGCTTTAGATAATATTACTGGTGGTTTTGCAGGCACTGTTTTTATAGTATTTTTATCTAAGATGGTAAATAAGAATTTCACTGCAACACAATATGCACTTTTTAGCTCTCTAATGTTGTTACCAGGAAAATTTATGTCAGGATTTTCAGGTTGGCTAGTAGATTACTATGATAGTTATACAAATTTATTTTTGATTTCTGCATTTTTAGGTATACCTTCAATACTAATTTCTTATTATTTTCTGAAAAAAAAGTTTATGGCTGAATAGTTACTGGGGTATTTAGTCTAGTAATTTTCCATAATTTTCTAAGCTGGCTGTTATTAATTGCAATACAACCATTTGTCCAATCTGCGCCATCGAATAAATGCCTTGAATAGTCTCTCAAAGAATTAGGAGTTCCATGAATAGTTATATTGCTTCCTGCAGATTTTCCATATCCCTCAGCATATTTTTTGTCTCTTATGTTTGGGTATGATAAGTGAAGAGAGCGGAAGTAGTAACTATCATCAATTTTTGAGTCAATAAAGTATGTACCTTCAGGTGTTTTTTTATCTCCTTCAAATCTTTTATGTCCAATAGGATTTTTACCTAATGAAATATTAAATGTATAAGATATTTGGCCGTCTATAACAACATACATCTTTCTCTCAGATTTTTTAATAATAATCTCGTCTACAAATGATTCTGCATGTAATATTTGTATACAAAAAAAAGAAAAAACTATTATTATTAAATTACTAATTTTCAACATTTACTTTCATCAGAAGTTCTGGGTCGATTTTAATATTTTGCCAATATACATTCCAGTGTAAATGTGGTCCTAGAGTCCTTCCAGTCATCCCAACTGTACCAATGACATCACCTTGCTTGATAATATCACCTTTCTTTACGTTTATTTTGTCCATATGAATATACATAGATTTAAGATCATACCCATGACCAATGATTACAACATTGCCAGTGTAATAAAAACCTTTTTGAGCGAGAAGTATCTTACCTCCGGCTGTTGCTTTGATAGGAGTTCCTACTGGTGCAGCTATGTCCCATCCCCCATGAGGGTTTCTCTTTTGTCCGTTAAGAATTCTCTCACTTCCATATAAACCTGAAGTCCTTCCATCTAAAGGGCGAATAAAATTTTTTGGGAAAATACTAACTTCTGAATTTGATCTAATTGCATAACTTAATGTGGCTCGGTCTTCTCTTATCTTTTCAAGTTGTTCAGCATTTGGTGTAACCATTTTACTTGGCAGACCTTTTAAAACTTCAATTTCGTAAGTTCTTTCATTTATTTTAAATGACTTTTCAATTAATTCACCGCTTTTGAGCTCTACTTTAACCGAACTATTATTTTTAAATTTCCTAGAAAATCCAAATAAGAAGTAGCCTTCATCTGATAACTTCAATTCTCTGTTTTCAAATGTTACTTTCTTAGCATTGGGATGATTACCAATTACAATACCGCCTTGATTAAAAATTCCATATAGTGAGAGATCGTTGGCGTAAATAGCTGTAGGTAGAAGCGATAATAATATAATAATTTTTTTGATCATTATAATTATGAATTGATGTTAAGTTCTAACTCTTTGATAATTTCTTTTGCATGCGTTGAAGGATTAACACTTTTATATATTTTATGAATTTCGCCCGAAGGGTTGATTATGAAAGTGTGTCTGCTGGCGTATTTGAATCCAACGAATGAGCCGAAACTATCGTATTTTTCAGCTACTTTTCCGTCATTATCTGATAGTAAAGGGAAAGGCAAAGAATATTTTTCTGCAAATTTNTTATGGCTTTCAGTGTCATCTAAACTAATGCCAAACACTTTTGCTTTAAGTTTATTTATAATCTCAATATTATCTCTGAATTCACACGCTTCCTTTGTACAGCCAGGAGTGTCGTCTTTAGGATAAAAATATATTACAACCCAACTACCTTTATATTCACTGAGGGTATGAGTTTTACTGTTTTGGTCTACGAGCGAGAAGTCTGGTGCCATATTTCCTACCTCCAATTCATCTTTAGCGCTTGTGTTAAAGGAAATCGTAAATAATAATGGTATAAGTAAACTTTTTACTAAATTTATGTTTATAAAATTCATAGCTATATTATTTACTATTTTATTTTCTTTGTCATCTGTGCATTCTAAAGAGGAAATAAGTGTAAAATTAGAAAAAGTCATTGATGGGGACACAGTATATCTTTTGGATAATAATAAAAAAAAATATAAAGTGAGGCTTCATGCGATCGATACACCTGAAAAAGGTCAGATATACTTTCTACGCGCTAAAGAAGCTTTATTTAAACTTATTAGTAACAAATCTCTCACTTTAGAAAAAATTAATTACGATAAATACGGAAGAGTTGTTGGCATTATTTACGCAGACAACGAAAATGTTAATTATCAGATGATCCAACAAGGCCATGCATGGTGTTACAGAAAATATAATAGAAATCCCAAATTTATAGAGGCAGAAGAAAATGCTAAGTCAAAAAAAATAGGCCTATGGTCTTTAAAAGAAAAAAATGTCGCACCTTGGGAGTGGAGGAAAAAAAGTGCAAAATAATGAGAACACATACTCATTGTTGGTAGCAATTTTTGCTGCAATATTGGTTTTAACAAATATCATTGGAGTAAAAATATTTACATTCGCTCCGGATATGTTCTCAAATGGTTTATTTGGTAACCCTATAACTCTTACAACCGGAATAATTACTTACCCGTTAACATTTTTAATTACCGATATTGTGTCTGAAATATACGGTGAAAAAAAAGCCACTCGAATGGTTTTCCTAGGTTTTATAGTGAGTATAATTTCACTTTTCTTTATACAATTAGCTGTCTTTCTTCCTGGTTCAAACGTATGGATTAATAGTGACCTTGGCTATAATACAGTTCTGGAAATGCAAAATGCATACGAGTCCGTTTTTACTTTACCTGGAATATTAATAGTAGCTTCAATGACAGCATATCTGGTAGCACAAGTTGTAGATGTAAAAATTTTTCATTTCTTAAAAAGAATAACTTCAGGAAAACATTTGTGGTTAAGGAATAACTTGTCTACTTCTGTGTCTCAACTCATTGATACTATAATTGTTAATTCAATTTTTTTATATATTGGCTTAGGGCTTAGTTTCAATATTATTTTTCAGATAATAGTTACTACCTATGTGTTCAAAATAATTATTGCATTAATTGACACACCAATAGTGTATTTAGTNGTAAATCTTTTAAAAAAAAATTAAACATTTGAATGNTTTTTTAATCCCAACTCATAATATTTCATAATTGTAGTTTCCATTCTTAAATAGGCTAAAACAAATCCAGTTTTACCATCAAGGAAACCAAGTTGAACTATATACATTTTAAAAAAAGCCCAAATCCCTCTCCCAAATCCAATTAANAAACCTCCATATTTTTTTCCTTTCTTATCANTAGACCAGCTATCAATATACAGGCTCATTTTCTNATAATATTCGGAAAGATTCTCATAAGTCTCATGTATAAGTAAGCCCTCAATTTTTTTACATGCCATACCGTCAGGAACAATAAGTTTTTCATGAACCAGTGCATCATCATATTTTGTAAGCTTTGAAGGATATAGTCGCATAATCCAATCAGGAAACCATCCAGAATGTTTGATTACAGTCCCAAATGCAATACTAATTCTGTTAATTTCATAGATACAATCAGGTCCTTTTATTGCTTGTAAAATGCTATTTTTTAGTGGCTCACTAATTTGCTCGTCAGCATCAAGCATTAGAATCCAATCATTAGTAGCATAGTTTTGGGCATGTTGTCTTTGAACTCCAAAACCAGGCCAGCTTTCTGAAATAAAGATCTTNCTGGTGTAATTTTTAGCAATATTTAAAGTGTTATCAGTACTACCAGAATCTAAAACTACAATTTCAGAAGCCCATGATGCACTTTTAAGAGTAGTTTCTATTGTTCTTTCAGCATTTTTTGTAATTAATATAACACTAAGATTATTTCCCATAANATTTAAAAAAGCATTTCAAGAAATTTATCATAATCNCTTTCTTTGAAATTTCTCATTCTTNTAAAATTTGCATGATTATGTACTTTTTCTTTATCTACTTTTATACCCCAAAGTGATCTACTGTCATTCGGTAAAGTTCCATATCTTAAATCAATTATTATTTTACTTTGATTATCCTCAATTGCATAGTTNTCTGTAAATTTTAAAAATCTTAGTATATCNTTAAACATTCTTGAATTTTCTCCAAGCGAATCTTTGTAATTTTTTAAATCAAGCAATGGGTAANTATCGCCTTTATATATTTTGTAGTCACTAAACGGCATCACATTAACAGCATTGACATAAAATACCTTGTCAGTTTGAATTATTGTTCTCCACAAAAAAAGGTTTCCNATNGTTGGTTTTATTAGTACTCTTTCTATATTAAAAATTTCATTTTCATAATAGTTAAGAATGAATTCCTCTGCTTTATATTTTTGATATGTACCAAAAGATAAGTAAAAAATGGTAAAANAAACTGCTAACAGATTAATTTTTATTGACTTAATTANAACATATAAAGTAACTAATAAAAGTAGTGAAACGGTAAAAATTGGATCTACTATAGATATAATATTCCATGCANAGCGAGTTTCAGATANCGGCCATAACAAATGAGTTCCAAATGAAGTAAAGCTATCAAGAATCCCATGTGAAAGAAACCCAAGAAAAGAAAAGAAATAAACTTTAAAAAAACTATCCTTCCTAAAAAAAAGCAACCAAAGTATCAATCCGACAAAAAAACTGCCAATTGGTGCAAAAAAAATAGAATGTGTAAAATGTCTATGAAACTCGATAGATAAAAGCGGATCAGAATTTGATCTAATTAAAATATCTATATCTGGGGTGATTCCNCCTGTTATCCCACAAATTGTGGCAACTTTGATATCTCTTTTTTTAGAAGCAGTTTGTGCACTCAATGCACCAAATAAACTTTGAGATAAAGGATCCATATTTTAAAAGATTTGGTGGGCCCGGTAGGACTCGAACCTACGACCAACGGATTATGAGTCCGCGGCTCTAACCAACTGAGCTACAGGCCCACAATTAGCTTAAAAAGAAGAATACCGCGAACTTAAGTTATTTTCAATTAATCCTAAAGCTCAAATGCATGCCTTAAACCTAGACCGAATCTTTCAGTCACCTCTAGTTCTTCATCAGCTCTTTTNAAGCCAAAGGTTAGTTGCGTTTTATTNGAGAAGTTGTANCCAACTGAAATTTGTAAAATTTTACCNTCAGCTCCTTCATCTTCTTCCGTGGCATCATTGTCAATAAATTGATATGAAGTATCAAAACTCCAAGGGTATAATTTTAAACCTAGCGAGCTTGTAAAATATGATCTATCGTGAGCTGCTTCGCCATNATAATGATTAATTTCCATGAATTCAAAAATAAGCGTTTTACTTATTTGATTGATAAAGTTTTCTTTATAGCTCAGTGAAACAGAATACCTGGTTTCATCATTATCATTTGTCGAACCTTTTTTTTGTAAAGCATAACCAACTCTGTATGAAAGCCTTTCAACGATATTATTATCCAATGAGTAAAAATCTTTTCCTCCAATTGAAATTGCATACGAGTCTAAATCTTCAGTATTGGCTAAACCTCCATCCTCTTTACTGGTATGCCCTCTTTGGTCAATTAACGCATCACTCAAAAATGTTGTGTCGGCAAAAAATGAACTCACATTTATTTGGTGTGTTCCAAAATCTTCAAAGTTTNCCGAATATTTAATACCAAGACCTATACGCTCTGCAATTTTATATTCTTCAACCATTGAATACGAATAAAGCCCAGGAAAATTATGATAATTAAAGCCTACAGTTGGGTTGAATTTACCTAAGTATAAAGNAAAATCTTCGTTTGAATAAGTAAGAGTAAGCGATTCAACAATCAAAGGATGGTCCTCAAGAAANCGGCTGTTTCCGTCAGCAGTTCTATTTACACCCCCATGCGCATGTCCTGCTGGCTCTCCTTCAATTTTTAAATTAGTATCAATATTGAAACCTTCAGCTATTTGAGATCCAAGTTCTATATGCGAGTGAGTATAAACTTCATTAATGTTNTCTGAACCCTCATCCGAATCACTTACGTGATCCATATGTATCCTTANACCAACATGACCNTAAAATGGCTCATCAGAGTGGGCAGAATGATCATGATCGTGTTCTTCTGATCCATATGAAATCTTAGCAACTGAAAATGTTAATAGGATTANATTAATTATTATAAAAAATTTCATGATATTCTCCCCGAAAAANNTAATGTTATATTATAACATTNTTAACATGTCAAGATNNNCNCTTNAACTTCGAGAAANGACCTTTATNGTGGAAATTGNTATAAANATNAGAACAGCTGNNACNACTATTGATGGACCNGAGGGAGTATCAAAAAATAATGATGAAAATATTCCTAAAATCACAGCTACCACTCCTAAA
>NZYO01000029.1 GCA_002702235.1 Gammaproteobacteria bacterium
TGTTTTCAACAGAGTTTTCTTTTTTCTGATTATTATTAATATTATTCTTATTATTTCTAAAAAACTCTAAAAGCTGCATTTTTTCCTCATCTGATATCAAATCAGATTTACTTTTCTTTACAATGCCCGCTTTTTCTAGCTGTGACAGTAAATTGTTAACAGAAATATTTACTACTTTTGCAAATTGTTCAACGCTAATATCTGGCATTTATGAATCCTCAAACATTGGTGCCCTTGCAGTCATTATAAGCTTCCCAGCTTTTTCTTCTCCTAAACCCTCAATAACAATTAAATCATCAACACATTGATCTGCTAAATCATCAATGGTAATTATTCCTCTGCAAGCCAGTTCAAAAGCAAGGTCATTGCTCATGCCCTCCATTTCTAAAAGCGCTTTAGATGGCTCAGCATTTAAATTTATATCTAATGCTTCTGGGTTAATGGCTTGCTTTAGAAGATAGTCTCTTGCTTTACTTCTTATTTCTTCTGCTTGCTTTTCATCAAGGTCTTTAATTTCTAGTAATTCTTTTGGGGGAGCGTAAGCGACTTCATCAATACTTGAGTAACCTTCGGAGGCTAAAACCAAAGCAATGCTCTCATTAATATCTAAGTGTTTAACAAAATTGTCGCTTATTTCTTTTGTTTCAGCTTCACTTTTTTCATCTGCTTGGCCCTCAGTCATTACATTTAAATCCCAGTTTGTAAGTTGACTTGCTAATTTAACGTTTTGTCCTCCTCTTCCAATTGCTTGAGACAACTTTTCATCCTCGACAGCAATATCCATTGATTTCGTATCTTCATCAACAACGATAGAGATAACTTTTGCTGGAGACATTGCATTAATAACAAACTGTGCAGGATTGTCATCCCATAGAATAATATCAATCCTCTCACCAGCTAGTTCATTAGAAACAGATTGTACCCTCGAGCCTCTCATACCAACGCATGCTCCAACTGGATCTAAACGTGGGTCGTTTGACTTTACTGATATTTTTGCTCTAATTCCAGGGTCTCTAGCGGCACCTAATATCTCTATAAGGTCCTGTCCAACCTCAGGAACTTCAAGGCAAAATAATTGAATTAAGAAATTAGGATCTGTTCTCGATAAAAATAATTGAGGTCCTTTAGTTTCACTTCTTACTTCCTTTAAATATGCTCGAATTCTTTCACCATTTCTCATTACCTCTCTNGGAATCAACTGTTCTTTTTCTATGAAAGCTTCAGTATTATTTCCAAGATCAATAAGTATTCCATTATGNTCAACCCGTTTTACAATACCCATTATTAATTGNCCAACCTTATCTTTGTAAGCTTCTACAACTCTAGCTCTCTCAGCTTCTCTTACTTTTTGAACAATAACTTGTTTAGCCGTATGGGCAGATATTCTTCCAAAATCTACAGATTCTATCTCTTCTTCAATTTGATCCCCTACCTCTATACCTTCATACTGTTTTAAAGCGTAGGATTCTAAAATTTGTTGATCATTTGACGCAAATTCAGGATCATCATCTGATAAGACTGTCCATCTTCTAAAAGTTACATAGTCACCAGTATCACGATCAATAGACACTCTTACGTCTATATCTTCACTATATTTTTTTCTAGTAGCAGTAGCTAAAGCTGCTTCTATAGCTTTAAATATNACNTCTTTATCAACACCTTTTTCGTTTGAAACTGCATCCACAACAGTTAATACATCTTTATTCATAATTTTAAATCTCCGCCTCTAAAAAACTTTTTTTTATGTTACTAAAAGAAATTGATATATTTTCATTCAAAGATTCTAATTCAATACCATCTTTATTTACTTTTAATATTTTACCAATAAAAATATTTTTATCTAAAATTTTATTCTTAATTTTCACTTTNATTTTTTCACCTAAGTATTTCTCNAAATGTTTCGGCTTAGTAAGACTTCTAAAAACACCAGGTGAAGAAACTTCAAGTTCATAATGTTGATCAATCAAATCCTCTGTAAAAAAAAATTCATTCAGCTTCTTGTTAACATATTCACAATCATTTATTTTTATACCTTTAGTTGAGTCGATGTAGACAACTATTCTATAAGACAGTTTTTGATTGATAAAACTCACGTCCCATAGGTCAAAACCAATTTTATTTAAAAACTTCTCAATTTTTTCCTCTATATCACTAGTCATATAAATACTAAAATTAGGCACAAAAAAACCCCTAACGGGGCCTTATTTAAAACATAATTTTTATAATTGTATAATAAAATATATAAAATTCAACAATTTATTGGTAGCGGGGGTAGGATTTGAACCTACGACCTTCGGGTTATGAGCCCGACGAGCTGCCAGACTGCTCCACCCCGCATCAGAAAGAGAAGTTTACTACAGTTTTATAAATCATCAAGTTAAAGTATTGATATTAGTCTATCTAATAATAAGTCAGGGACTAAGAATAGTATAATAATAATTATAGGAATAAGAAAAATTATAAAATTACTAATGGGGTTTTTAACGTTATAAAGAGTGCTAAAACCGTCCTCAAAATATATAAACCATATAATTCGTAAATAATAATACAAGCCTATGGCAGTAAAAATTATAGCTATTAGAGCGATTACAAAAAATTCTCTACTAATAAGTTCATTAAAAATGATATATTTTGCATAAAATCCNGCTGTGAAAGGAATTCCTGCAAGAGATAATAAAATAATCAGAAAAGATAAAGATAAAAATGCTGAATTGTTCACGAAACCTTTCAAATCGTTAATGTATACAATGTTAAAACCCTTAGATGATAAAACAGATAATATAGATATAATACCAACACTTGATATTGAATAAATAATTATATAAAAAGCGGGAACATAAAAAGAAGAGTTACTAGAGACGAAAATACCTAGAAATATAAAACCAGCATTTGCAATTCCAGAGTATGCTAAAAGTCTCATAACCTTTGTTTGAGACAGTGCAAATATATTACCCAATGCTATTGAAAATAAACCAATAGACATTAAAAAATATAGAAATAAGTCATTAAGCATTATTAGGTTGTTATCTAAAAATCTGAAAGCTATATAAAATATTCCTATCTTAGGAATAGATGAAATAAAGGTTGTAACAATATATGGAGAACCTTCATAGATATCAGGTAACCACATATGAAAAGGAGCTGCGGCAAATTTAAAAGCAATACCAACAAAAATCAAAATATAAGAAAAAAAGTAAATTGAAAGATTTTCAAAATAAAGTTGGTCGTTAAGTATATCTGATAAATTTAAACTAGAGGATATTCCATATAGAAAACTAAACCCAAATAAAAGAAGCCCTGATGCAATAATACTAAGAACAAAATATTTTATAGCAGCTTCATATGATAAAATATTATTTTTACTTAATGCTATCATTGAATATAGACATAGAGCAGTAAGTTCAATACCTAAAAAGATCATTATTAGATTTTCAGAAGATATTAAGAGAAGAGTTCCTAACAATGAAAGAAATAATAATGAATAAAATTCTGCTCTTTGTATTTTCTTATCAATTAAAAATTGATTTGACACTAAAATAATTATTATGAAAAGTGAAATACATATTTGTTTAAAAAATGCTGTGCCTGTGTCAAACTTTAACGTCTTGTCAAAAATATAAATTACTTCAGTATTTTGAATGATTATTGTTAAAGCAAATAATATTATAGAAAATGTAATACTAAAGAGATGAATCTTGGTTGCCGCTTTTTTTATAAGACCAAGCATCAAAATACTCATTGAAGCGAATAATGTGAATATTTCAGGAATAAAACTAATCATGCCGTTCATTTATAATCCTGCCTTAATTATTATTGATTCAGATAAATGCTCTAAGCCTGGGGTAAGAAACTCAATCAAGAGACTCGGATATACCCCAAAATATATCACCATCAAGACTAAAATACCTAAAATAATTAATTGCGTAATATCGCAATCATGTATTTCTAAGTTTTTATCTTTATACGAGTAATTTCCGAAGATAACTCTTTTTACCATCCACAATGAATATCCGGCGGAAATAACTAAGGTTGTCGCAGTGATAATTGATGTCACAAGACTATACTTGTATGATGAAATAATAATTAATAATTCGCCAACAAAGCTTGAAGTTCCAGGTAACCCACAATTTGCTAAGCAGAAAAAAACAAAAAGCCAACTTAATTTTGGTACTACATTAATTATACCATTTACACTTAAAATGTTTTTTGATTTGAATTTATCATAAATGATTCCTACACATATAAAAAGTGCTGCTGAAACAAGTCCATGAGAAATGACTTGATAAAAAGAACCGTTTAAACTTATTGTAGCATCTGAAACCTCATTTGTATTTTCGTAAACTCCAAAAAGTAGAAAAAATCCTAAAGTTACAAACCCCATATGCGAAATAGATGAAAATGCAATAAGTTTTTTCATGTCACTCTGCGTTAAGGCTACCAAACCAATATATACAATTGCTATCAACGATAAAATAATCATGACGTAGCTGAATTCCATAGCCCCTATAGGCACTACTGGTAAAACATATCTTAATATTCCAAACGCCCCTATTTTCAATAGGATAGCGGCAAGAAATACAGAACCTGAGGTAGGTGCTTGAACATGTGCATCAGGAAGCCAAGTATGCACAGGAAACATTGGGATTTTAATAGCAAAAGCAAAAGCCATAGCAATGAATAACCATTTTTGCTCATTAAAATTAAAATACGAATTTTGAAAGTCTTCTACACTGAAAGAACCAATAGACTGATATATATAAATAAAAGAAATCAGTAGGAATATAGAACCTAAAAAAGTGTAAATGAAAAATTTAATAGCAGCAAAAATTCTTAATTCAGATCCCCATCTACCAATTATTAAAAACATTGGCACAAGAAGAATTTCAAAGAAAATATAAAAAAGGATGGCATCTAAAGCAATAAATACTCCGTTTGTAATTCCGATACAAATTAAAAATAAACCTATATACTTTTCATTTTTATAAACATTGGAAGAGAAATTAAATAAGGATATTATTAACCCAATAAAGCAATTTAATAAAACTAAGGAAACAGAAAAAACATCTAGGCCTATTTCATAATTGATACCAAGTTGCTGGAACCAAGGAGTTTTACTATAAAATTGAAAACTTGTGATTGAGTTATCAAAATCGTATAAAAGCTTTACAGAAATTAAAAAGATGATGAAATTAAATAATATGTTTAGTAAACCTAATAAACTAGAGTATCTTTTTAGGAAAAGAAAGATAATTCCAACAAAAATTGGCAGCCAAATAAGGACTGAGAGCAAAATATTATTATCCATTATATCCTATACATTAGAATAGCTAAAATTATTACTAGTGAAAAAATTATTGAGAATGCTGAGTGATAAAGGTATCCAGTCTGTATTTTTTTAGCTTTAAACGATAATCTATCAATTATTTTAGGAATACCTATGATTAACTTTTGATCTATTAATTTATGGTCAATTATATTTGAAAAAAATGATCCAATTTTAATGCATGTATTTGCTAATGAAAAAAAGATCTCATCAAAATAAAATTTGTTTTTTACAACAGATAAAATCTTTCCAATAATGAAACTATTATTTTGAATAGGTTTTTCGTCTAAATATAATTTTTTTGATATCCAAAAAGCTATCAAAATAAACAAAGTAGGAAGAGAAAGTATGCCATGTAAAATAAAATCTAAAATTCCAGAGTAACTGATATTTTTATTTTCAGTACTGTAAATATTCAACTCAAGAAAAAAGTTTATGCATGCTCCAGAAATAACTGCTAAAACAGAGAGTATTACTAAAGGAATTAGCATTGACAAACCTTGCTCTGTAATCTTTTGACCTTTAAACCTTTCGTCTCCATGAAAAACTAAAAAAAGTAATCTAAACGAATACATACTTGTTACAAAAGTACCTATAACTAGAACGACATAGCTAAATAATGATAAAAAGTTATCATCGTTATATAAAGAAATTAAAATAAGATCCTTTGAAAAAAAACCAGAGGTTAGCGGAAATCCTACTAAGCAAAGTGTTCCTATTANAAAACATTTATATGTGATCGGCAAATAAGCTCTTAAATTACCCATTTTTCTTATATCTTGTTCGTGATGCATGCTAATTATAACGGCTCCAGCTGAGAGAAAAAGTAGAGCTTTAAAGAAAGCGTGAGTGAACAAATGAAAGAATGACGCAGCATAAAAACCAGCACCTAAAATACAAATCATATAGCCTAATTGTGAAATTGTTGAATATGCTATTACCTTTTTGATGTCATTTTGGTAAATACCAACTATACCAAGTAGTAGTGANGTAATAGCCCCTATTATAAGAATTGTATCCATAGTGTANGTTGAAACTTCATATATNGGTGAGAGTCTGATAATAAGAAAAATACCAGCTGTTACCATAGTTGCAGCATGAATCAATGCTGANATAGGTGTTGGGCCTTCCATNGAATCTGGTAACCAAATATGTAAAGGTATTTGTGCCGATTTTGCCATAGCACCTATAAAAAGGAATAAACATGCTAATTCTAAATTTNCTAAATCGTTTGGATCTTTAAGATAGTTTATTTCATNAAAAATTACTGAGAAGTTAAAACTGTTAAAAATNGAAAATATTATTACAACACCTATAATGAAGAATAAATCACCAATTCTATTTACTAAAAAAGCTTTTAAATTTGCTGATATTGCTGAGGCTTTTGAGTGCCAAAATCCTATTAATAAATATGAGGCTAATCCAACGCCCTCCCAGCCAATAAACATTTGAATAAAATTATCAGACATTACTAGTAATAACATTGCGAAAGTGAANAAGGAGATGTAACTAAAAAATCTTGAATAATCCTTGTCGAACGTCATATAACCAGTGCTATAAATATGCACAAAAAAAGATATGGAACATACAACAAATATCATCACACTAGACATTTGGTCTATTAAATAACCAATATTAGCACTAAAATATTCTATATTAANCCATGGATANAGCTNATATGTCAAAACACTTTGTTCGTAAAGNGTAAATATCGTGACCAAATAAATAGANAACAAAAGTCCAAATAGAGGCANGATNTTNACAANTANATCAAACTTATNCTTTTCTAATTTATTAATAAAGAATCCAGANATTATAGAATTTAATAAGAACATCACAGGAATTAATAANATTGATATTTCCATGATTAACCTTTTAGTCTATTAATNATATTNATANTAAGNGAATTCATTGATTTNAAAATAGATACAATTATTGCTAANCCTATNGCAGATTCAGCNGCAGCTATTGCCAAAATAAATAAAACAAAAATATGGCCNTCAATGTTNTCNTTAAAATGTGAAAAAACTAAAAAATTNGTATTTATGGAGAGNAATAAAAGNTCAATAGCCATTAATAAAATAAGNATATTTTTTCTATTNATAATTATTCCAGCTATACTTATGCAGAATAGTAAAGCACTTAATATTAAATATTCTTCTAAAGAAATCATTTTAAATCCTTAATAATTTTTATACGATCTTGTTTTTTTGTCCCAACTTGATTACTGATATTTTGTCTTAGAACTTTTCTTTTAGTGTCATAAGTAATAGCGATGGCTGCAATTATTGAAACAAGAAGTATTACAGATGCCACCTCAAAAGCAATTATGTAATTTGTAAAAAGAGATGAGCCTATTAGTAAAGTATTATCAATTTGAATAAACTTATCAGAAACAAATTGATTATCATTTAAAGTATTTATTATTAAATAAAGTTCTACAAACATTATTGTAGAAATAATTGCAGAAGTAATAAAATATTTATTTTTTGAATTATCTACTAAATCTTGTTTTGCTAACATCATTACAACAAATAAAAAAAGAACTAAAACAGCTCCGACATAAACGAGAACTAAGACGATACCTAAAAATTCTGCACCTAGTAATAGCCAAATGATTGCCATATTAAAAAAAATAAATACCAAAAGTAAAGCAGCATTTACTGTCTTATTTACAGTTATCATTAATACAGATGAGACTAGCACAACTGATGCAATAAAATAAAATAGTAGGTTTAGGAAATTCATTTTTTTTAATTATTATATTTTTCATTTATTAATTGACTTTCCATTTGATCGCCAATTTTTAAAAGCGTTGCTTTATCTATAATATTCTCACCTTTTTTTTCGAAATGGTATTCATAAATTTTAGTTTCAACGATAGCATCTACAGGGCAAGCCTCTTCGCAAAACCCACAATATATACATTTAAATAAATCAATATCATATCTAGTTGTTCTTCTTGTTCCGTCATTTCTTTCTTCCGTATCTATTGTTATTGCTAATGCTGGACAAACTGCTTCGCATAGCTTACACCCAATACATCTCTCCTCACCATTTGGATACTTTCTCAAAGCATGCAGACCTCTAAACCTATTTGATGTTGGAGTTTTTTGATTTGGATAATCAATTGTGATTTTATTTTTAAACATGTTAGAAAAGGTCAGTTTAAGACCTTTTAGTAATTCAATTAAAAATAAAGATTTTATAAATTTAATAATCATAATTTTATACAAACCAAGGTGCAATTTTAAAATATATTGCAATAATTTCAATCATAATCCAGAAAAGTGTTATAGGTATAAGAATTTTCCATCCTAACCTCATAATTTGATCATATCTATATCTTGGAAAAGTTGCTCTAAACCATATAAAAGTAAACATAAAGAAAAATGTTTTAATTATAAACCAATGAATGCCATCACTAACCAGAAAACTATATGCATTATTTAACAAAAGCATGTTGGAGCCTTGATCTATTTGAATTAAAGTCGATGTAAAAGGAGACAGCCATCCCCCAAAAAACAATATTGCAATCAAAGCTGATATTAAAATCATATTTGCATATTCAGCTATAAAAAATATTGCAAAAGCCATACCTGAATACTCAACATGAAACCCA
>NZYO01000030.1 GCA_002702235.1 Gammaproteobacteria bacterium
TATGCTTTGCAACATTTTATCGCAATGCGAAATCCAGTTTTTGTCAACTGAAGAACTGTGTGTATACATTATGTATCTCCCTTGTATATTTATTACGTCTTGGTTCGTAGTAACTATCAAACGACCTGCCACCACCACGAAGTGGTGATTAGGCAGGTCGTTCTTGTCATATCCGATCAAGCTGATTAGCAAGAAAATACCCCTCACTCGAAGAGTGAGGGGTAATCTTGGTGCTATGCACCAAGATACTTTTTCTTGAGTTCAGCTTTCTCTTTAGATGAAAGAGGCTGAGATGACTTTGGTTTGGCATTCTCTTTGCCAATCCAATTAGGCTTGAATGCATAACCAAACATCTGCTCAAAGTCATCATTGTTAGCATTGAAGAACTGCTCGATAACGTCACGGACAGCAACAAGATCATCAATCATAGCCTGAACGTCACGGACTCCACCTTGAAATCCATACTGCTCGATCAATTCCTGAGAGCCTGCTCCGTAGCTACCCTTAGCATCAGCAATAAAATCTGCCTCAACTGCTGCCTGCATATACTTATTACAAGCAGACAACTCAGCATCTACTTTGTTATATGCTCTATCAATGTTACCCATATTAGATATAAAGATATATTTCTTCATACCATCTAATCTCTTCTGAGAGTATTGGGTAAGACTTTTAGCTGAAGTACCTGAAATGTGATTTGTTAGAACTTCTGCGTAATTTATTGTGTTTTTACTTGTCATTTTCTTCTCCTTTTGGTTGTTAATTGACACTCTTGCTAAGCCATAAAAAGGACTAATAACTAAGAGCGTCACGCCCTAGCGTGACTCATTAGAAGCGTCAAAAAAATTAACGAGGGTTCCCTTTGGGATACGTTCATTTTTCTTGACGCAGTCCGTTATGGCATAGCTTTAGAGTGGCATTAACAAGCGAAAGGAAAGAAATGCAAAAACACAGTAAATTCCAGAAGTGCCAAATAACATGAAGGACTACGGAAGCAAAAGTCTTGCCCAATACTCGGTACGGACACAACAACTCCACCAACTCCACCACCTCGCCTTTGTGATCCAAGCGTATCATCTAAGTGTTTCTTCCACTAACTATCTGTTTTAACAAGAGAAAATAAATACCCTTGACAAGTTATTCTAGCACGTTCATAAAAGGGGGGTAAGGGGGGTTCTCTTGTTAAAACAGATTAGACTAACAAAGAAACAGAAACACTTAGTTGATACTATCGTAGCATCAGGGTGTAGTATAAAAGAGGCTGCTGCAAAGTCTGGTTATGCAGATGGTGAAAGTGGCAGAGTGACTGCTAGTAAGACTTTGCGACTGCCTCATGTTCAAGAGTATATGCAACAAATGGTAAGACAGAGTATTGGACTAAATGCTACGATTGCGTCTAGAAGAGTACTTGACTTAGCGCAAAGTGCTAAGTCTGAGTACGTACAGCTTGAGGCGTCTAAGGATATACTGGATCGTGCAGGGTACAAACCAGTAGAGAAAAGTATGACAATGTTGCAAGGCAACATCTCTGTCAACATAGACCTGACTTGACATGGGGGTCAAAAAAGTTACTCTACATACTATGACATGGTCTTACACAGACAATAATATTCAAAAAGGCTCGTAATGGCTAAGACACCTGCATGGACACGAAAAGAAGGCAAAAATCCTAAAGGTGGTCTAAATGCTAAGGGTCGTGCCTCATATAAAGGTGGCACTTTAAAACCTCCAGTAAAATCAGGTGATAATCCTAGACGTGCAAGTTTTCTTGCTCGAATGGGCAACATGAAAGGACCAGAATATGATTCAAAAGGAAACCCTACTCGTTTACTATTATCGCTTCGTCAATGGGGTGCTAAGAGTAAAGCAGATGCTAGAGCAAAAGCTAGAGCTATTAGTAAACGAAATAAAGCAAAGAAGTCTAAGAAAAAAAATTAATACATTAGAAAAGGAGAAAGCTATGTATCATTCAATGAAGAAAAAGACTGCTACTAAGAAAAAGGCAAACGGAGGTCTTACCAAGAAACAGAAGACACTTCCTGCAAGTTTGCAGAAAAAAATTATGGCTTCTAAAAAGAAAAAAATGAAGTAATGGCAAAGTCACGAGTCAATGAGGCAGGTAACTATACCAAGCCAACAATGAGAAAGGCTTTATTCCAAAGGATAAAAGCAGGAACTAAAGGTGGAAAAGCAGGTCAATGGTCTGCAAGAAAAGCACAGATGTTGGCAAAACAATACAAAGCAAAAGGTGGAGGGTATAGATGAAGAAGGCACTTACTACTAGACAAAAGACTGCACTTAAACGTCATGCCAAACATCATACTGCAAAGCATATGTCTAGTATGAAAAAAGATATGATGGCAGGAATGTCGTTCACAGCCAGTCATAAGAAAGCTATGAAAAAAGTTGGAAAGTAATGGCTGATCCTAAAGTAGGTACTGGTAAGAAACCAAAGGGAACTGGTCGCAGACTTTACACAGATGAGAACCCTAAAGATACTGTATCTATAAAATTTGCTACACCTGCTGATGCTCGTGCAACTGTTCGTAAGGTTATGAAGATTAAAAAACCTTATGCTCGTAAGATACAGATACTAACTGTTGGAGAACAAAGAGCAAAGGTTATGAAAAAAAGAGCAGTTGTAAATATTTTTAAAAAAGGTAAAGATACTTTAAGGAAACAAAAGAATGTCACTTAGTAAATCACAAAGGTCGCTTCGTGCTTGGACAAGACAGAAATGGAGAACCAAATCAGGTAAACCTAGTACACAAGGGAGTAAAGCAACTGGCGAACGTTATTTACCTGAAGCGGCAATTAAGGCTCTTTCTTCCTCTGAATACGCCAAGACTTCGGCTGAAAAGCGTAAAGCAACTCGAAGAGGAAAACAAGTTTCTAAACAGCCAAAAGCGATTGCTCGAAAAACGAAGAAGTTTAGAAGTTTTAGCTAGGTTTAAGTAATGACATTCCTTCACACATTAAAACCTGAAGAACGAAGAATACTACGTTTAGTTGTAAAGAGAGTACATCTCAAACATCACCCTGAACAATTTTGTACAGACTTAGAAGCTGATAAAGTTATTGCTGCTGTTGGTCCTGAAACAGTTGATAAGTTGTTAAGGGTAGGAAAGAACACAAAGATTGATACAGTTTAAATACAAGCCTGATGGAGATGTCCTTAAAAGTTTTATGAAAGATAATACTTTTTTTCGTGGCATAAGAGGTCCAGTTGGTAGTGGCAAGTCAGTTGCTTGTAGCATAGAAATATTTAGAAGAGCCTTGATGCAAGAACCTGATAAGTCAGGTAAACGAAAAAGTAGATGGGCAATCATAAGAAATACAAATCCACAACTTAGAACAACAACAATAAAGACTTGGCTTGATTGGTTTCCTGAAAATGATTGGGGTAAGTTTGCTTGGTCAGTTCCTTATACACATATGATTACAGCAGGTGATCTTGAGATGGAAGTTATCTTTCTTGCACTTGATAGACCTGAAGATGTTAAGAAACTATTATCTCTTGAACTTACTGGGGTTTGGGTTAACGAAGCAAGAGAAATACCTAAGTCAATTATAGATGCTTGTACTATGAGAGTTGGTAGATATCCTTCTGTTAAAGATGGTGGTGCAACTTGGTCAGGTGTTATCTGTGATACCAACAGTCCTGAAGAAGATCATTGGTGGTCAATAATGAGTGGCGCTGTTCCAGTTCCTGATCACATTTCTGTTGAAGAAAGTCGTATGTTAATTAAGCCTGATAACTGGCAATTTTTTACACAACCAAGTGGAATGATTGAAGTTAAAGATGATGATGGTACTGTTATTGATTACAAGCCAAATGATAAAGCAGAAAATTCTAAAAATATTTTAGATTCATATTATTCTAATCTTGTTCAAGGTAAAACAAAGTCTTGGATAGATGTATATGTTATGAATAGGCTTGGTTCTATACAAGATGGTAAGCCAGTTTATAATATGTTTGTAGCAGATACTCATGTATCAAAAGAAGAAATACCAGTAGCAGATGGTGTGCCACTTTATATTGGACTGGACTTTGGTCTTACACCTGCTGCTGTTTTTGGTCAAAAGGTTCGTGGTCGTTGGCTTATCTTACAAGAACTTGTAGCCTTTGATATGGGTATTGTAAGATTTGCAGAACTATTAAGATCAGAAATAGCAACACGTTATGGTAATCTTGAGATAAATATTTATGGCGATCCTTCAGGTGACTTTAGATCACAGACAGATGAAAGCACACCTTTTCAAGTTTTGAGAGGTGCAGGATTGATGGCTAGACCTACAACGAGTAATGATGTGTCGTTAAGAATTGAATCTGTTTCTACAGTTTTAAATAGAATGGTAGATGGTCAATCAGGGATTTTAATTGACTTTAGGTGTAAAGAATTGGTAAAAGGATTTGAGGGGGGTTATCAATATCGAAGACTCCAAGTGTCAGGAGAACGATATGAAGATAAACCTCTAAAGGATAGATACTCACATATCCATGATGCTATGCAGTATCTTATGTTGGGTGCAGGTGAGGGAAGGCAAGTGTTAGGTATGAACAAACCATTAGAAACATTTAATGCAAGAGTTGACTATGATGTATTTCAAAGAAAAGCAAAACCTGCAAGAAGACAAGGTTTATGGGCAAGAATGTAAAGGAGTAAATTATGTGTCTACCAAGTAGAAGTCCAAGTCCTCCTCCTCCAACTAAAGAGGAAAAGGAAGCTGAAATGGAAAGAGAGGCAGAAAGAGAAGTAGCAACTGCTGAAAGAAAAGATGCTAGACAAGATGTACTTGAACAAAATATTACAAGACAAAGAAGAGGTACTGGCAGAAGATCACTCTTAAGAGGTTCAGGTGGTGGCATAGGTTTTTATAACGAGTATCAAGACTAATGCACGAAAAAACTGCTGAAATGATGATGCAAAAATATGAGAAGGCTCTTGCTGTTAGGCGAGAGTTTGAAGAACTCTATGATGAAATATTTGAATATTGTTTGCCACAACGACAAGGATTTAAAAACTATTCAGCAGGTCAAAGAAGAGATGATAAAATATTTGATGAAACTGCTGTAGTTGGAATACAAGAGTTTGCATCAAGACTCCAATCAGGATTGACTCCTAACTTTGCTAGATGGGCAGACTTTGTTACTGGTCAAGAAGTTCCTGAAGAAGAAAAAGATGATATTAATAATGCACTAGATGAGGTGACAGATTATGTATTTGAAGTATTGCAAACATCAAATTTTGCCCAAGAAATACACGAGTGCTTTATCGACTTGGCTTTGGGTACTGCTGTACTTTGTATCATGGAAGGTGATGCTGTTAATCCTATTCGTTTTCAATCTATACCTTTGCCTCATGTTGTTTTAGATACTGGACCTGATGGCATGGTTGATCATGTCTATAGAGAACGTATGATGAAGAATGAAGATATTATTATTGCTTATCCAAATGCAATCTTAAGTCCTAATATTGCTAATAGAATACAAAACAATCCTGAAGCACAAACTAAAATACTAGAAGTATCTTGCAAGTTATATGATAAACCTAATGAAGAAAGATATTCTTATATGGTTATAGATGTGGCTGATAAAGTAATGATTATGCAAGAAACATATGAAGGTGTAGGTTCTAATCCGTTTATAGCTTTTAGATGGAGTAAAGCATCAGGCGAAGTTTATGGCAGAGGTCCTGCAGTCAATGCTTTGAGTGCAATCAAAACTACAAACTTAACTATAGAACTTGTATTAGAAAATGCACAGATGGCTATATCAGGTATCTATCAGATAGATGATGATGGTGTTATTAACGTAGATACAATAAATCTTTTGCCAGGGACAGTCATTCCTAAAGCACCTAATACACAAGGACTACAGCCAATTAGAACAGCAGGTTCATTTGATGTAGCAAATTTAGTTTTGAATGATATGAGAAATAATATTAAACGAGCATTGTATAATGATATGTTAGGTGATCCAAATAGAACACCTGCCTCTGCAACAGAGGTAGCAGAAAGAATGGCTGACTTATCAAGAAAGATTGGCTCTGCTTTTGGTAGGCTACAAGCAGAAATGGTACAACCAGTTTTACAAAGAGTAGTTTATATTCTGAAGAAACAAGGTCGTATTGAAATGCCAACAGTTAATGGTAGAGAAGTAAAGATACGAAGTGTATCACCATTAGCACAAGCACAAAGCAATCAAGATATAGTTTCTGTAAATAGATTTTTACAAACAGTATCAGGAACATTTGGTCCTGAAATATTGAATGTATTAATCTCTTCAGAAGAAACAGCATTGTATCTTGCTAAGAAGTTTGGTGTACCTGATAAACTAATTCGTGATGCTGATGAAAGACAACAGTTAGTTGAGATGGCACAACAAATGCAACAACAAGGAGGATTACCACAAAATGCAACCGAAGCACTTGGGGGTTGATGGATTCCCACGAAGCAAAGATCAAGATAAAATAATATCTCAAAACGTACAATCTTTGTTTAAGACACCTACTGGTCAAGAAGTTTTAAAATATTTAAAGTCTGTAACTATAGAAGCAGTATCAGGCAGTAATATTTCAGATGCCGAACTAAGGCACTTGGAAGGGCAACGATATCTCGTTGCTTTAATAGTCAAAAGAATCAATCATGCAATGAGGTTAAAAAATGAATGAAGAACAACAAGTAACACAAGAATCTGCTACTGAGCCTACATCAGATGTGCAAAGTAATCCTCCCACAACTGAATCAGTAGCAGACCCAGTAGCTAATCCAAGACCATCTTGGTTAAATGAAAAGTTTGAAAGTGGAGAAGATTTGCAAAAATCATATGATGAACTTTCAGCTAAATTAGGAAAAAAGGAAGACGATCTTCGTAATACATTATTACAAGAACTAGAAACTGAGGCTTATGCTAACAGACCTGCAAGTGCAGGTGATTATCAAATACCTGAAATATTAGATGAAGCAGAAGCAGCAACTAATCCTCTTCTTAAATGGTGGGCAGATTATTCTTGGNNNAATGGATTATCACAAGAAGAGTTTGATGAAGGTATACANAANTGGGCAGAGCATAATGGTTTAAATGATACTGATCCTGAAGAGATAAAAAAGTCTTTGGGTGATAATGCTAATGCAAGANTTGAAGCANCACAGTTATTTATACAAAAGTTTTTTAAACCTGAAATGCAAGATGCTGTGGCACAGCTTGGCACAAGTAAAGAAGGTATAATGGCATTAGAACTTATACAAGAAAAATTNAAAGGAATGAATCCACANCAANAAGTTNCNCANCCAAGTNAACTAACGCAAGGTGATCTTGAAGCAGCAATGCGTGATCCTAGATANTGGGATAANAAACAAAGAGATATGAATTATGTTAGAGANGTCGAAGCCAANTTTAAGAAACTTTATGGGTGAAGGTGTTTATGATGGNTTTAGTATTGCTAANGCTACATCAGAACACGCNAACATANTNCAACATAATNTNAGAGATAGTGATGTACGAGAATGTATAATACATGGTGCATCACCTTTTCGTGCTTTAATGTCAGGTGTTAGAGAAAAAGGCGAGAACTATACTTGCATTATAGATGGTGAGCCTATCTGTATGTTTGGTGTTAATCCAATTATGGATATGATGATAGGCAGAATATGGCTTCTTGGTAGTTATGAGATAGAAAAAAGAGGTCGTAAGTTTATAAGATGGTCACAATCTGTAGTAAATTATTATCAAGAAAAGTATTATCAATTAGAAAATGTTGTACCTGCTGATCATAAAGATACTATAGATTGGCTACAGTTCTTAGGTTTTGAGTTGATGACACCACCTATAAAATTAAATAGTTTTAAGGTTTTTAGATTTGTTCGTTGCAAAGGCGATAAAATTTTGATAAATAAAGAAGAACAGCCTATTCAATGTTGATAGCCCTATTGGATAACTAGATGANACAAAGAGTAGATAACTGGAAATNTAAATAACTTTTAATAGGAGAGTGTAATGGCTAACACAATAGATCAAGCCTTTATTACGCAGTTCGAAACAGAAGTTCATTTAGCTTATCAGAGAATGGGCAGTAAACTTAGAAATACTGTTCGTACAGTAAGTAATGTGAATGGAAACACAGTAAGATTTCAAAANATTGGTACTGGAACTGCAACTACAAAGTCTAGAAATGGACAAGTAACACCAATGGAACTTGCTCACACTAATGTAAGTGTAACAATGCAAGACTTTTTTGCTGCAGAGTTTATCGATAAGTTAGATGAGTTAAAGACTAACATTGATGAAAGACAAGCAATAGCAACAAGTGCTGCTGCTGCTCTAGGTCGTAAGACTGATGAGTTGCTGTACACAGCTATGGACTCAGGTGCTAACTCAACTCAAATCCACGATACTGGTGGTGCAGTTGAAAAAGCTGACTTGTTAACATTGTTTGAAACTTTTGGTACTGCTAATATCCCTGAAGATGGTCAAAGATATTTAGCTATGCACCCAAAAGGATATGCTGACTTATTTTTAATCAATGAGTTTGCATCATCAGACTTTGTTGGTGAGCAAAATCTACCTTTTGCAGGTGGTATGACAATGAAAGAATTTTTAGGATTCAANATATTNTCNACTGCTGCAATNACAGCAGGTAAGAATATGGCATATCATACNACTGCTATAGGTCTTGGTATTGGTGCAGATGTAACAACTGAACTNAACTATGTCGCTGAAAAAGTATCACACTTGGCAACTTCAATGATGTCAATGGGTGCTACTGTCATTGATGACAATGGCGTATATGAAGTTCTTGATAACAATACATAGGAGTAGATTATGGCTTTAGATTTAAGTAACTTAACACGACTAGCAGGTGGTAGTGGTGTTAATCTATGGTACTACACCTCAAATGATGCTTTNTCTGTAGTAAGAGCAGCAAACTACTTTTCTACAGCAGATGCAACTGGTGGTGAAATGAATGGTCAATCAGCATTAGGAATGATGAAAGAGGGTGATGTCGTTCTTATATGTGATGCTAATTCAACCCATAAAACTTTATCTGCTACAGTAGTTAAATCTGTATCAGCCACAGCAATAGACTGTGGTGATGGTTCAGATTTAAGTACAGCCGATAGCGATTAAAAGGGAGGGGGAGTAATCCCCCTCATCTTATATGACAACAAGTACTGCAGCAAATTCAGCAATAGATATAGCTTCAAGAGCATTAATACTTATTGGTGCAGAACCTATTACAAGTTTTGGAGATGATAGTAGTGAAGCAGTTGTTGCTACAAATATGTATGAAGATGTTGTTAGAGCAACTTTATCTAGTGCAAGATGGAGATTTGCTACAGAACAAGCAGTATTAAATCAATTATCAGATACACCTACTGGCAGATTTACTATTGCACATCAATTACCTACAGATACTTTAGTTGTTCATACCATTACAGTTAATGATGCTCTTATAGATTTTACTGTTTATGGTGACAAAGTATTTTCTGATCAGTCTACACAAGATACTTTAATTGCTGATTATACTTTTAGAGCAAAAGAAAATACATTTCCNAGTTATTTTTCTTTAGCAGTAGAGTATGCTTTAGCCTCTATCTTTGCTACATCTATAGCAAGAGATGATGGCTTGATGGTTAGAATAGAACAAAAAGCACAACAACTATTAGCAAAAGCTAGAAACTTAGACTCACAACAGCAGACTTCAAGAAGATTATCTACAAGAAGATTTATTACTGATAGGAGAAGTTAAATGGCAAGAGTTAGAGTGCCATTAAATAACTTTCAGTTTGGTGAAGTTAGTCCTGCTTTGACATCAAGAACAGATACAAAAGTTTATACTAATGCAGCAGAAGAAGTTAGAAACTTTTTTATAAGATCAGAAGGTGGTTTGAAGAAAAGAACTGGCACAAAAAGGATACATAACTTTGGTAGTAATCCTTCTTTTACAGCACTAGCAAGTCTTAGACAAAGTGTAAGAATAGAACCTTTTATATTCTCAGATGATGAGAAATATATAATAGCATTTAGCAATACAAGAATAGAGATATTTCAGATTAGTCCTACTGATGGAACTGTGTCATCTATTCAGTCTTTAACAAGTCAATCATGGTTAGTTAATACAACATCAGCACCTTATCTTGAAGAGATTACTTTTGCACAGCAAGGTGATCTAATGTTTATATGTCATAATACATTTCAGACAAGAATATTAGAAAGAACTGGTCTTACAACATTTACTGTATCTACTTTTAATTTTGATACATCAAGAGATGGTAATGACATATTTCAGCCATATTTTAGTTTTCAACCTTTAGGTATGACGATTGCTGCTAGTGGCACAACAAGTAGTGTGACTCTTACTACATCAGCAGATTATTTTTCTTCTAGTCATGTAGGTATTGATTTACTTATAGGTGAAACTAGAGCAAGAATAACTGGTTTTACAAGTGCAACACAAGTAACTGCAACTATACAAGGAACATTAAGACAACAACTTGAGACAGATAGTATAGAAGTTTTTGAAGGCAGTAATACAGTTAGAGTTACAAAAGCATTACATGGATTAGCAACTGGTGCTTCTATTACTGTAGAAAGGGCAGGTGCTGTTGGTGGTATTGCTAATAGTAATCTTAATGGATCGAGAACAATTACTTCTGTTCCTGATGAAAATACTTTTGAGTTTGCAGCAGGAAGTAGTGCAACTGCTACATCAAGTGCTGTTGGTGGTGGTAGTCCTCGTATTATTACTGGTGCTGCAACTACTGAGTTTAGTGAACAAAGTTATTCTGCTCTTCGTGGTTATCCTGCTGCTGTTACCTTTCATCAAAATAGATTATGGTTTGGTGGTACACTTGCACAGCCTGATGGTATTTGGGGTTCTAAGTCAGGACAGTTTTTTAACTTTGATGTAGGTGATGCAGAAGATAATGATGCTCTTGATCTTACTGCAAATGTTGGCGAGATATTTTCGATACGACATTTAGTGTCTAATAGAGATTTACAAATATTTACAACTGGTGCTGAATTATTTATTCCTACAATATCTAATAAACCAGTTACACCTTCTAATGCACAGATAAGAAGACAGACACCTTTTGGTAGTAGTTTTGTTAGACCAACAGTATTTGATGGTGCAACTTTATTTATACAGAAAACTGGTAGTGCATTAAGAGAATTTTTATTTACAGATGCAGAAGGTGCTTATACTTCTGTAGCAGTATCAGGTCTTGCACCACATCTTATACTTGATCCAGTACAACAAACTTCTATTAAGGGTGCATTAAATAGAAGTGAGTCTTATGCTTTTTTAATTAATAATGATGGCACTATTGCTGTATTCTATTCTATAAGAGGCGATCAAAAAGCAGGTTGGAGTCTGTGGAATACACAAGGATTATGGCATAGTATATGTGCAGTACATGAAAGATTATTTGTAGTATGTGCAAGAGATGATGGTTCAGGATCAACAAAGTTGTTTTTAGAAGAGTTTCAAGATGATATGCCAATGGATTTTTGTAATACTTTTAGTGGTAGCTCTAGTGTGTTTGGTAGTTTAACTTCTCATTTTAGCAATGGTGCAAGTGTAAAAGCTACAAATGGCAATGACTTTCTTGGCACATTTACAGTATCAGGTGGACAAATAGATGCGAGTAG
>NZYO01000001.1 GCA_002702235.1 Gammaproteobacteria bacterium
ATTTATTTATTTTAATTATTTGAGGAATGAATTATAAATATTTTATGTTATCTTGATATTCAAACATAAAACTAACAATGCTTTAATCCAAGATTGCCAAAATAATATATAAAATTAAAGTGATTTAGTGAAAATATCTTTTAATTAAGATCGAATGAATTCAGAAATGATTTTGTTTTTGATCAAATCTCTAATTTTATTAAAGTCTTTTTGCGCATATTGTTTTGGGTCAGGTATATCCCAATTTAAAATTTTTGAACCGGGTATAATTGGACACTTATCACCACAACCCATACCAACAACATAATCTAATTCCATATCTAGGAACTCACTTATAGACTCATTTTCACCTCGATGTATTATTCCAATACTTTTTAATGATTTTATAGCCTTTGGATTAACCTCAGTACCAGGGTTTGACCCTGCAGAATAAGCAATTAATTGATCGGAAAATAAATTATTACAAATAGCTTCTGCAAGTTGACTTCTGCAAGCATTTTCAATACAAACAAATAATATCTTTTTTCTCATTACCTAATAATGTCCTAACATTCTAATTATAATATATTATACAAAGAACGTGATCCTCACTAATAACTAGGCATGTAAATTATTAATCTGCATGCCTAGTTATTTCTCTTTTAGAAACATTTATATATAAAACAAACATAAGGCTAATAAGAACCTAACATATTTAAAGCAATTTCAATAATAAGATTCATACTCTGATCCTTCTTGTTGTAAACTATCAGCGGGAGTTAGCTCATAATTTCCGCTGATAAATAAGATCTTTAATACCAATTATGACCAAGATGCATCACAAAGAGATTTAAGGTCATTGAAATCACCTGATTCTATCCATTCAGCAAAAGTTTCACTGACAGGTTTATAAGGGACGTATCCTCTTAAATCTGACTGTAGCCAAGTTCCTATCACTCTTGAGTCTAATTTAGCAGTAGCGTGTCCAATATTTAATTCTTCAATAGCTAAAGCATTGGACTCTTGTTCCATTTGATTACTTAATGGTTTTACTAATACTCTTTTATTAAGACTGAAACATTCACTGGGTAGTTCAAAACCGCTATTACATATGACTCCGCTTGCTTTTAACAAGTCATCAGTAAATTTTTTCCTATCAATTTTACACCATCTAATGTTATTTGAAAAATTTGTAGGAGAATCAGAACAATATACTTTGAAAAGGTAATCTTTAAAATTTTTTAAAACATTAAATATTTGATTTGGGTCCTCAAAATTTAAATATACTAATATTAAATTTTTTTCTTCTACACTATCACTAGGAAACTCGTCAATAATTGGCGGTAAAATTGGTTGATCAAAGTGACTCCAATGTATTCCAATTGGTATATCTGTAGGGCAGTACCACCTTAAAACCATTTGGGCAATAATATCTCTTTTCTTTTTAGGTACTCCTTTATACAGTAGAGCATTCTGATGGCTAATACCTATCACTTTTTTGTTCTGGATTTTTGCAGCCCAAGCTGTAATAGGTTCAAAATCAGATATAACTAAATCATATTTACTGGTATCGATTTTTTTGACATTATTTAAAAAATCCTTAAATGTCAGATTTTTTATAGAACTAATGTAATTTATTGCCCCTTTATCAACTGAAAAAGTAAGGCTTTTTAAACACTGAAATGGTTCAGAAATATTCATTCCTAATAGATTATCTTTTGTCCTGTTGCTTATGATCGTATCAATTTCATGACCTCTTTTTTTTAATTCCTTAATAATTATACTGGATTTAATTATATGTCCGTTCCCCGTACCTTGTATGCCATAAAGTATTTTCATTTTATAAAAATGTTGTAAAACATAACATCGAAATTCCAGATGCAATTAAAGCACCTGCTAACACATCAGAAGGATAATGAAGTCCCAAATAAATTCTTGAAAGGGCTACAGAAATACTCCAAAAAATTAAGCCTGGGGCTAAAGGTGGATAATATAATATGAGAGAAAAAGATAATACAACAGCACTGCCGGTATGACCTGAAGGGAAACTAAATTTATCAAATGGTATTTTCCTTGGAACAAAATTTTCTATAGAATCAAATGGCCTTTGACGCTTTGAAGAATTTTTTAGTAAAAAATATATGATTTTATCAAAAATAGTAGATACAATTAATATTTTGATAAACACTAGATTATCATCAACAAAGAAAGAAAGATAGATTAGCGATAAAAATAAAACAAAACCATCAGCAGATTTAGAGCATATTGAAAAATAATAATTCCAAAAAGAATGTTTAAACCACTTTGAAAAAACTAGAATAGTAAGTTGATGATCTTTAGTAACAACCCAATTAATAACTTGAGTCAAATTAAACTCCAAATATTCTATTTAATTTTAAAAGCGCAATAATTGATTTTCATTTGGCCTATATTAGAATTAGATAAGAAAATTTTATTGAAAAAGAAACAGGCCTCGAAAATTCAAGGCCTGTTGGGGGTGTGTAAGGGAGAGTATTGGAAAAGAAATACTAAAAGTGTTTTTTATTTTTTAAATATAATTGGAAGTTTATAACGAACAGATATTGGCTGACCATTAACGCTAGCTGGTATAAATTTAAGTTGATTAATACCTTTTACCATTACTTCATCAAAAGCAGGACCAAGAGATTTTATTATTTTAACATCTGATACTGTTCCATCATTTTTAATTAAAAATTCAGCAATTGATTTTCCACTAATATATGAATGCTGATTCATTAATAATTTTGGATATTGAAAGGCTTCTTTAACAGATCCTGAACCGCCAATAATTGATGGATATTCATTTTCTTGTATAGATGGAGCATTTGCAAATAACAAACTACAAAATCCAAAACAAATTATGTTGATAATATATTTATTCATTTTTATTCCTATAATAAAATTAATTTTCAAAAAGGATCTAAGATCAAAAATCTTACTTCCGCATCCTTATTTACGTAATGAAATTCGGAAGGTTAAATTTGATTTTAGTTAGAATGGAAATTGAAATCAGTTCGTTTTTTATTTGTAATAAATGTGAAGTCAATTTGAAGATTGTAAGTTCAATTACTATCAATTTTATTGTACAAAATGTTTCCCATTAATGCGCCAATCAATTGCCCGATTATGAAGTAAACAACGGAGGAAGGAGCTATACCTGTAAAGGTATCTGTAAACATTCTAGAAATAGTTACTGCTGGATTTGCAAATGAAGTTGAAGAAGTAAACCAATATCCAGATGTAATAAATAATGCTACAGCCAAAGCAACATCTTTAGGGTTGTTTTTCCCAACAAATAATATTGCAATAATTAATCCAAAAGTTGCAATTATTTCACTTATTAAAAGTTTCCCCTCTCCTCTAATATTTGTTGATATTTGAATTATTTCTACTCCAAAATAATAATGAACAATAAGTATGGATAATAAGCCGCCTAGGAGTTGAGCAATTGAATATTTGTATAAATCATAGAGACTTAACTCTTTCCTTATATAAAAAACTAAACTTACCGCTGGATTAAAATGTGCTCCAGATATAAAAGAAAAACTTTTTATCAAGACATACAATATGGCACCAGTAGCAATGGTATTCCCTAATAATGCTAGGGCATCGTTCCCATTTGAGAGATTTTCAGCCATAATTCCTGAGCCAACTACAACAGAAACAAGAAAAAAGGTTCCTAGAAATTCTACTAAAATTTTTTTATTCATTTTTAAAATAAAAAAGGCCATAAGAACTATGGCCTTCTTTCAAACTATATGCTCCAAATTACTTTAGAAGGGTCATTTTCCCTTTAACAGTAAAACTTTCAGAAGTAATTTCATAAAAATATAACCCACTAGGGACCTTTATGCCGATATTATTTTTGCCATCCCAATTTACTGATTGTTGTCCGGATATAATATTTTCAACAGTTAATTGTTTAATATTTCGTCCAAAAATATCAAAAATATTAATCTTAATTTTTGAAGCAGGTTTTCTAAGGTTAAAAAAAATATTTGTTGTAGGGTTAAAAGGGTTTGGGTAGTTATAGTGGAATGAAATCTGATCTGATAGAATACTCTTTTGCTTTTCGTTATCATCTACAGAAAGATCGATTAGAGAAATAAAATTATATATTGAATCCACTTCATATCCAGGTAGTGGTGCCCCATTAGTATTAGTCCACCCAGCATGAGTAATGGTTGACTGCTCTGAAAAGTAAGCATCATTTATAGCTGATACAGCTAAAGAAGAATCCCATAGAACTAAAATAAAATCTTCACCAGAAACCATCCCATCTATTTCGGGAGTAGAAGGGTCATCTCCATATATCTGCATATTCATATATGCTATACCACCATTAATAATTAGTTTACCAGCACCAACGCATAACGTATCAGCTGGATACGTTGCTCTAAATGCTCCTACCCAGTCTCCATCATCTGCAGCAAGACCATTTAATTGGGCCTGTCCGTAAATAAGACCAGAAGCTGGAGTCGGACTAAAATAAAATTGAGCATTTAAAAATGATATTGAGAATAAGATCGTTGAAAATATTAATGTCTTCATTTTTTTCCTTTATTAGTACTACTTTAAAAATAAAATTTTCTGTGTTTTAAATATATCATTTGCAATAATATTTACTATGTACATGCCAGATGATACTACTTGCCCACTCGCATCTGTTCCGTTCCACCTAAGTGTTTTATATCCACCATCAATTATATTTTCACTTATAAGTGTTTTTACTTTCTGACCCATCAAATTGTAAATAGAAATGTTCATACTTTCACCTTGCATACTAAAAAATCGCATCTCGATAGTATTATTGAAAGGATTAGGATAGGCTGGGAATATTGTAAATTGATCAGGAGGTTTGTTATTATCATCTATTGATAAATAAGCAGATGCATCAATGAAAAGGCTCCATCCAAGCCCTTCATTTTCTAAGTAACTCATTTGACACCCTAAAGAGTCACAAGCAGAAACAGCCCAATATAATTCAATTTTATTATTTGTTGAATACTCTTCAATGATCTCAATAAAATCCATGTAACTCATTTGATATTCCGTTACATCTATAAAGTCAGTATATACTGTCATACTTAAAGAGTCTGAGGTAGGATCATCTATTTCTTTTAGTAATGTGAAATTATAACTAACACTATCTCCATCAAGATCTACAGCCTCTTCCCAGTTAAATGTGAGATTATAATTTTGATTAGAATAATTTACATAAACTGTATCCCCACTTTCAGGACCTATAAGCGAAAATTCCAATGGTAGGTCATTCGATGGTATAACACTAATAAGAAGTGTATCATTATCAATATGCTCTCCATCGCTTATAGAAAATGGAACAACTAGTAAGCCATTAAAATTAAGATCAGGTAATATGGAATCTCCTCGTAAAAAATAATTTTCACCACTAGTTAATTCATGTGTGATTACAAGATTATCAACATCTATATATGATATTGAATCAATATTAAATACAAAATGGCTATCTTCATTGATCACAAATAAAGGAACATTTAAAATAGAAGGCGCGTCATTAATCGGATTAATAATAACAAAAATAGTTGTGGTATCTATACCACCAAGTCCATCATCAGCCCAAATATTAAATTGAATAACTGAATCTGTAGGCGTGAAATAATTTTCAACAACAGTTTTTATTTTTAAGAGTGCCGTGCCAATGAATTCAGTTTCTATAATTCCAGAAACATCTGTTGAGTCAGAATGAAAACTTAATTGCGAATCTGCCTGCTCTAAGTCTGTTATATAATTACTTAAGTCAATTATAACAGAATCATCTTCAGCAACGGATATTGTCTCGATAGATTCACTCCACTCAGGTGCGGTATTATCTCCACAAATAGTTACGGCGTTAGACTCATATACTCCACTAGAATCTTCTCCATCATATGCAACTATACTAGCTCTCCATGTTTCCAAACAATTAGTCATTTCTGGGTTTACTGATTCCTCTCCTTCAAGAGCATAAATAATTTCATCGTTTTTAAACCATGATATATAAAGAGTAGTATCATTAGACCCTTCAATATCTGATACAATATAAGATAATGACAACGTATCTGATAGTCCAGGTATAGATGGGTAAATTGCTGCATCTATTATTGATGGGGGATCATTAATCGGAATTATAGAAATGTTAAAAGTAAAGGTTTCGCCAGCGCCTCCTTGATCATCAATGGGGTAAACATTAACATTTAATGGATCACCATCATAATTAGGACTGGGGAAAATTGTATCCCCACTTACACTATAATATTGACCTTCTACTAGAACAATATCTAATTCTTGGCTAACATTTGAATATCCAGGGCTTGGGTTTGAAAATGTGCCCCACGTGTTTGAACCATCAAAAACCCTTCCGTATGAAATGTCAGTCTCTTGAGAAGAAAATGAATAATTTATAACAACATTACCATCTGAATCCTCAATATAAATTGTTTCTCCATCACTTGACAGTTTGCTGTCTATCTCAGGAAAACCATCATCATCTCCAGTAAACCATAAAACCAAAAAATCACCAGAAGCAATACTTGTGTCAGGGGCAATAGTTGATACCTCACCCTCAGTATCACTAAACCCCCATCCATTAATATTTATTGATTCACTTGTGCCATTGTACAGTTCAACAAAATCTTCATAATTCCCATCTGGACTCATACAGCAATTATCACTAGATGCCAAAAATTCATTTACAACTATTTGACTTGTAGCAATAGGAGCAATATTGTCTACATCTTCAATTACAAAATCTGAAACATCAACTACAAAAAAACTGTCTTCAAAAACAGTTTGGTTTCCAATGTTTTGACTTACAATAAAAGGGTTGTCATTAATTGGTAACACCTCAATATTGGCAAAATATATTTCACTTGAGCTAAAACCATCATCTATAATCATACCAATAACAATCTCACCATTGTAGTTTTCGTTTAAAATAACACTATTCCCATTTATTGTGTAATTATTTTGATTGGAACTTAACTGGTTACCATCATTCCCTGAAGAGTCTATAAGAGTAAGAGTAAGGTATTCGTCTGAAACACCGTCTTCATCAAGAAATGAAATATTATCAATTGTTATTTCAAAATTAATGTCTTCATATTTCTCATCTAATGAAATGCCTAAAATAACAGGATCAACATTATTCACATTAAAACTGTATTCTTGATATGGATCATTATAGCCAACGATTGGTGTAAAATTTGTACTCTGCCACCCACTGTGATAAATTGGATTGCCAGATTCATTTGTCTCTTCAATGATTACATTTAATGATTCATCCCATAACTTTAACGTAAAGTTTTCCGTAGAACTCATGCCTTCATCTACTGCTGGGCTAGTAATATCATCTCCATAAACTATAAAATTAAACCGAACATCTCCTGCGACCCAAACTAATTGACCAGCACCTGCACAGTTCCCATTAGCATCAAATGCTGCAACCCAATCGCTAGAGGAAGCTCGAACACCATTTATTCTAGGGGTACCTTGAATTACAC
Source organism: Gammaproteobacteria bacterium (assembly GCA_002702235.1). Classification (GTDB taxonomy): domain Bacteria; phylum Pseudomonadota; class Gammaproteobacteria; order Poriferisulfidales. The sequence continues at coordinate 7,521 of NZYO01000001.1, forward strand.
CTCCTAAATTTGTAGTTACGAATTGAAATTCATCAGGTTGAGCATATATATATGATATTATAAAAATTATAAATATTTTTTTCATATCTTTTTAATTATAAGTGAAAATAGGACAGACTTATTCTATTAAAAATGTGTTAGAATATTGTTAGATAATTATTTGTATAATGTTATCAAACAAACACAAAACTTATATTTTATAAAATAAAAAAGCGGATTACAAAAAGGTAACCCGCTTTAATAATTGTAGTATATATTTCTTTACTTTATAAGCATTAATTTTTTCATCGACTGAAATTCACTCGACCTCATTCTGAAGAAATACATTCCTGCTGAAACTAGCTGTCCATAGTCGTTAGTAGCATCCCACATTATTTTATATCTTCCAGGATTGAGACTCTTAGACACAAGCGTCTTTACTTTCTTTCCTAGTACATCATAGATTTCTAATGAGACATATGAATTTTCAGGTATATCGTATTGAATAGTGGTAATAGGGTTGAAAGGATTAGGATAGTTCTGATACAAGTTAAAAACCGTTGGTAGGTTCGCTAAATCTAGAGACAATACGCCACTTGCATCTATCGTAAATGTAAATGGCCCATTTGAAGAAGCTGTTGTATCTACTCCATCTGTAGCCCGCACATCCCATGTTATTACTAGACTATTAATATTTGGATGTTGTACAGACAAAGCTGCCATCTCATCGATAACTTCATTGAACTGAATTGTAAAAGAATTACTTTCTACAGATTGTGGTATAAAAGAAAGTTGACCAACATTTGTAGAATGATCAATCAAATATGTAATATTACGTCCCTCATCGCTCGATGCTTCCCATGCAACCTCTTGAGATCCAGTAGTTGCAGTGTTTTCATCTATCGGCACAACAGTTCCATCTTCAGGGGATAAAAGTGCAAAACTTCCAGGAGGTATGTTAATTCCGTTTACAAACGTAAACCCAAAAGGTCCATTTTGGCTGGAGACTGTATCCATCCTATCATAACCAATTACATCCCAATCAACAACCATCGTATCAATTCCTAAACCATTGAAGTAATCATATATAAATGAATTTGCAACAGTTATAGACTCATCATTCAACGAATCCAATTCAGCAAAAACAACTATTGATTCTTCCTGTGTTTCTGGATCAATAACAGAATAATGCAATTTTAGGTCATAGAATACTGTATCCATTATGTCCATATCTATAGACTCTGTCCAGCTAATCGCAGTTGAATCACTATAAATTTCTTCAGTGATAGTCAAAACAATATCGTTTGCCGGAGACACTAGATCAAAAGAATCTGGTATTGCATTTTCAGCGATGAATAAAACTTCATATGGTCCATTTTCGGCAAAAACAGAATCAATACCATCTGTGGCTAATACATTCCAAGAAACATGAAAAGAATCTGTTTCAAGATCTATATGAACAAAGTCATAAATACCGCTGTGATCTATTGCAAAAGTAGTATCATTTAAAAAGTCAGAGCTTCCTAACATAGTATCTGCTTCTGAATCATAAAAGTATACTGAGTAATATACAGAGTCCTGATCAGGATCAACAGACGGGCTCCATGTGATGTAAGTAGAGTCCTCTGGAGCAACCTCATAATTCTGATAATTTATTACATATGAAGCACTGTCTTCAGGCTCTATTAAACTAAATGGCAAAAGATTAAGGTTTTCTTTAATAATAGTAATATCAAAATAATATTCTGAAAACGCATAGGTGCCATCGTCGTCATAAGCATAAACATCCCAAGCAGCATATAGCGTATCTGCCTCTAAAGAATCCATGATATCATACATAGATTGGTAGGAAAGAGAAATAGTTGTGTCCGAAATACCAAGAGCTTCAAAAAATGAATCATAATAATAATAATATTCATTATCGTAGAGTGCAAAATCATATAATATCGTTCCACCGTCTTGGTCTACAGCTGTTTCCCATTTAAATACCAAAGTAGAATCTATAGTTTGATCATTTATATAGATTTCACTAAAGTCTACAGGTTGGAGCAAACTGAACTCTGCAGGACCAAAATTTTCTCTAGCTAGGTGAACATCATAGGGTCCATTAAAAGAACTAATGGTATCAACTCCGTCAGTAACATACACATCCCAACCAAGAGTTATTGAATCTACACTTAAAGCTGCTAGTAAGTTAAAGATATCACTATACTGAAGAACTAAAGTCGTATCTTCAAGATCTTCAACGGAGGTAATGACATAGCCTGAATCTAAGTCCACTAATTCCCAACTATAAAATAAACTGTCATTGTCAGGATCAAAAGAAGGTTCCCATGTTATAATCAAACTATCTGTTCCAACATTTGATTCAGTAACAGTTACCGTAACCAATTCCTCACCTAATAGGTCAAAATTACATGGCCTGTTATTATCATACGAAAAAAGAAGAGTAGAGCTATAATCCAAGGAAAGACCCGGAAGCGCACCATCCATACCATCTTCTGTAGCCATGAAAGTAGTTAAAGGACATAAATCATAAATAATACTATCTTTTGAAACATCCCAAAGAGCAAGGTAAACATTATCTCCAGGAACATACCCTTCAATAAATGGAGTATTTAGATCATCACCATAAATTGTTAAATCAAAATAAGAAGCACTATCATCAGAAAAAATAGTTCCTATACCAGCTAATGAATCATCCTCAGTGAAAGCAGCTATCAGACTATACTCAGGTACCATCATACCATCAAGTTCAATCATTCCGTTTAGATAAGCAGAGTTCAATTCATCTGCAGGTAACACAAGATCTTGTTCAAATGGTGAATACAAAACAAAAATTTGATAAGGATCATCAAAACCAGGCAGCGGTGCTCCATTAGTATTTGTCCACATGACTGAATCTTTTATGGTAATATATTCTTTTTCAGAAATGTCATAAAATTCTAATGAAAAATATTCTCCGTCAGTCATACCATCTTTCTGTGGTGTTGAAGGATCGTCACCATAAATTTGAATGCTATAATATGATAAACCCCCTTCCCTAACAATTCTACTTGCTCCGTAGGAAACACTATCATTATGAGATATAGCCCCTACCCAATCATTTTCATTTGATTTATCACCAGGCAGGACAATCTGCCCAAAAGCAGAAGCAGAAGCTGGTGTAGCTACATGCGTTCCAAAAGGAGCAGGAAATAAAAATTGCTGCGCTGGATTATTAACACCAATTAATGGGGATCCATTTGTATTGTACCATTCAAAAACTTCTCCATTAATCATATATTCACCTTCGGAAGCATCGTAATATGCTAGAGTAAATGGTTGCCCAGGGCCGAATCCATCAACATCTGGTGTTGAAGGGTCATCACCATAAACTTGAATATTAAAGTAATATTTTCCATCATTTTCAATTAACCTACCGACTCCTGCCGCAAAAGAGGTATCAAGAGATATTGCTGCAACCCAGTCGTTAACATCAGGCATGTCATAGGCAAGCAAAGCTTGGCCGATCACAGTCGCAGACAATGGAGTTGGATCAATGCCACCATCAAATGGAATAGGGAAAGAATAGATTTTTGATGCGTCTCCGAAACCAGGTAACGGAGCACCGTTTGTATTACTCCAAACTGTAACATCTTCCCAAATCTCATAATAATCCTCAGATGCATCATAAATAGCTAAATTGAATAATTCACCATCGTCTAATCCATCTTTTTCCGGCGTTGAAGGATCATCACCATATACTTGCAAATTCATATAGGAAATACCTTCACTTTCAATAATATTGGAAACCCCGTAGATCTTAAAATCTGTGCAAGGCTCATCTTCTTCAATATCCTCCTCATCACAAGTAGAAGGAACTTCACCCCAAGCAGCTATAAAATCACTTCCTTCCGCACGATCCCCATCAATAGTAACCGCACCAAGAACTTGTGCTGAGAGAGGAGTCGGTTTAAAGTCAGGATCGTAAGCGAGAAATGGATGAGGGAAAACGTAAATCTTTTCTGCATCGCTCATCGTTGGAAGCGGTGCTCCATTAGTGTTGACCCATTGATTTAATGCACCCGCATTATAGTATTCGCCTTCAGAAACGTCATAAACAACTAATTCAAAAAATTCACCATCGTCTAATCCATCTTTTTCCGGTGTTGAAGGATCATCACCATATACCTGTAAATTGATATAACTAATACTATCAAAAACTGTTGCTTTTGTTGCTCCTACACATTCACCATTAGGTCCGATTGCTGCTATCCAGTCTTGGCTACTTACGATATCATCTAAAATAGATAACCTTCCAACAACTAACGCTGAAGATGGTGTTGGCGAAAATTCAAATGGAATTGGGAATGTTAGAGTCTGCTCTGAATTTGATAATACTGGTAGTGGTGCACCATTTGTATTTACCCAAACATAAGACTCACCGTTTGAGATCAGCTCACCTTCTGAAGCATCATAGATAAATATTTTAAATTCTTCACCTGAAGACATACCATCTTTTTCAGGCGTGGATGGATCATCACCGTATATTTGTAAATTTATAAATGAAATGTCATCATAAATAATAGCTGGGGATGAACCAACTACATTACCTACCATATCTTTAGCTACTACCCAATCCGCTGAATCAGCAGAATTTCCATATATGGAAAAATTAGCAATAGCCATTGCAGATGTCGGTGTCGGCTTTATATAAAAAGAATTAACAGAATATAGACTAACAGTTCCACTAACTTCATTAGAGACAGCTATCATATCTCCACCAGTAGGACTATCTTTCATAGAGATAAACTCTATAGATTCAGGAGCTATATCTCCAGGAGCACCAGGATGGTACATCACATATTCTGGGTTATTGGGATTGGTAATATTATAGACCATAAACCCTGAAGATCTCTCTAAAGAAATAAATCCAAAAACTTGAGATCCTATTTGAGCAATTTCTATTTCTTCAGGTTCCGGGCCTTTGTCATCACTTCTGGAGTCAAATGAATAAACGACTCCTGGGTAATTAGGATAAACATCCTTTAAAATTTGCTCAAATTGATCACCACTATCCCAGACTAGATTCCCAGAATCGTCCCAGATAGAAAATGACCTTGCACCATATGAATATATAATATCAAAATCTCCATCTCCATCAATATCACCATCAGCAATGGTCGTTTTTAATCTTCCTAAGTCAATGCTTTCCTGCAGATCTGAAGCATTCGGAAATCTATCTTGGTCGAGAACGAGATCCCTAACCCTAGTTTCTTCAGAATATCCGTCGTAGTCCCGAGCATCTCCCTCATTTGCTGTTACAATAAAAACCTCACCCCCGACTTGGTATGTGGCAATAGCGTCTGGCTGATAAAGTCCTCGGGTTGGCTGTGATTTAATATTTATGTTTCCATCATCCCTGTCTGTACCAAAAAATCCATTCCCCAATTGAGAATGGTCTTTGTATCCAAGAGGAATAATATCAGTAATTTCTTGTGCTTCTACATCAACTATTGCGAGAGCATTGTTCTCTTGTAAAGACACATAAGCATGTTTTCCATCAGGAGCAAATGCAGCAAATTCTGGTTCTAAATCTTGGCTTACAGTTGATGTTCCGGTAACTCTGCCTAGAGCGTAAACAGAAACAGTCCCGCTGACCTCATTTGAAACAACTAAAAGATCTTTGCTACTTGGACTTTGAGAGGCTGGGATAAACTTAATACACTCAGGAGAAATATCACCTGACGCTCCAGGATAATAAGATAAAAATAATGGGAGAGTTGGATCAGATACATCATAAATCATGAATCCACTTGCCCTTTCAAGCCCAACAAAAGCATAAACTGACGCTCCAATATTTGCAACCTCTATCGCTTCAGGTTCAGGACCTTTATCATCAGACCTACTTTCAAAAGAATAAACAACACCAGATATTTCTGGATAAAAATCTTTAATAATTTGTTCTATTTGATCACCACTATCCCACAATAGGTCTCCATTTACAGAACGAATAGACCAAGATCTAGCACCATAGGTATAAATAACATCGTGGTCACCATCTCCATCAATATCACCACTTGCGGAGGTCGTTTTCATTCTACCAATTTCAGATAGTTGTTGTAAAGAAGATGCATTAGGAAAAGCAGATTGGTCTAAAGTAAGATCTTCGATTCTAGTTTCTTCACTGAATCCATCATAATCTCTGGCATCACCTTCATTCGCCATAAAAATGTAATCTTGCGAGCCAATATTATGAACTACCATTGCATCCGGTTGATACATTCCTAAAGTTGGATGATTTCTGATATCAACAACATTATCGTCATAAGAGTCATATCCATTCCCAGGTAAACTATGATCCTTGTATCCCAATGACTTAAGTTGTTCAATAGTTTTAGATTCTAAGTTAACTATGGCAACAGCATTATTTTCTTGCATACCAATGAATGCAGTTCGACTATCAGAGGATATTGCCACGTACTCTGGTTCTAGATCTTGAGCAATGTTTGAAAATATTGTTTCACTAGAATTAGCAAAAGTAATAGTAACACCATTATGCGCACCCAATGTTGATGGCGTATAGTCATTACCAGGGCCTTGTTCTACAATCCATTCTGAAGCATCAGCATCGTTAGCACCAGCAGAAACAGACCAATTTAGGTTTCCACTATTAACCACATTCTTTCGAACAAGGGTTTTATTTTGAGTTCCATTTGATACGCCAGCCACATCCCAACCAGAACCTGGATCATCAGGGAAACTCCCAATATAGTCAAGGATAGTAGTATCTGAATTTACAATCTTTACTAATGCTCTTGCATCATCACCATTGAAAGACACAACGCTTCCGCCTGTTGTTTGATCAGCATGGGAAAGAATATCAGAGTTTGATTGAGAATTAGCAACTATATGTACATCACCACTCGCGATAGAGCCTGTTAAATTGAATGAAAACTCATCAATAACCCCTCCGTTTTGGGCTCCTAGTATATAATAATCTTCAAGATCTACGGTAGATCCAGTACCATTATAAATCTCTAGATACTTATTATTTCCAGACTCTGCTTCACCATATTCAGAAAAAAACAAATCAGCAGCACAACCCGTACAGGTTGTATAAGTAGAATCATATTGTCCAAAAATTCTAATTCCTTGAGCTCTCCAATAATCTTCTTGCCCAATAAAGGATGAAAAATCAAGAGTTTCAGATTGACTCATTGGCTCACCATCAATAATTGTTATAATACTGATAGACCCATATGGATCTATTGAGTAGTCATCTGATGGCTCACCTTCATTAGCTGTTACAACCTTATTACCATCAGGGCTAAATTGTAAATTGTCAGGTAACACACCGACTTCAACTGTTTTTATATGAGCTCCTGTCAAAGCATCATAAAACACAACACTACCATTTTGATCTACAGCCTCAGCCTGGACAGCAACAGCAACAAGGCCATCATAAACCGCTACCGCATTAGCAGTACCACCAAACACTTCCATATCAACATCAATCTCAAAAGATAATTGAGGAGAAGAAGGTTGAGAAACGGAAAGTGCAACAATATCGTTTGCATCGGCATTAACAAAAAATATTTTTTGTGTACTAGCGTCATAATCTACTATTTCAGCAGCTCCTTCATCAAAAATTCCAGTATCGTACGTTGATAAATGAGTAACGTCAAGACCATCTCCTATACCACCAAAGATTCGAACGCCTTGTTCTTTTAATTCTTCTTTTTGATTATCAAAATGTGTAAAACCCATAGTAGTAGCGGGAGAAACAGGTTGACCATCTATAATATTTATAATACTAACACTTCCTGGAGGATCTATCCTGTAATCACTACTTGGCTCACCCTCATTAGATGAAATCACCTTAGAACCATCTGCAGAGAAAGAAACAGCATCAGGCATAATACCTACAGTAATTGATTCAATCAATGTACCTGAAGTACTATTATAAAAAGCAATTTGACCTGGCTCATCTACAATCGGAGATTGAACAGCGACTGCAACTAACCCTTCAAATACATCAACAGAATTTGCCTCGCCACCAACAATGATATCATCTCCACCAATTGTATATACTTCTTGTGGAGATTCAGGATCGCTAATGTCAACTGCAGATATTTCATTATTTTCAGAATTAACAAAAAACATATACCCTGTAACCTTATCGTATGTAACAATCTCAGCAGCATCCACATCAAAAAGACCAGTATCGTACGTACCAAGGTGATCAACGAAAACCTGTTGCCCAACGGATACGCTTTGAATTGAAAATGATAATAAAATTGTTTTTAATAAAGATCTCATTAAAGACTCCAAATTTTTGAGGGGGTTTTTATGTTTTTTCGAGCTGTTTGATACATTTTGTTGAGGGAAAAATATTCTAAGCAAGGATGGCAACTCAGGTGGACAATTACCACCCTTGCGTAGAAATTAGTTCGTTTTACTTCATAAACATTACTTTTGTAACATTATTGAATCCAGGAGCATTCATTCTGATAAAGTATGTACCAGAAGCTACTGACTTACCAAGGTTATCTAAACCATGCCAAGTTACAGCATGAACTCCAGCGCTTTGAATTCCAGAAACTAAATTCTGAACTACCCTACCTGTAATATCATAAACAGTTATTGCTACCTTACTCTCTGTAGGGATCGCATAACTAAATGTAGTAGCAGGGTTGAATGGATTAGGATAAGCTGATGACAATGCATAAGTGTTTGGTAAAATATCAGATAATTCAATATTTGTTCTAACAACTTGATTTGCATCGAAAACAACACTTCCTACTTCAGTTCCTTGGAACTCTAGTACCAATTCCTCACCACTTACTGCACCATCAACAGCAGCAGTAGTCGGATCATCACCATAGATTGCTGAGGTCACTAAATATTTATCATCGTAAATATTCATAGAACCAACCAATAATCCAGACTCTGTTTTCACATCAACCCAACTATCATTACCAAGACTTGCCCCACCAGAATTAACTGTTCCATTAATGAACATATATACTGGTGTAGGATTCAAGTTACCATTTACAGAATTTTCGATAGGTGAGTCAGAAGCAATAGCTACTCTTGCAGGACTTGTAGAGTATTCAAATGGTGTAGCTGTAGAGACCTTCACCCAATAACCCAAACCATTTTCCATAGAGGTTAATGTGTTTAAAAACGGAAGCTGGTCAGGATCATAAAGAATAGCGCCACCATCAAAACCACTTACGTATTCAAGTACGTCAGCATCAATTAATGATCCGAATGCTTGAGATGGAGGCATACTCATTTGAGGCTCGTATGCTATTAAATTCCAACCTGCAGAGAGATTATAATTGATAGATGTGTCCGCACCGTGAAAATCCATCATCATAGACTCATGCATCTTAATATAATAACCTTTACCTACTTCCAGCTCTCTTAGACTGCTGAATAAATCACCAGGCCTAAAATATCCTCCTGGGCTAGATACATAAGCTATGTCTTCCATCATCTCATGAAAAAAGTCAAAAGTTGTGCTGATATATGGATCTACATCCAAAGATATTAGATTCCAACCTTCTTCCATGTGTACCATGTCTGCAATATCTCCAGAAGCAACTGGGCCACTGCCAAGTCTTCCTTCATCATCCAATATAGACCATCCCTCAAGCCAATTCCATGTGCCAAAAGCACCACGATATCCAGCTTGATCAAAGAATGGGTCGGAAGGAACCGCCTCAGCTGTTCTATATGCACTGCTGTGTCCTGAAGGTCTTGGATCTACCAACGCCATGGTATTTGATACGACCTGAGGATCTGTTGTGTCAGCAACGAAAGAATCTGATTCAGCAGCGTTACCAAATACATCATCAGAATTTGCAATAATATTCTGAGAAGACCAGTAAAGAGCATTTGGTGTAGCAGCCATATAATCATCACGATTCTGTGTTCTGACCTCAGTACCGACATCATCATTATCAAAACCATCATCATCAATATCAACAATCAAATAGTTAACATACATTCCGCCACAGCCTTCTCTAGCCTTCACACCATCACCTGCACCGTTACCAATACCAGGTCCAAGTATAGACACATTAGAGAATAATGGATTAGTTCTAGGTTGCGAATCTAAATCACCGCCTGTTTTGTTGTCCATCTCGTGACCTCGGTCAGATTCAGAATCCATTTTAACAAATAGGAACTGACCGCGACCCTGATATCCTTCATCAAGATCAAAAGCATCATCTCCAACTTGAACTACTGAACAATATTTTAGATCTACAGTTCCACCAAACATCTCAAAACCATCATCAAGATTGTATGCAACCTCACAGAACTCAACTGTAGTTCCGCGACCAACACCAGCTAAAGTA
>NZYO01000002.1 GCA_002702235.1 Gammaproteobacteria bacterium
TATAAGCTAGTTGGGTAAATATTCTTACAAATTCAGTATAGAAACCTTCTTTTATTTTATAAATTTTATCTTGTAATAAAGTAAATTTAGTAAAATCTAAATTTAGATTATGTTTATTAATTTCTTTAGATATATTTGCATTATAAAAATATTTATATAAAAGATCTTCTTTAGAAATATGGTATATAAAATCAATCAAATTATTCGAATTAAGCCTTTTGTTAATATCTTCAATCCAACAATTTATTTGATTAAACTTATCGTCTCTAGGTTTGTCAATAAATCCTAGAAAAGATGATTTTTTTTCGATAAATAAAGTTATAGATAATGAAGCTAAAAAGCATAATACAAAACTTAAAATCAGCATTTGTTTTAATTAAAATGGAATATCATCGTCAAATTCGCTGTCATTTTTGGAATTTGATTCTTTTGGTATTTGGTTGTCTTTTTTATTTTCTTGATTATTTGTACTGTAGGTTTCACTATTACCCTCAGAAGTATTTTGGTTTGCGCTACCCATAAACTGTAATCTGTCAGCAATAATTGATGTTGAGTATCTTTCAATGCCATCTTTTTCATATTTACTTGTCTCAATCCTACCTTCGACGTAAAGTCTTGAGCCTTTCTTTACATATTTTTCGGCTAGTTCAGCTTGTTGTCGAAACAACATGACATTATGCCATTCCGTCTTATCTTTCTTTTCACCAGTTTCTTTATCTTTCCAAGACATGTTAGTAGCGATAGATAACCTGCACATCGCTGTTCCTGAAGGTGCATATTTCATTTCAGGGTCATTTCCTACATTTCCAAGTATAATTACCTTATTTATTGAAGACATCAAAAATCCTTAGTTTAAATTTATTATATATTTAATTTTTATATAGATTCCTATAATATCACATACTCATGAGGAATATAGTAATTAAAGGCGCAAAAAGCCATAACCTAAAGAATATTGATTTAACAATACCTAGAGACAAATTAATTGTTATAACGGGTCTATCTGGTTCAGGAAAATCATCATTAGCATTTGATACAATTTTTGCCGAAGGACAAAGAAGATATGTTGAATCTCTGTCCGCATATGCAAGACAATTCTTAGCAAGAATGGAGCGACCTGATGTTGACTCTATTGAAGGTCTCTCGCCAGCAATATCTATAGAGCAAAAAACAACGTCTCATAATCCAAGATCTACGGTTGGAACAGTTACAGAAATTCATGACTATCTTAGACTACTATATGCAAGAGCAGGAACACCAATTTGTCCTGATCACAAATGTAGCTTAGAGGCAAAAACTGTTAATGAAATAGTAATGGAATTATATGAGAGTATAGAGGAGAACACACCTATACAAATACTTTCTCCCTTAGTTCGTAATAGGAAAGGAGAGCATAAAGATGCTCTACTGGGGCTAAAGCAAAAAGGATTTATAAGAGTTAATTTAGATAACGAAACATACTTAATAGACGAAATACCAAAAATTGACCCAAAAAAAAATCATACAATTGACATAGTTATTGATAGAGTCAAATTAACTGAAAATATAAAAACTCGTTTAACTGAATCTATAGAAATAGCCTTAGAACATGGAAACGATGTTTTAAAAATTTACGTAAATGGAGCTATAAAAACTTTCTCAACTAAATTTGCATGCCCGATTTGTGATTACTCCATACCAGAATTAGAGCCTAGACTTTTTTCATTTAATAGCCCAGTCGGAGCATGTCCCGAATGTGATGGATTAGGAATAAAACAATATTTTGATAAATCTAAAATAATAAATGAAGAGTTATCCATAAATGATGGTGCGATAAAGGGATGGACTCAGAAAAATGAATTTTATTTTTCCTTAATGCAATCTTTATCAAAAGAATTTTCAATAAATTTAGATACTCCTTTTAAATTATTATCGAAAACAAATAAAAGCATTATTTTAGATGGCTCTGGAAAAAGAGAAATTAAATATTTTTATTATAATTCTAATGGTAAAAAAGTTAATAAAAAAAATATATTTGAAGGTGTTATAAATAACTTTGAAAGAAGATATTATAATACAGATTCCTTTTTTGTAAAAGAGGAGCTTGGAAAATATATGTCTAAGATGACCTGCGATGCATGCAATGGGACCAGGCTTTCTGAAACATCTAGAAATGTTTTCATTAATGATTTAAATATAGCACAGCTATCAAATTTGAGTATCGAAAAGATTCTTTCTTTTTTTAATAAACTCGAATTCTCAGGGAAGAAAAAAATTATTGCTGAAAAATTAATCCACGAGATAAGCTCACGACTTAATTTCCTTGTCGACGTTGGCCTTGATTACTTAACACTTGATAGAAGTGCTGAAACTTTATCAGGTGGAGAGAATCAAAGAATTAGATTGGCTAGCCAAATTGGGGCTGGTTTAGTTGGTGTTACATATATTCTTGATGAACCTTCTATAGGTTTACATCAGAGAGATAATGAAAAATTAATTAAAACCCTTAAATACCTTAAAAATCTAGGAAATACAGTCATCGTTGTTGAACATGATGAGGCAACGATTAAATCAGCTGATTACATAATTGATATTGGGCCTTTCGCTGGTCAACATGGTGGAAATGTTGTCTTCGCTGGAGAATTAAAAAAATTACTTAAAAGTAATGAATCCCTTACATCGCAATACATAAATGGTGTTAAAAAAATATCTATTCCCAAAAAAAAATTACCCAATAAAAATTTTATAAAAATTCAAAAAGCAAGCTCCAATAATTTAAAAAATATTGATGCAAATATTCCTGTTGGATTATTTACTTGTGTTACTGGAGTATCTGGCTCTGGAAAATCAACACTAATTAATGATACCTTGCTCCCTTTTATTCATAATTACATAAACAAATACCAAAATACTAGGAATAATGTAAAAAGTATATCTGGGGTGGAATTTTTTGATAAAGTTATAGAAATAAATCAAAGCCCAATAGGAAGAACTCCAAGATCAAATCCCGCTACGTATACAGGTTTATTTACACTTATTAGGGACTTATTTGCAGCTACAAAAGAGTCAAGATCAAGAGGGTATTCTACGGGAAGATTTAGTTTTAATGTTAAGGGTGGAAGATGTGAAGCATGTAGAGGAGATGGGGTTATAAAGGTTGAAATGCATTTCCTACCTGATGTTTATGTGAAATGTGATGTTTGTAAAGGTAAGAGATACAATGATGCAACACTTGAAATACTATATAAAAATAAAAATATCTCAGAAATTTTAGATATGACAGTTGAAGAAGCTTATAATTTTTTTGAAAATGTTCCGACTATAAAAAATAAGTTACAAACACTTGTGGATGTAGGGCTTTCTTATATTAAAATTGGGCAAAATGCTACAACCTTATCAGGCGGAGAAGCGCAAAGAGTAAAGCTAGCAAAAGAACTTTCAAGAAGAGATACTGGAAGAACACTGTATTTATTTGATGAACCCACAACTGGCCTTCACTCTCATGATATCGACCAGTTATTAAAAATTATTTATTTTTTAAAGGAAAAAGGAAATACTATAGTTGTAATAGAACACAATATGGATGTCATTAAAACCAGTGACTGGGTGATTGATTTAGGCCCTGATGGTGGTCAAAAAGGTGGAGAAATACTATTTGAGGGCATGACAAAAGATATTGTAAAATGTAAAAAATCATACACAGGTAAATTTTTAAAAGATTACTTTTCAGCCTGAATACTATCGTCTGACAATTCAGCGTTATCTTTAACAAGTTGTATAATAGCCATGTCAGCTTTATCCCCGTTTCTATAACCACATTTTAATATTTTAGTATAACCACCTGGTCTATCTTTAAAACGTGGTCCAATTTCGTCAAATAATTTTTTTACCATTTCCTTGGACCTAAGTCTAGAAAATACAATTCTTCTCTTAGAAACTGAATCATTTTTTGAGATGGTTATAAGCCTCTCAGCAAAACCTCTTAACTCTTTTGCTTTTGTTAAAGTTGTTTTAATTGACTCATGCTCGAATAAGGAAGTACTCATATTTCTCATCATTGACTTCTTATGAGAGGACGTTCTATTTAGTTTTCTTCCAGAATATCTATGTCTCATTTTTAAAACCTGTTATTTTGTTGACTACTATCTTCCGCTCTTAAATTCGTTGGCGGCCAATTATCAAGCTTCATTCCTAATGATAATCCATATGTACCCAATACATCTTTAATTTCAGTAAGAGATTTCTTTCCTAAATTAGGTGTTTTTAATAACTCACTTTCGGTTCTTTGAATTAAATCACCTATGTAATAAACATTTTCTGCTTTCAAGCAATTTGCGGACCTTACAGTAAGCTCAAGATCGTCAACCGGGCGTAAAAGGTTTGGATCTACTTGCTCTTCAACTTTAACTTGTTCTTTTTCTTCAATTGCTTTTAGGTCTACAAATGTTGATACTTGATCATGTAAGATTGTTGCTGCTTCTTTTATGCAAGACTCTGGGTCTATTGTGCCGTCAGTTTCTATTTCGATAATTAATTTATCTAAATCAGTTCTCTTTTCAACTCTTGCACTCTCTACATTATAGGAAACTTTTTTTACTGGAGAAAAACTTGCATCAACTAAAAGCGAGCCAATATTCTTCTCAGTGTTTTCCGCAAATACAGTAGATGGGACGTATCCTATGCCTTCGTTAACTTTTATATCCATCTCAAAATTAAAAGGCTTGGTAATGTGTGCTATAACGCAATCTGGGTTAACTATTTCAATATTATTCTTTAGCTCAATATCAGCTGCTGTAACAGGACCAGCATCATTTTTTGTAAGACTTAGGTTTGCAGTTGTATTACCATTCATAACAAAGGCAATATTTTTTAGATTAAGAAGTATATCAATAACATCTTCTTCTACACCCTCTATCGCACTATACTCATGCTTAACACCTTTTATAGAAACTTCCGTAATTGCAGAACCAACAATTGATGAAAGCATAATACGTCTTAAAGCGCTTCCTAGAGTATGTCCAAATCCTCTTTCAAGTGGTTCAAGGGTTACTCGCGTATTATTTAGCGAAGTATTTTCTATATTTACAATTTTAGGTTTTAATAAATTATTAAAATTAGTCACTTTAGTACCTCTATATTATTTTGAATAAAGTTCTACTACTAGCGATTCGTTAATATCGCTCGGTAAATCGATTCTTTCTGGAACAGATTTAAATACTCCTTCCATCTTTTTTACGTCAACTTTAACCCAATCTGATATTACTTCATTTTGTTCAGCAATATCGAGGGAGTCTTTTATTCTTGTTTGATTTTTTGATTTCTCTTTAATAGAGATAATATCTTCTGGATTCACTTGGTATGATGGTATATTTACAATTTTTCCGTTGACTAGAATAGATTTATGATTAACAAGTTGCCTACATTCAGCTCTAGTTACTCCAAAACCCATTCTATATACAACATTATCAAGTCTACACTCTAGTGATTTTAGGAGATTTTCACCCGTGGCTCCTTTTCTCTGTGCGGCTTTTTTATAATATTTTCTAAATTGCTTTTCTAAAACTCCATACATTCTTTTTAGTTTTTGCTTTTCTCTTAACTGTAAACCATAATCGGATAATCTGCTTTTTCTTTCAGAGTGTTGACCAGGTTGTGTTTCCAATTTACATTTAGAATCCAAAGGCCTAGAAATTCTTTTAAGTGATAGGTCGTAACCTTCTCTTCTCATTAATTTGCATTTTGGTCCTATATATCTAGCCACTACACCCTCCTCTTTTTAGGCGGCCTGCAACCATTATGTGGAATTGGTGTTACATCATTTATATCGGTTATTTTATACCCTAATCCATTTAACGCTCTAACTGCTGATTCTCTTCCTGGGCCAGGTCCTTTGACTAAAACCATAAGATTTTTCAAACCAAACTCCTTTGCTTTAGTGCCAGCTTTTTCAGCAGCAATTTGAGCAGCAAATGGTGTACTTTTTCTTGAACCTCTAAATCCTGATCCTCCAGAAGTTGCCCAACAAAGTGTATTACCCTGTCGATCAGTTATGGTCACTATTGTGTTGTTAAATGTAGAGTTAATACAAGCAATACCTTCAGTAATGACTTTTTTTACTTTTTTTTTGCTTTTTATAGCTGTTTTTGTAGTTTTTGCCATTTTCTATTTCCTTATTGCTTTTCTAGGCCCTTTTCTAGTCCTAGAATTATTTTTTGTTTTTTGTCCTCTCAACGGAAGACCTTTCCTATGTCTTATACCTCTGTAGGTTCCAAGATCCATGAGTCTTTTTATTGACATAGTTACTTCTCTTCTTAGATCACCTTCAATATTATATTTGACAATATGGTTTCGAAGTAATTCAATTTGCTCTTCAGTCAATGCATTTATCTTAGTTTGAGGATTAATATTTAACTCGCCACATATTTTTCCAGATAGACTTCTTCCAATTCCATATATAGATGTTAAAGCAATAATTACATGCTTATTATCAGGTATATTTATCCCAGCTATTCTAGCCATTGTTTCTCCGTATAAAGCATTGTATTGTATTCAAAAGTTTTAATCATATCAATTATTTATCCCTGTTTTTGTTTATGCCTAGGGTTGATGCAAATTACCCGAACTACTCCATTTCGTCTAATAATTTTGCAATTTCTACATATTTTTTTAACCGATGCTCTTACTTTCATCTGCTATACCCCTTTAAATTTGACTTTTTCATCAGATTACCATATTGATAATTCATCAAATGAGCTTGTAATTGACTTATAAAGTCCATAATCACAACTACTATAATTAATAATGATGTGCCTCCAAAGTAGAAAGGAACATTTAAGCCGATAATTAAAAATTCTGGAAGCAAGCAAACTAATGTAATATAGATAGCTCCAACAGCAGTTAGCCTTGTTAAAACATTATCAATATATTTTGAGGTTTGCTCACCTGGTCTAACCCCAGGTATAGAGGCTCCTGATTTTTTTAAGTTATCAGAAGTGTCTCTTGAATCATATACAATAGCGGTATAAAAAAAACAGAAAAACACTATTGCGACAGTATAAAAAACCACATATAAAGGCTGGCCTGGTGCTATAGATGAAGCAGCAGTTTTAAGCCATGACATTGTTTCGCTTGATCCAGCCCATTGACCAAGTGTAGATGGAAATAAAATAATACTTGATGCAAATATAGGTGGGATGACTCCTGCCATATTCAGCTTTAAAGGTAAGTAGCTTGATTGTGCTTGAAATAACTTTCTTCCTTGCTGTCTTCTTGCATAGTTAATAGGAATTTTCCTTAATCCTCTCTCAACAAAAACAACAAAAGCTGTAACTGATATTGCAAGAAGCATGAGGATTACAATGATAAATGAACTCAATTCGCCAGTGCTTGATAGTTCTAAGGTTCCGCCTATGGCAGATGGGAGTCCAGAAACAATACTAATGAAAATAATTATTGATATACCATTTCCAATACCCCTCTCACTAACTTGTTCGCCCAACCACATTAAGAACATTGTTCCTGTAACTAATGTAACTATTGTAGAAAAAATAAATCCAGATCCTTGGTAGAGCGATATACCTTGCGCTTGAAGTGCTACTGCTACCCCTCCCGCTTGAAGAGTGGCTAGCACCACGGTACCGTACCTTGTAAATTGTGTAATTTTTCTTCTACCACTATCACCTTCTTTTTTGATTTCTTTTAATGTAGGGATGATCGAAGTCATCAATTGCATGATAATAGATGCAGAAATATAAGGCATAATACCTAAAGCCATAATACTAAATCTTTCAAGAGCTCCTCCAGAAAACATATTAAACATATCTATAATCGTTCCACTTTGCTCTTCAAAAAAAGATGATAATGCTTCAGGGTTTATTCCTGGAACAGGAATATATGTTCCTATTCTGTAAACAATAATAGCCATTAAGACAAACAATAATCTTTTTCTTAAATCAGACATTAGCTTATTGAGCCCCCAATACTTTCAATTGCTTCTTTAGCACCTTTGCTTAATACTAAACCTTTCACATCAATTTTTTTGTCGAGCTTGCCGGAAAGAAAAATTTTCACATTTTTTATAGTTTTAGGCACAAAGCCAGACTCTTTAAGTACATTAATATCTATAACTTTAGAATTTACTTTATTTAAATCTGAAATTCTTAAAGCATAAGTATCCTTTTTACGTGAAGTAAAGCCTACCTTAGGAAGTCTTCTTTGAAGAGGCATTTGCCCACCTTCAAATCCTACCTTATGATATCCTCCAGCTCTTGATTTCTGGCCTTTGTGACCCCTGCCACAAGTCTTGCCTGAGCCTGAGCCTTTACCTCTTCCAACTCTGTTTTTGGAAGTTTTTGAATTAGATTTAATGTTATCCAATCTCATTTTATTTTTTCAACCTCTAACATATATTTTACTTTATTAATCATGCCTAAATTTTCAGGAGTGTCTTCAACAGTTACAGTATGATTTATTTTTCTTATACCAAGCCCTTTTACACATGATTTATGTGCTTGAAGCCTTCCAATTAAACTTTTCCTTAATGTAACTTTAATCTTTGACATTCTTAACTCCAAGAATATCTTCAATTTTTTTTCCTCTTTTATTGGAAACATACTGAGGTGATTGAACAGAAGTTAACCCATTGATTGTTGCTCTTACAACATTTATTGGGTTTGTTGTTCCAATACATTTTGCTAAAACATTATGAATACCTAAAACTTCAAAAACAGCTCTCATAGCGCCCCCTGCTATAATACCTGTACCCTCTGAAGCAGGTTGCATGTACACTCTTGCAGCACCATGTCTGCCTACTAAAGAATAATGAATTGTGCCATTTATAATCGGTACTTTCACCATTGATCTTTTCGCCTTTTCCATAGCTTTTTGAATTGCTAAAGGTACTTCCTTAGCTTTTCCATAACCAAAGCCTATTTTACCGTTGCCATCGCCAATGACTGTCAATGCGGTAAAGCCAAATTGTCTTCCGCCTTTAACAACTTTTGCTACTCTATTTACAGCTACTAGCTTTTCAAGTAACTCCTCGCTTCCAATAACCTTTTCAATATTTGTTGACATAATAGTTAAGCACCCTAATTAAAATTTTAATCCAGCTTCTCTTGCAGATTCTGCAAGAGCTTTCACTCTACCATGATAAATAAAACCGCTTCTATCAAATGCTACTTCCTTGATATCTTTTTTTATTGCTCTTTCAGCAATCAACTTCCCAATTTGTTTAGCAATCTCCAAATTGCTTGAACTACCTTTTTTTAATACGCCTTTTTCCAAAGTATTTGCTGACGTTATAACTTTGCCGTCTGGTGAAAAAATTTGAGTGTACAAATGTCGGTCAGACTTAAATACAGTAAGCCTATGTTTGCCAGATAAAGAAATCTTACCTCTAATCTTTTTTGCTCTTTTTAGTCGTGTGTATTTATCTTTCATGGTTTATTTCTTCTTAGTTTCTTTTCTAATGATCACTTCATCACTATATTTTACACCTTTGCCCTTATAAGGTTCCGGAGGTCGATAAGCTCTAATCTCAGCTGCTGCCTGACCAACTTTTTGTTTGTCTACGCCTTTTATCACAACCTCTGTAGGTGATGGTGTTGATATATCAAGATCAAGATCATATTCATAAACTATTGGATGGGAGAAACCTAAGCTGAGATTTAATTTTTTATCTTTAGCCTCAGCTTTATAACCAACTCCAACAAGCATGAGTTTTTTTTCAAATCCTTTAGAAACACCTACAACATTGTTACAAATTAGCGATCTCATAGTCCCCGCCATAGCTGAGTTTTGATTAGAATTAACACTAATAATATTATCATTAATTTGAACGTCAACATCTCCATGAATATCAAGCTTCATTTCTCCAAGAGGTCCTTTGACCGTTAAAAGGTTATTATTAATGTTAGCTTCAACATTATCTGGAATATCAACGGGTTTATTTGCAATTCTTGACATTAAATTACTCCACCGTACATAATATTTCACCGCCACAATTATTTTTTCTTGCTTCGGCATCAGTCATCACACCTTTAGAGGTTGAAACAACAGCGATACCTAGCCCATTTAAAACTTTAGGTAAGGAATTTTTATCTTTAAATACCCTAAGACTTGGCTTACTGATTCTTTTCATTTTACTAATAACGGGTTGACCTTGAAAATATTTTAATTTTATTTTTAATCTTTTTTTATTGTTTTCAATTTCTTTTTGCTCATAGTCAAGAATATAACCTTCGTCTTTCAAAACACTTAGTATAGACATTTTTATTTTTGAAAATGGCGTACATACAAACGTCTTATTCGACATTTGGCCATTCCTTATAATTGTTAGCATCGCTGCTATTGGATCACTCATACTCATAATCTACCAACTCGCTTTTACTAGGCCTGGAATATCACCGCGTACTGCAGCTTCGCGAAGCTTTATTCTACCTAAGCCAAATTTTCTGTAATAACCCTTTGGGCGCCCAGTTATACTGCATCTATTTCTAACTCTTACTTTACTTGAATCTCTTGGGAGTTTTTGCAAAGCTTCAACAAATGAATTCTTTTCATCAGGAGATAAACTAGAGTCTTTGATTAAGTTCTTGAGCTTTTCTCTTTTTGTTAAGAATTTATTTGAAAGTTTAATTCTTCTTTTTTCTCTCTCTACCATTGATTGTTTTGCCATAATTTATACCTATTTTTTAAAAGGAAAGTTAAATTCTTCAAGTAGCAACTTTGCTTCCTCGTCGTTTTTGGCTGTAGTTGTAATACATATATCTAAGCCTCTCAAGTTATCGATTTTATCGTAATCTATCTCAGGGAAAATTATTTGCTCCTTAACTCCAAGCGTATAATTTCCTCTGCCGTCAAAAGACTTAGATGAAAAACCTCTAAAATCTCTTATTCGTGGTATAGCGATACTTATAAGTCTATCTAAAAATTCGTACATTTTTTTTCTTCTCAAAGTTACTTTGCATCCTATAGCCATTCCCTCTCTTAAACTAAATGCAGCAATTGATTTTTTAGCTTTTGTAACAACTGGTTTTTGTCCTGCTATTTTTTCCATATCAGCTATCGCTTGTTCTATAATCTTTTTATCTTTTGCAGCTGAACCAAGGCCCATATTTATAGTAATTTTTTCAATATAAGGCACTTCCATTTTTGATTTATAATTCAATTTTGAAAGTAAAGATTTTGAAATATCATCTTTATATAATTCTTCTAATCTTGCCATTATAAATCCACCTGCTCGCCTGTTGATTTATAGATCCTAACTTTTTTATTATTTTTAAGTGTCATAAAACCGACTCTGTCTGGTTTTTTTGTATTTGGGTTAAATAACATAACTTTAGAAACATGTAACGGCATTTCTTTCTCAATAATTCCACCTGTTTCATTTTTATTAGGGTTGGGTTTAACATTTTTTTTAACGAGATTTATACCATCCACAAGAACTTTATCGTCTTGTGTAAGTCTGTTAACGGTTCCA